>DASQZA010000036.1:0-2218 GCA_035638935.1 Gemmatimonas sp. | reverse complement strand
AGCAGATTGGCCACGACCTGGGTGAGCCGCGTCGGATCGCCCCGCAAGTGCACGGGCTTGCGAGGTTCGACGATGTGCAGCGCATGGCGCATGGAATCGATCACCGGCCGGCTCGTCTCGATCGCATTGGTCACGATCTGCGATATGCTCACGTTCTCCGGACGCAGCTTGATCTTTCCGCGCGTGATACGCGACACGTCGAGCAGGTCGTCCACGAGTCGCGCGAGCTGCTTTGCCTGACGCTCGATCACCTCATGACACCAGATCAACTCCGGATCATGCTTTGCCTTGATTCGCATGATGCCGGCCGCGTTGCGCACCGGGGCGAGCGGGTTCCGAAGCTCGTGCGCCAACAGCGCGAGAAATTCGTCCTTCCGCCGGTCTGCTTCCAGCAACTGCTCCGACAGTTCGGTCTGCCGCGCAACCGACTCCTGAAGTTCGGCCGTGCGCTCCTCGACTCGGCGTTCGAGTTCCTGCGTGAGCCGCTCCAGCTCGCGCGTCTTGCGGTACAGCTCTGCAAACACGCTCACCTTGGCGCGCAGCAACTCCGGCACCACGGGTACGGACACATAGTCGACAGCGCCCGATTCGTACCCCTTGAGGCGGTCGACGTCGGTCAGATGCACGGCGGACACGAAGATGATCGCCGTCTTCTGGTATCGCGGATGACCGCGAATGATCTCCGCCAGCTCGAAGCCGTCGAGCTCCGGCATGCTCACGTCCATCAGCACGATCGTGATGTCCGTGCGCAGCAGATGGTCCAGCGCCTCACGCCCTGAGCTGGCCTTGATGAGGTTCTCGCCGAGTTCGCTGAGAATGGCCTCGTAGGCGAGCAGCTTTCCCGGCTGATCGTCCACGAGCAGAATGTTCACCCGCTCGCCAGGCGGCCGTACCACCGGCGCGCGATCCAGCAGCGCCGGTACCGGATCGTTGAACTGCGACGTGTAGGTCACCGGTGGAGCCACATGCGAAGCGCCGACAGCAGCTGCTCCGTATTCACGGGTTTCGCGAGATAGTCCGACGCACCCGCCTCGAGACACTTCTCGCGGTCGCCCTTCATCGCCTTGGCCGTCAGGGCGATGATCGGAAGGCGACGCAGGTCTGGCTTTTGACGAATCACCTGCATCGTCTGGTAGCCGTCCATCTCCGGCATCATGATGTCCATCAGCACGATGGAAACGTTGGAGGTGCTTTCCAGCATGGCAATCGCCTCATGTCCCGTTCCGGCGGTGAGCACGTCCATCCCGCGCCGCTCCAGAACGCTGCTGAGGGCGAAAATGTTGCGGATGTCGTCATCGACGACGAGCACCTTCTTGCCGACGAGATCGTCGTCCGAGCGGTGCAGCCGGTCGAGCATCTGCTGCTTGTCCGGCGGCAGATTCGCCAGCACCCGGTGCAGGAACAGCGCAGTTTCATCGAGCAACCGTTCCGGCGACTCGACGCCCTTCACGACGACGCTGCGAGCCAGCGTATGCAGACGCGCATCCTCCTCGGGCGAGAGCTCCTTGCCGGTGAAGACGACGACCGGAACATCGCCGATCTCGCGGTCGTCGCGAATGTGCTCCAGCACCTCGAATCCACTCATGTCCGGCAGCCGGAGATCGAGCACCGCGCAGTCGTAAACACTGTCCCGTAGCGCGGTAAGCGCGGCCTCGCCGGTACCGACGGTGTGAATCTCGACGTCGTCATGACCGAGCAGCGCCGCGATGCTCGTCTGTTCCGCCTCGTTGTCCTCGATCACCAGCAGGCGGCGCGGACGCGGCGTGGCGTACGCCTTGATGCGCAGCAGCGCCTCATCCAACCCGTCCTTGGTGGTCGGCTTGGGCAGGAAGCTGAATGCGCCACGCGCCAGGCCATGCTGCCGGTCTTCGTCGAGCGTGATCATCTGCACGGGAATGTGTCGCGTGTTCGGATCCTGCTTGAGCTGGCTCAGTACGGTCCATCCGAGCATGTCCGGCAGGAAGACGTCGAGCGAGACCGCGGTCGGGTGATACTCGCGTGCAAGTGCGAGCGCATCGGCCCCTCGTGCTGCGACGAGGGTCTTGAACCCCTGCGCTCGTGCCTGGTCGACGAGCACGCGGGCGTAGTGCGGATCGTCTTCCACGATCAATAGACGCGCGTCGCCGTCCTCGAGGTCGTGACGATCGTCTGGCACCGCCTCAACAGGACGATCCCACGTGCGCGCGGCACCCGCGTTGGACGCCATTCCCGCCATCAA
>DASQZA010000035.1:0-10598 GCA_035638935.1 Gemmatimonas sp. | reverse complement strand
CGCGCCGCGTCTCGCACGGCACGCCCGACGAGATGCAGGGAGAGCAGAGGCACGACAGCCCGTGATCCGACAAAAGATCGTAGGTCTGCGCAATCGGACGTGGGGCGCTATCGCATCAGCCATGCCCGCCAGAGCGCGATCGCACCCGTCGAGTCGCCGCGCACATGGCGCGCGCGCTCCGACACGTACCGCGCGTAGTGCGGCGCCGCGCGCTCGCGCAGTGCACGATCACCCGCACTCTCCGCTGCGCCCTTCGGCACCGCGTACACGAGCGTAGACAGGGTCGCTGGTGCCCCCGCGCGCTCCGGAAGCTTCCGGAACGTCTCGACGCGCCGGAAATCGCGTGGCACGAGTGTGCGCGTGCTGTCTCCCTCCACGCCGGCCCGTACGAAGAAGTCCACGGCCTCGTCGGGGTAGCCGAACAGGTAACCGTAGCCGCGCCACCGCTCCGCGCGTGGCGCGTTCTCGACGGCGGCCACGATCTCGCGTGCATCGGCCGATGGTGTCACGCCGAGTGCACCGAAGAACGCAGCTTGCCGCGTCACTGCGGCGCGGAGCGCGGCGCCATGATACACCACGAGTGCGGCCTGCCGCGCCGAGCTGCCGTCGCGCATGGGTGAGGGCGCGGTGTACACCTGCACGAACGCGCCGACGTCGCCGCACGTCAGCACGGCGGCGACCTGTCGCAGCGCCTCCAAGCGCGCGAGTGCCGCGGTGTCGAGCGTCGGCGCGATGCGCACGGCCATGTCGCGCACGTCGCTCGATATCGGCTTGATGCCGCCGGCGAGCGTGTAGAGGCCCTCACCGTCGGCAATCTCGAGCAGAATCCGCTCAGCGGTCGCGCGCTCGGTCGCGGCGAGCCGTTCGACTGGGAAACACGCGTTGGACGTGAGCGGCGCTTGCGAGACCGATGGCGCCGCACCGGTTGAGGCGCACGCGCCCGTCGACGCAATCACGATTGCGAAATGCGCGGGAAGTAACTTCTGGCCACCAAGCCGCATAATCAGGATCGCTCGAAGGTGAGGCGCCACTGGCGCGTTCGCAGGCCATCAGGTGTCGTGAGCATGATGCCGTCGACGCGGATGCGCCCCATGGCCTCTGCACCGAGACGGCGCTCCCATGTCAGCACGCCCTGCATGCCGCGCTGGCGTGCAGTGAGTACCGTGTGATCGTCGCGCGCGAGGATCGATGTGATGCGACTCGGCCGCGCGATGGTGAGCGCGCTATTCTCTGGTGCCGTCAGGATACCTGCCCCGCTTACCGTGAGCGCGCCGCCGCCGAATGCGACGCGCCGCGTACCCCCCAACATGATGCTGCGCGTTGCCGCATCGAACGCCGTCTCGGCCGCGATATCCTCGCGCGATAGTGTGTGCGCCGACAATGTCAGGTCGAGACGCCAGCGGGCGTCGAGTGGCCTGGCTCCGGCGCCCCCGTGCCACCACGCGAGGTGAACCGATTCGCGCCGACCCTCGTCGATCGCATTGATCGCCGCAAACACGGGATCGCGGCCACGACCCTCCTCGCGTGCAGCATTCGCGTCGACTTCCACGCCGCCGCGCGCACCGGTGCGCCTCGCGAGCAGTCGCCAGTCGGTGCGAAGCCGTCGCGTCGCACCACCGTCGGTCGGCGTTGCAATGCCGTCGCGGACGGAGTCACGCTCGACGCGCACCGCGCCTCCAAACGCAAGCGCCCAGCGCGTACCACCCCAGGCCCACGCTCCCTGTCCGCCCATCACGCTACCCAGCACCGACCGCTGCCCGCTGATGAGCTGCGTGCGGTCGAACGTGCCGATGCCTCGCAACCGAAAGAGGACGGGAAACTCGGTGGACGAACCGCCTCCGATCTCGAGATCCTCGCGCTGCCAACCGACGATCGCACCCGCCGCCACAGTGTGCGCGCCGCGGCTGAGCGTCAGGGCAGGCGCAAGCTCGGCGACGCGGCGCCTGAAAAGCGGTCGCGGGTCGTTGCGACGCGCACCCTGTCCGAGCCCCCAATCGAGCCCAAGCGCGGCACGCAGGCCATGCCATGACGGCGTCTCGACTCCGCCGTCGAGCGCCAGCTCGTCGCGACGATAGTCGCCACCCACCGAGTCCGCCCACAGGTAGGCGTTGCCGAGATACGCATCACTGCCGTTGCGCCACGCGACGTCCGCTTCGCGCCCGCGTCGGTACCGCGCGCCGCCCGCGGTCCGCCACGCGCCGCGGCGGGCGCCTTCGGCCCGAAACTCTCCGACGTCGGCCCGGGCAGGCTGCTGTGGACGTCGGAGCGTGCCTCCGGATGTGCTGGCCGTGAGCGCGATGCCTTGCAGCCGTACCGGCAGCGCGTCGCCGATACCACCGGGCTGGCGGAGCACGCGTCCGACCGAGGGCAGGGTATCGCGCGCGAGTGGCGTCGCATGCGGGAGCACCATGCTCCCCGCCGACGGCTGGCAGCACGGGCGAAGTGGCGAGGACGCCGCAGCGGGCGTAGTCTGCGCGTTCAGCGCCGACGTCACGGCGAGCGCACCCAGCTGCAATGCGAATAGCGCGGCCACCAGCTGAGAATTGGCCGTTGCACCATGCAGCACCGCCTCTTTCGTAGGTCGGCAACCCGGCGCGCGACGGGCCACGATCACGGTGCGCCGAAGCCGCGTGGCGTGGGTGTCGTCACCACCGTGAAGTCGTTCGACGTGCTGTTCCCGTCCTGTAATACGCGACGTCCGGCGATCGTCGCCACCACCTTTCGTCGTGCCGACTCACCAGTGTATGTGCCGCTCGCAAAGACGAAGCCCGCATCGAGAGCCGCCGGGACGCGCTTGTACGGCCCACTATTCCCATTCTGCAGCGCCTCGAACGCGTCGATCACAGTGGCAACCGGTACGCGCGAAGCGTAGGTCTGCGTCGTTCCCGGCACGAGCGCTGAGTCGAGCGCGGTGACGCTCGGCGCGCGAAAGATCACCACGCCAGGGCCAAACACCGGGAGAAGCCAGTCGAATCCGCCACGAAAGAGCACACGCGTCAGGTTGGGCACCGTCGGCGAATCGAGGTCGCGCCCGTCGGGACGTTCGTTGTACGTCTCCCAGTCGGCCGTTGCGAGGTTCACGGGGCTCGACGGGTTACCGTTCGGGTCGGAGCGATGGTCGATGCCGTCCTGCGCGATGACGATGCTGCGCCCCGGCGCAAGCGGGCGCTGGCGACCTGTGCCCGGAATCTGCCAGATGCTCGATACGTACACATGAGACGCGTCCGACTGGAAGGGTGTCGGCACACTTGTGGGATTGATCTGCCCCGAGATGCCAAACACATCGGCGACGAGCAGGCCGTCGAGATACACGGTGTCAGTGGCGTTGTTGTAGATCTCCACGAACTGGTCGCTGAAGTACGTGCCACCACTCGGCGTGCGCGATCCCGTGAAGTACACCTCCTTGATCACGAGGTCGCCGAGGCGTGAGCCAGCCAGCGACAGCACCACGGGGGCCGTACCCGCCGCGCTGAACGTGCGCGCGGGAGCGAGTGCGTTGAGCGTGAGCGCGCTTCGCTGCCCTGTGAGCGTGAACGCCTCCTCGGGTGACAACGACACCGACGAAGCGAGCGTGTAGCTGCCGGGTAGCACGCGCGCGAATCGTGCGACGCCCTGTGCGTCGGTTTCCGCGCTGTCAGTGGTGTTGCGCTCCGTACTCGTGAGCAGCACGCGTGCACGCGCTGCAGCCGGCGTTGCGAACGTTGCGGGGTACTCGACGCGCACTTCGAGCGGAAACGTCCGCACCTCGGTGGTGGAGTCGGAGCAACCACCCGCGAAGAGCGTGGCGACGATGAGGCACGCGCAGCGCGCATGTCGCGCGAGTGGGGCCGGAATGGAACGCATGGAAGTCTCGAGGAGGAAAGTCATCGCCGCCCCAGCGTCGTCAGGAACTCGACGCCGAAGAACTGCGGCTGGTTGCGCCGCTCGAACCCCGCCTGGCGCTGGCGTTGGTAGAGCGGCAAGTGCGCGAACGCATTGTTCGCGAAAACGGCCATCTGCGAGTGGCCGGGCAGCGTCTTGGTGAGCCGCAGGTTCACGAGATGCAGCGCTGGACGCCGCTCCCACCGGCCCTCGAGCGGCGTGACCTGGCGGCGCAGCGGGACAAACTCTGGCGAACTCGCCTGTTCACGCGTGAGCGGCGTGATCGTCCCGCTGCGGTCGACGTAGCCCACCGGAATGCCGTCGATTCTGCCGAGCGGACGATCGCTGTCCCACCACGTCGTTTGGACGATCAGCGTAGCGGCGAGACCGGCGTCCGGCGCGCGGTGAATGAGGCGCAGCGTGGTGAGCAGACGGTCGCCTTGGCTGCCACGGCCGCCGGCGTAGACGCCAACGCGCGCGGGCTGCACCGTTCCCGAAAGAAACTGCTCGACAGGGATCTCGATGTCGTCATCCGTCGCGCGCGTGGAGAACCACCCGCCACCGAGCGAGAGCGACGTGCGCGCGGCAGCCCACTCCGGCACATCGGCGGTGAGTTCCACTCCGCGTGTGTCGATACGTCGTGACGCGCGCGGCGCGTCGTACAGCCCCACGAAGGAGTCCACGCGCACCGGTGTCGGGTCGAGCACCGGTGGCGCGCCGGCAGGGAACGCCGCAGCGCGTAGCACCGGGACCTCAATACCAACGGGCACACGCGTCGAGCCGAACGCGCCGAGCGTGCGCTCTGCGAACCATGTCGCGGTTCCCGTGGCACCGCGCCATGACCAATCCACACCGGCTTCGGCCTTCGATGCACGCGTGGCCGCAAGTCGCGCCGGACGCGTGTCGACGACGCGTGTCGTGAACATCACGAGCCGCTCGGGCGGAGTGGGCGGATAGTAGTTGAACGAGACGAGATCGAAGTAGCGCGGCAGCGGATAGCGCTGCGAGATGGTGGGTGCCTTGGCCGTCGTGCCTCCGGCTACGCGAAGCGCGAGCGACGGCGCGACACGCCACGACGCGAGCACGCGCGGTGAAACCAGTGCGCTGCCACCCGCACTTCCGGGATCGATCGCGTCGAGTCGAGCTCCGGCGCTCGCGTCAAGCGCGCGCCCCGCGATGAGGCCTCGCACCCGATGCTCGAAATAGGAAGCGAGTTGCGTCTGCGCGCGCACCGCGGCGAAATCGTCGGGGCGGTCGCCTACGCCGTAGTTCTGACGTGGCGGACGGAGCGGATCGAAGCGTCGGCCGTCGCCGCGGTTCGCGTCGAGTCGCCATTCGGCACCGGCCACCGTGGTCTGGCGCCACCGCCCGTTAGATGCGGTACGTGTCGCCTCCAGACGCGCGTAGCCGTTCACCGGACGTCCATCCACCTCGAGGAGCCCGAGATACTCGCTCCGTCCGAAAATGCCGGGTGCGAGTGTGTCGCGGCGGGCACCGGTGAGCGGAAAGATGTCGCGTGTGACCAGCTCCTGATGTCATCCCAATTGCTCGGCGACATTGAGGCTCGCCGTGATCTCGGCCTGCCACGCGGCGCCCGCCGAACCGGCGAGTGGGCGTCCCGCACGCAAGCGCAGGTCGGTGCGCATGCCGCGGTCGCGGGAGAGCGTCGCGCGCTGAGAGCGAGCATCGTCGGGATCCTGTCGCGTTTCGTCCACGACACCGAACGCACGCACGCGCAGAGATCCCGTAAGCAGCGCATCTGCGGGCAGGCTGACCGCGACACCCGTCGTCACGCGGGTGAACCGATCGAGTGTGGAACGCGCGTCGTCCTGGCTGCGCGTCACGTTGACATCGAGCGCCGCAGCTATGCCGTCGCGTTGCCCCCAGCCGCCGACGCTGCTCGTCTCGAGCGTGAGCGGATTGGCGCGCAGCCGTAACTCTGGGCGCTGCGCCCCAATGCGAGACGTTACGATGATCGCGCCAGCGGTGAGGTCGCCGTGTCGTGCACTCGGAACTCCACGCACGACCTCCACGGACTCCACCTGATCCGCAGGGATCTGCCGCAGGTCGATCCCGCGATCCGCGGTGCTTGCGAACGGTGGAAGCGCGCTGGGCCCGCTGTTGAGGATCGTGACCGTCGACTGCAGATTCGCGTTGTTGGAGAGTGGTACACCGTCCAGCACCACGCTCGTGCCGAGCGCGTTCGCGCGCTCGGCATCGGTGCCTGGCCCCGGGTCGCGCGAGGAGGTGGTCGGGGCCTGTCGCAGCAGCGACTGGCGCGGTCCCGCGAGCGATGGGTTGAGGGCTGGCTGCCCCGGCACGAGTTGCAGAATGTCTGCAAGGCTCGAGGCCTGCACGTGCTCGATTGCGTCGCGCGCGATTCGCGACACGCTCGAACCCTGCGCCGAATTCCCGGCTTCGGCGGCGGTCACGACGATTTGCTCGAGTTGCACCGCGCGCTCGGCGAGGCGCACGTACACGCGCACTGTGTCTCCGGCAATGATGGAGATCCAGAGCGTGCGAGGGGCGAGCCCAACATGCGTTGCCATCAGTTCCGCTGCGCCAGCTGGCACCTGCTCGATGCGAAACGCGCCGCGTGCGTCGCTGCGCGCGACGAGCGCTCCGATCTGCACTCGTGCGCCCTCGATGGGTGCGCCCGCCGGCTGGCGCAGGACGGTGCCCAGAATCGTGCCCGTGGATGGGGTCACGGTTGAGTTCTGGGCATCGGCGCCACGCGGGCTCGCGAGCACCAAACACGTAAGGAGCAGCGCGATCGGCCGACAGGAGGCGCGACATCCGAGTGAAACGCCTGCGCGGAGGAGAATAGGCAGCACGGGCCGAAGCTATGCGCGGCTGTCCGAAGCCGAACCCGCCTGCAACGACCAGTCGTCTTCGACCGTCGACTGGTCGCTGAACCCCGGTCACCGGATGACCTGGTCGCGTGCGCTCACGGTATTGAAAAGCGCGTCGTACCGAATCCCATCGTGCATTGATCGCGCCGCGCCGAAGCAACGTCAGAGCTTGAGCATCTGGTCCCGGATGATACGTGCCCGAATGCGACTCACGCCCACGCGCTGTCCCGAGTGAAGGGTGGCGACGTACGTGCCGCCCGGCATGGGACTCATGCGCTGGATGGCGTCGGTCCGCACCAGCGCGCTGCGCGAGAGGCGCACGAATTCACCGTCGGGAAGACGAGCCTCGAGGTCCTTGAGTCGGTATGTGATGGTATGTCGTTCGCCCGCCGCTGCGGTGAGATGCAGCAGTTCGCCGTCGGCGACGATGAGTACCACTGCGGCGACCGGCCGAACCGTTCATCGGTCGTAAACAGCCGGTCGTGCGTTCTTGCTCGGTTTCCGGACACGACACAAGCATGCTCCGGCATGGGACCTTCACAAGGAATTCCGAATCGCAACGCGCGCCGCATCCTGCTCTGGTCAATCGTGGTAGCAGTATCGGCGCGCTGGTCGATTCGCCCTGCCGGGATCGCGCCTGCCGATCTGCATGCCAGCCAGCCTCCGAGGCGGGCTGCCGGCGCGGAAGCGGCTCCGGCATCCGACTCGGGCCTCCGCACCATCGACTGGCGTGTTCTCACGGGACTCGATGTACGAACGGGGGAGCTGTCATCGGCCGTAAAAGCATTGCATGGTCAGCGGGTGCGTATCCCCGGCTTCATCGTGCCGCTCGAGGACTTCCAGGAGCAGGCGGCGGAGTTCCTCCTCGTCCCGTACTTCGGCGCCTGCGTGCACATGCCGCCGCCACCGCCGAATCAAATGATCTTCGGCCGACTGCGCGCGCGGTCGCGGGTCAACACGTGGGAGCCGGTGTGGATGGAAGGTACGCTGCTCGTGACGACCGTTTCGAGTCCGTACGGCGCCGTGTCGTACCAGATGCGTGTGGAAAAACTCTCGCCGTACCGCCCGGCGCGTATGTCGATCGATGGGCGGACGCCGTGAGGAAATGCGTTTCGGTAGTCGTGCTGTTGGTGCTCGGCGCCGCACCGATCGGTGCGCACCTGCAGGCGCAACACGTGCATGGGGAGGCAATGCTCGACATCGGCATCGAGGGACGCACCGGTACACTGGAATTCCGCGTGCCCGGGGAAGACCTGTACGGCTTCGAGCACATGCCACGCACCTCGCCAGAGCGTGATCGTCGCGATGCGGCGCTTGCGCTGCTCCGCTCTCGCGGCATGTCGCTGGCTCGATTCCATCCGGCACTCCGGTGCAAGGTGACACCGGAGGCCATCACGTCGAGCACCGGCAAGCACATCGAGGTTCGCGCCCGTTATCGCGTTGCCTGCCAGCACCCCATTGCGGGCCGGGACGTCGGCTTTGGAATCACGGCGATGTTCCCGTCGGTCGTGCGGGTGCGCGTCCAGCTCGTCTCAGACACGGCGCAAGCGGCGACGACGGTTGTCCGTGATCGCGGCGTCGTGCGGCCCTGATTCACGGTCTGTCGCATCCGGCGTCGCAGCATGCCATGGCCAGCCTTCGATGACGCAGCAGTATGTGACCTGCCGCGACGAGCACGCCTCCGGTCAGGATTGTGCCCAGTGCCATGAAGTCGTGGAGCTGGCCTTCTCCCATTCGCCCGGCAAGTGCTCCAGAGAACCCGCCGCCGAACAAGAGTGCCGCGCCGCGCACGTTGACACCGCGGCGTCGTGCACGCCATAGGCTGGCCGTCGCGAGAATGAGTGTGAGCGCGAGGAGCCCCCACTCCAACAGCGGCTGCTCGTCGAATCCGGCAGTCGCGGCTGGTGCCACTGCCACGAGCACGGCCGGCGCCACGCAGTGCAGCGCGCAGGCCACTGAGGCGACCGCGCCCGCGGTATCGATCCGTCTGTCTTGATGCATCACGAGGTTCATGTCGCATAGTCGCCCGACGGCGGACCAGCGCGAACGGCGAATTCACCAGTGGTCGGAATTGCGACATCAGTGGCACGACGTGAGCGCTGAGGAAGCGCGCTCGGCGAGCACTCGCCACTCATGGGCCCCACGGCGCTGTTGATCCGAACCGCCGAGCCGTTCGCGTGCTGCGACTCGGTCGCAGTATGCGGCGAGTGCATCATGACCTGACCGCCCTCCCACCTCCGGCCATCGCCCCATGCTGCTCCGCATCGCCCGCAAGGAATTCCTCGATCTCGCCCGTGACGGCCGGCTCCGGTGGGCCGGCGTCACGATCGGCGGACTGCTACTGGTATCGCTCGCGGCCGGAGTGACGGCCAGTCGCGCGGCGACGGCCGAACGCGATGCCGCTCAGTCACAGATGGCTGCGTGGTGGTACAAACAACCGCCCAAGAACGCGCACTCCGCTGCCCACTACGGGCTCTGGGCGTTCAAGCCCATGCCGGTGCTCTCGTACGTCGATCGCGGCGTCGACCCGTACACGGGCACGGCCACGTGGCTCGAGGCGCACCGGCAGAACGACTTTCGCTTCCGTCCGGCAATGGACATGGCTGCACTCCAGCGGTTCGGAGACTGGACAGCAGCGTCGGTGCTCCAGGCGCTCATCCCGTTGCTCGTCATCGTGCTCGCCTTCAGCGCCTTCGCGGGAGAACGTGAAGCCGGCACCCTGCGGCAGCTTGCGAGCCTCGGGGTGCCGGCACGCGTGCTGGTGGCGGGCAAGGCGCTGGGTGTCGTCGGTGCACTGGCCGTCGTCCTCGTGCCCGCCGCACTGCTTGGCAGCGCGGCATTGCTCGCCGGCGCCGGCGCACGCGATGTGGCCCGCTTCGTCGCACTGTCCGGGCTCTATCTCGGCTGGTTCGCGCTCGTGCTCGCCGTGACGCTCGCCGTGTCCCTTACCGCCGGATCGGCGCGGCGCGCGTTGCTGTTGCTGCTCGGCCTATGGGCCTTCAACAGCATGGTCGCACCACGCATCGCCACGTCCGTGGGCGCGATGATCCACCCTACGCCATCACGCGTGAATTTCACTGCGAGCGTGGATCGTGCGCTGGCACAGGGACTCGACGGCCACGACCCTGCCGGCGAGCGCGCCCAGCGGCTCGAGGCAGAGCTCTTCGCGAAGTACAACGTGCGCGACCGCACGGCGCTTCCGGTGAACTTCGACGCCGTGGCCATGCAGGCGAGCGAGGAGCATGCGGACGAAGTGTTCGACCATCATTTCGGACGGCTGCACGAGCAGTACCGCGACCAGAATCGTGTTCAGCAGGTGGCAGCGATCGCAGCGCCGCTTCTGTCCGTGCGCTTCCTGTCATCGGTGATTGCAGGCACCGATCTGGAATCCCACCGAGCATTCGCCGTTGCCTCCGAGGCGTACCGTCGCCTGATCCAGGTGCGCATGAACGGCTGGCTGGCGCGCAACACGAAGATCGGCGACACGTTTCGCGTGCGATCCGATTCGACGCTTTGGGCAGAGGTCCCGCCATTCGAGTACACCGCGCCCGTCCTCACCACATCGCTCGGCTGGTACCGCGTGAGCATTGCCGTGCTGGCGGCGTGGCTCGCGCTTGCCATAGGGTACCTCGCCTCACGGCGTCGGCTCCCGGTACTCTGAGATGAGCAGGAGCGATTCGTTTCCGTCAAGCGTTCGGCGCGAGTGGCGCCTGCTGCGCGCTGATCGAACACTCTGGCTCCTCGGGTCGCTGTTCGCCGGACTCGCCCTCTACGCGATCATCAACGGCTACGTGTGGCGCGATACGCAGCAACGCACCGTACTCTCCGTGCAGGCCGAGGAGAGTGGTCGCCTCGACAGCCTCGACGGCGTGATGGTGCGGCTGG
>DASQZA010000034.1:0-18251 GCA_035638935.1 Gemmatimonas sp. | reverse complement strand
GACATGGAGCACGCCATCCGAGCGATTGAAGCCCATGTCCTCGACGTGCCAGGCGCCGACGCTTCATTCGACGTGTCGCGCCATGCGCTCAAGCGCGTCCAGGAGCGCGCTTGGTGGCTCGTGATCGACACCTAAGCACGCAGAAAAGTAGTAGGAACATCCGAGGCCCGACGTCACCGATCACGACGTGGGCCTCGTTGCGTTTCGCGCGTGCAACTAACATCGACGTGAGGCGTAGAACGCTGTCGCCTTACTGTCACGACACGACTATTCGGTTCGCACCGCCCAATCCATTCGGAACGCCCACAGGTAGCGTTTGGGCGCCGGGAGCCCCGCGCGCAGGAAGCGGCTCATGAACGTACTGGGCACGACGCCCAGTCCACGGGCGAGCTGGCGCACCGTGCACACCAGCGGCGAGATCAGGAAGAGCGTCTCGAAGAATCGCCGGCAGTCCGGCGGTGCGTCACGCAGGTCGTCGGTGAGACGCGTGATGGCGCGGCGCTCGATCGATTCGCCGCGCTCGTTCGCGACGATGCTGCGCAGATCACGCCATCCCTTCGGATCGCGCACGTCGACCAGATTTCTGACGCCCTGCTGTCCAAGTGAGAGCAGTGCCTGCGTGGTGCGCGGTTCGTTGGCGCTGAGCAGCGCGACCGCCGGCACGCGCGGGAACTCGCGCACCAGCCGCGCCATCGCCGGCGCATGCTGGGCCGCGTAGCGCGCGACCGACACCAGCACCGCGGACACCCTCTGCGTGCGCAAGTCGACCAGCACCTCGTCGACCGACTCGCGATGCAGCGTCGTGTAGCAGCCTTCGCCCGCGGCGTCGACGCGCGAGCGTTCGAGCGGCAGGAGGAATGTGGCGACCGCGTCGTGCTCGCGGCGACCGGGCGCGGCACCAGGAGCAGACGCGCGAGCAGGAGCAGGATGGCCGACAGCATGATCAGTGGGCATGGAACGCCTCCTCCGGCAACGGGGCTACAGCGGGGCTGCAACGGCGAATCGGCGCGCCGATCCACGGGACACGCCGACGCTACCGGGCGTCGTCACGCCGGTGTCACCGGGCTGCGATGAATGCATGACGCGGGCGTGCGGCTGCTGGCTGCATTCCTCGCGCTCGCACCAGCCCTCGAAATACTTCTCGATTGGCAACGCCGCGGCCGCGCTGTGGTAGCCACGCGCATGGAACTGGTTAGGGTTCGGAACGGCGCATCATCACGCGCATCCATCCGGACCCGGAGGCACCATGGCCGATACGGCACTGTTCCGCGTGCAAAACGTGAAGTACAACACCCGGGGAGTTCCGGTACGCGGGGCGCCGGATGAGCAGGTGCGCACTGGTGTGCGGCAAGCCGAGGCGACCTGCGGGAGCTGCGGGCATGCATGGACCGCACAAGCCGGAGTGACCGGGCTGCGGAATACGCTGGGTGGGGTGCACCTCGAATGTCCGAAGTGCGAGGCCCGCGGGACCGTGAATGCGGACGCGTTCGAGTAGAGGAGGGTTTGGGGCATGCAGCAAGCACCCATCGGACAGAAACGAGTCAATACGCTGCGGATCTCCACGCCCTTGCTCACTGCGCTTGCCGTGGGGCCGGCTGGCGCCACCGCCCAGAAAGGCAGCCGACCGTCGGTGCAAGACGAGCGCGGCGACTCAGTGATCGGCAAGGTGTGGGATGCGGTGACTGGACGCCCGGTGCACTACGTCCGGGTCAATCTCGAACGTGGGCGTGCATTCCTCACGGACGAGGCCACGGAGCTCTGGATCTGGCGAAGCAATGGCACCCGCATGAAGGTGCAAAGCGCCGCGTCCACCAACTTTCGTCCCTCGTGGAGCGGCGATGGGCAATCGCTGGCATTCATCACCATCACTCGAGTGAACGGAAGCGTCTACGTCGAGAACTGGTTTGCCGAGTTGCTGGCGAAGGCCAAACAGTAAGAGCGTTGAGGAGCCCATGAACCGCCGTCAGAATTGACCTGCCGGATTGGTCAGCATAGATTGACCAATCATGGCAACCATCCCTATTTCCGAAGCGAAAGCCAAGCTGGCCGCCCTGGTGCGGGAGGTCGCGGCATCGGGCGAGGCATACGTGATCAGCGTGAACGGTCACCCGATGGCCGAGCTCCGTCCGTTCATGCCCGTGCCCACGCCGGGGCGCTTCAAAGACGCCATTCGTTTCAGCGACGACGCCTTTGCGCCGCTCTCCAACGAGGATGCCGACGCCTCGGGGCTATGATCGATCCCGATCAGCCGCTGCTACTCGATACGGTTGCCTTCATCTTCTGGCATGCCGATAGCCCGCGCTTGTCCCCGTTGGCCCGTCGCGCGATGCTGGCGGCACCACAGCGCACGGTGTATGTGAGCGCCGCCAGCGCCTTCGAAATCGCAACCAAGGTGCGACTCGGGAAACTCACCGTCCCTCCGGCCATGCTCAACGACTTTGCGTATGTAGTGGAGGCGGACGGCTTTCGCCTGCTCGACGTCGATGCGGCGTCGGCGATTCGCGCGGGGCAACTCGCGAGCGACCATCGCGATCCCTTCGATCGCCTGATCGGCGCCCAGGCGCTCGTCCTCAATGGAGCCGTCGTGACCAACGACGCCGCCTTCGCCTACCTGGGCGTCGACGTATTCTGGTAGCGGTACGGTAACTCCATGAGCGCCTCGATCGCACGCCTCAATCGCGCTAGCAGCCGACCGCTATCGCGTCGATCGCGACCCCGATCAGCGCGGCACGGCGTCGCGACTCGGTCGTCGTCGCCGAGAATTGGTTGACCGATACGCGCGTCAGGATGCAGCAATAAAGCGCGCTCGAGATTGGTCACTCCGCTTTGGCTGATTCGTTTGCAGCGAGCATCCGACGTTCGGTGGTCCGCGCAGGCGCCCACGCGCGACGCGAACGCCGGATCCGTCAACTCACTCGCGAACGACACGTTCCACGGCAGATGTGCCGGTACACCCGTTTCGCGATCCCGCTCGACACCGGTGCGAGTACCGTAAGGCGGTCAACGAGTTAGCGGAGAGACAAGGCAGCTCCGTCAGCGTGGTATACCGCCGCCGTGACGATCCCCCGCTCGCCGCCCTCGGCTCCCCGCGCTCAGCGCTCGACTACCGCAACGGCGACTCACGCCCGACGCCCTGACGCCGTGACGCTGAGCACGGCTGCTACAGTCGACTCCGTGCACGCGGCGCAGGAAGGCTCCCCCTCCTGCTTCGCTTCCTCGAACGCCTGCTCGATGCGCCAGCGCGTCCCGGCGACGCGGACCACGTGGGCGAGCGTCGCCCTCTCCGCCGCGAACACCACGTAGTACGCCCGCTCGGCGGCGGATCACCAGCAGGTGCAACGACGCTAGCGGAGGCCGTCACGCGGTTGTCACCCGCGCGCGCTTGAGTGATGGGTTGTGCGTTGGCAGGCCCCGCCTACGTCAGCCCGTACGCCGGGCTACGCCACGCGACGTATGGGCAGGTCCGACTGGGACCGGTATGCTGACGTGCCTCGTGCACTCACGACGTCTGCATCGATTTCTCATTTATCCCGGATCCTCCAATGCGCCGGTTGCCCAATCCACTCGTCCTGCTGGTGCTGTCGATCATCGTCGTTGTCGCCACGGCAACGATCAGTGCACCGGCATCAGCGCAGGCCGGTACGCCGCCACTTCGAGCGGGTACACGCGTGCGTGTCACCTCGGCGCAATGGAAGTCGAACGAACTCGTTGGCACGATTGAGCAGTCTCGCGGTGACAGCCTGTTTGTACGCGTGAGCGGACACGACACATCCGTCGCAGTCGCGGTTTCCGCAATCCGCAAGCTCGATGTTAGTCAGGGGCAGCGAAGCCGCCCCTGGCGCGGGCTGGGCGTCGGAGCAGGCGTTGGTGGTGTGATCGGTGCGCTCTGGGGCCTCAGCATCACACCCGACAAGCGCGGGATGATCGTGAATACCCGCGGTGAACAGGCGATGGTTCTGGGCATAAGCATGGCCATCATTGGTGCGCCCGTTGGGCTCGTGACGGGCGTGCTCACGAAATCGGAGGGCTGGAAGGCGGTCGCGCCGCCTGAGGGTCGGGTGCGTATCGGGATGGCCCCAACGCAATCCGGGCTGGCTATGAGAGGGAGACTGACGTTCTGAACTATCGTGCGATTGGCCGAACTGCTGAGCGCTCTCCCGATACGCGATTCAGGACTGCAACGCGTCGCTCAACGTGATCGAGTCGGACAGTGCACTCCGTACCGTGAACAGTGTCAGTGCTTTCCATCACGCTATTATCACCGCTCTGCAAAAAATACTGCGCCGATCACGAATCTGTTAAGCGTGCTTCACGCATCGACTGGTCATGAACGGTGCGCGGGCTCATGCGCGTTCTCGGCTGCATTGACAACCCACCAGCGCCGCGTAACGTGGGCCAATCAGATGGCGTTTGCTTGTCGTGCCATCGAGTGCCGATGATGCACGGACATGCCAGCGCGCAGCCATTGCCACGCGACCGTGCATCTGGTCAGTGATTGAAATCACACATTGACACGGAGGCGTCATGGCGCAGTCGCTGCCGCTCGGCCCCTACAAGACCCTCGATGTCGACGGACATCAGGCGCCGTGGTACATCATGCCGTTCGACAAGGCCGGCGTGTGCACGGCGCCGCTGACGCGCCAGCATCTGCTCGACGCGGTCACGAACGGCGACTTCACCGACGTCTTCATTTTCTCGCACGGCTGGAACAACGACTGGGAAACGGCGAGCGCACGCTACGACGACTTCGTCGCGTCGTTCGCGAAGTTGCGGAAAGAGCATGCACTGACATACGACCGGCCGCATCGTCCGCTGCTCATCGGTGTGTACTGGCCGAGCACGGCACTCGTGGCGCCGTGGGAGAAGGGGCCGAAGCTGGCTGCCGGCGGCGATCGTGATGTGCAGGTGGCCGAGGCCATGGGGTCCGTCGACGAGATCGCGGCGCTGATTGCACCCGGGGACCGCACACGGTTCTACACACTGGCCCAGCTCGACCGACCACTCGCAGCAGGCGAACTCGATGAGTTCGCATCACTGCTCGCCCCGATCTGGGGAGAGTTCGCGCGCAATGCAGCGGCCGACGACATCAGCCCGACGAACGGAACGTCGGCATCGACGAATACGTCGGCGCAGGACTCCGTGCGGGTCTCCGCGCAGGCATCGTCGGCGGCCCTCAAGGATGCGTGGCGCGATCTCGCCGTGTCGGGTTCCGACACAGCGGGCGACAGCGCGAACCGCGATACCTCCAACGGTGACAGCGACAGCTGGGGATTCGCCGATGCGCCGGCAGGCGACACAGGTCCCGCCAGCGCCGGCATCATGGACATCCTGCTCAAGCCGCGTGACATCCTGCGCGGGTTCACCGTGCTGCAGATGAAGGACCGCGCCGCGACCGTCGGGGCGCATGGTGTCGGTACGCTGTTGCGCGATATCCTGGGTGCAAGCAGCACGGCGCGTGTTCACATGCTCGGACACTCGTATGGCGGTGTGGTTGTCCTGTCCGCCGTTTCGTATCCAGCCAACGTACCCCTCCCGCGCAAGGTCGACTCCGTGCTGCTGCTGCAGCCCGCGGTGAACCGGTGGTGCTTTGCAAGCAACGTCGCGGGCAAGGGGTATCCGGGTGGTTACCGTGTTGCATTCGACCGCGTGAAGCAGCCGATCCTCACGACGTTCAGCAAGCACGACTCCGCGCTGACCAAGTTCTTCCACCTCGCGGTGCGACGCGACCGCGATCTCGGCCAACCCACCATCGCCGGCTGGTCCGACGTGCCCAAGGGACCGAACCAGTATGCCGCGCTGGGCGGCTACGGGCCGGAGGGGTGCGCAGACGGCGAGTGCGAATATCTACCGATTCGCACGCTGCCCGATCGCTACGAGCTCGCCGACAGCGCGCGACGCATCTTCGCCTTGCGCAGCGACGACGCGATCAGCGGACACGGCAACATCAGCGTGCCGCAGACGTGGTGGGCCCTCTACAATCAAGTGCGCACCGTCAGCGCCTGATTCGTATGGAAACACTCGAAGGGCTGCAGTCGCAACTCGCGGTGCTTCGCGTTCGCATGCGGCAGGAGAAGGGTGACGCTTCGCGCACGACGGCAGGGCAGGCCGTTGGCGACGTCAAGGCGCGCGCGTCGAATCGCGCACGGAAGGGCGCGGAGGCCGGGCTCTCGGCCGCGGAACGCGCGCCCAATCCGTCGCTGCCGACGCTTCACGATGACAACCCGATGCTGGTGCTCGAGCTCGACATCGACGCGCACACGGTCGGCAAGTGGCGGATGACTGCGAAGGAGCTCGGATTCCCCATCACCGAGATCAAGCTCGCAACGCTGCGCCATCGGCTGAACATGTCGGCTTCACGTTCGTCCGAGGGCCCGCAGACCATCGTCGGTGTGCTGCCGGATGGTGCACCCGCAGCGCGCATTCACGGCAAGCTGTTCTCGCTGCGCCTTCCGCAGCGCATCGCGACAGGCATTCGCGATGCGCTCGCGCTCCACGCCCCTCACCATCGGGTGCTGTGGTTCCAGATCGTCGATCCGGCGGGCTACCTGCCACTTGTGGGGTGGGAAACGGTGCTGCGGCGCACGACGACGCTTCCGGTGCTGCGACTCCCGTATCACCCGCTCGATGCAGAGGCCGGCGGCGATTCGTACACGGAGACCCCGCTCGATGTGCTGCTCCTGTGCACCGCGCCGTACCGCGCGTCCATGCCGGACGTACGAGCGGTACGCAATCTCATACGCAACACCCTGGACGCCGTACCCCTGGATCGACGATGCACGGTGCACGTGTTCGCCGATGTGGTCATGCGGCGTGCGCTCGCGAACGTCGACCACGATCACGACCCTTGGTCCACGAACCCCGATGCACGCGGAGCCGTGCTGTACGAACTTCCACCGACGGCCGGGCACGACGGCTCGGCCCGCGGCTTCGGCGCCGCAGCGCGCGCGGCGTTGAGCGAAGACAATCCATGGGGCAACTGGATCTGCGATCGACTGGATGATCGGGCGATGGACGTGTTTCACCTGATTGCACCCGGAGCGCTGTTCGCGCACGACGCTGCAGCGGTAGTCGCGCGCACACCGGGCTCGGATTCACTGATCGGCTCCGGGGCGCTTTCCCTCGTGCGCTTCGCCAGTTCGATCGACCTGCATGGTCTCGTGACACGAGTCGGTGCGTGGAGCACGGTGCTGTCGAGCTATGGCAGCTCTGTGTCGCGCATCGCGCTGCGCGTCGTGGCGGACCAGCTGGCACGTGCACGTCCCGGTTCCGTCGCCCTGCACGACCTCGACCGCGACAGCAAGGGCACGGGCACGCACTCGCTCTACCGCTTCCTGCAGGCCTCTCTCCCGGCGGAGATTCCGACGGACCACTCGATCACGCTCTACACGCATCCGTCGCGTGTCGGTGTCGTGGCGAGCACCAGCGGTGCGGAGCCGGCATTTGCGCAGGCCTTCCGAGATGTAGCCGAGGCGACTGCCGCGACGCGCGCGGCACCGCTCGACGGCGGGCAGGGTGCACTCCCCAACTGGCTGAGCGGGGCACAGCGCTACCTGGAGCAGCAAGCGTCCTGCTCCCTGCAGGAGCGACCGCGGACATCGGCCGATCGTGCCGCGCAGCAGGGCGTCGTGACGGCGCTCGCATTCCTGTCCGACGTCGTCGCGAAAGCCGCGAACGAGACCGCACGAAAGACAGCCACACATGCAGCGCAACGCGTGGCACCGCTGGAGCAGACATGATCGAGCCCGTCGTCATCAAGGTCGTCAGCGGAGGAAACGGCGAGGAGCTGTTGCTCCTGCTTACCGGCCCGCGCGAGTTCAACGACGGGTGGATGCTCACGCCACTCGGTGCCAAGCCGGGCGACGCGCCGTTCAATCTGCTCGGCACCCGCCCGCTCGAGGCGGACGTGGTGCGTCGATGCGGGCAGCAGCTCGGCGATGCACTGAACCGCAATCAGGCGGTGAGCGAGATGTTCGGGTTCATCGCCACGGCGAACGCGGAAGAGGAGTATCCGATCTACATCGAGGTGGGGTCTCCGGAGTCCGAGAACCTGCCGTGGGAAGCGATCTGGCGCGACCAGCTCGAGTTCCTCTCGCTCAAGCGTCATTGGCCCATCGCGCGCCTCGCCGCCACGACCAACGACGTGACGCCGAAGGAGCGGACGGTGCAGCCGACGCTCAAGATCCTCGCGGTGCTCGCCGCAGCCGGCGTGGACGCCACGGGTGAGTGGATGCGCCTGTACGATGCCGTGCGCAGGCATGGCGCGCGCGTGCGCGTGCACGTCCTCGTCGCGCAGCGTGAATTGCGCGCGCAGATCCAGGGGCTTGGCGATCCGCGCTTCACCGCGGAATGGGTCGGCGATACCACGTCGCTCATGCGTCGCGTGCAGAACTTCGGCCCTAACCTCGTGCACTTCTTCTGTCACGGGCTCAGTGAGGCGTCACCGAAGCTCCAGCTCGTACAGCGTTCCGGCAAGACGGAGGAGATCAGCCTGCACGACCTCACGGGGCTCGCGGTGCCGGAATCCATCTGGCTCGTGACGCTCAACTGCTGTCAGGGAGGACGCGCTTCGGGCAACGTGCGATCGATCGCACGACAGCTCGTCGCGCGTGGCGTGCCGGCCGTGGTGGCAATGCGCGAAAGCGTGGAGTCGTTCGACGCCAACCTGTTCACGGGTGCGTTCTACGACGTGCTCACGGAATCGATCATGCAGTACCTGCCGAGCGATCCGGTTGCGCCCGACGCCGAACCAACGGCCATGCCGGAGTCGGTGTGGCTCCGTGCACTGCAACCGTCCCGTCAGGCGATTCACGAAGCGCTGCGCGGCGATCCGCCGTCCAAGTACCTGCCGGCTGACATGGTGCAGTGGACACTGCCCATGCTGTACGTGCGACGCGGCGGCTTGACCCTCAAGCCGACGGCGCTGACGCACGATGCCGACCTCGAAGGCCAGGTGAACATCCACTCGGAGCTCACGCAGTTGCGCGATGCCCGGCGCCAGCTCACCGGGCTCGGCATGCCCGCGGAAGCGTTGAAGCTCATCGACGACAAGATCGCGGACCTCGAGCAACAGGTGCAGAAGGTCGACTAGGCTGGCGGGACAACCTCCACATTCGGGTACTGCATGGGTGAGTCGCTCTCGACGCTTCGGCTCAACGCATACACCGGAGCTTCCGGCGACCCGATGGTCGGGGGCGCACTCGGTGCTGGCGCCGAAACATGGGCACTGACGGCGCGGTCGCCGTCCCGAACGTTCCTCGCGCCCACGCCCAAGCCCGAACTCTCCGACTGGCGCCATCCGGAAGTCGGCTGGGGAGTCGTCATGAGCGAAGCGGCGGGTGATCCGCCACCCGCGCTCCAACGACTGCTCGACGCACGCTCGGGATCGCGGGTGTTCCGCTACCGGCCCGGCTGGACGCATGCGTTCACACTGCTCCGTGACACGGTGGGAAAGCGCGATGTCGACATCACCGGCTCCGATCGTGGAACGCTGCCACACTTCCTGCTGATCTTCGGCGGGCCCGCCGAAGTGCCGTGGAGCATGCAGTACATCCTCAGCAACAATCGCGCGGTCGGCCGGCTGGCACTCGAGGGTGAGGCACTCGACAACTACATCAACGCACTGCTCACGGATTTCGGCGACACGAGCGCCGACCCGTACCGCTCCGTGGTGTGGGCCGTCGATCATGGCACGACAGACATCACGCATCTGATGCGCAATCAGATCGCGGCCAAGGTGCACGAGCAGTATCGCAGCGATACCGAGATGACCGCCAACGCCGTCTTTCTCGACGGCACGACGTCTCCGGAGTCCGCTCGTGGCGTCGCGTTGATCGACACGCTGCGTACCACGCGTCCCGGCATGATCGTGTCGACGAGCCACGGGCACACCGGCCCGCTCGATGATCCGGGCACGATGCTCCGGAAGCTCGGCCTCCCCGTCGACCAGGACCATCAGGTCGTCGAGCCTGTTGCGCTGCTCGATGCGTGGCAACCCGATGGCGCCGTGTGGTACGCACACGCCTGCTGCTCAGCGGGCAGCGACTCGCCCACGTTCTTCGACGGGTTGTTCGATCGTGGATCGCAGACCGACAATGTGTTGCAAGGGGTGGCAAAGCTCGGGCCGCACGTTGCGCCGCTCCCGCAGCGGCTCCTCGGCGCGAAGAAGCCGCTGCGTGCATTCATCGGCCATGTCGAGCCGACATTCGACTGGACCCTGCGACAGCCCGCCAACCGGCAACCGATCAGTGCAGCCATCACCGAGGCGCTGCACCAGCACCTGTATCTGCGCGATCCGGTCGGCATGGCGTTCCGCGACTGGTACGCACGCGTCGGTGGTCTCTACTCGCAGCACGCCGCCGCCGCGCGTGCGTACGACAACGGCGAGGAGAACGTCGCGGACCTGCTCTACTTCCAACTCGCCGCGCGCGACATCCAGAGCACGGTCATCCTCGGTGATCCGACGGTGGCGCTGCCGCTGCGCACCGTCTGAGGCGGCAGCGCCCGGGTGCACCATCGGCGGTGCACCATCAGCGGTGCACGATCAGTCGAGGCGCACGAAGTCCTTGCTCTTGTACCCGCGAATGCGTCGCACGACCTCGAAGCCTTCGCGGCTGCCGGAGTCGTTGGTGTTGCCCTCGATCGTCTCGATGGTCTCGTCGTCGAAGCGCACGACGATGCCCGTGTGAATCCAGTCCGTCGCCGAGCGCCGGTTGAGAAAGACGCTGCCGCCGGCCGCGGTGGCCTTGAGTGCGTGAATCTCCTGCTCCGGAATGAAGCGGTGGCGATGACGTCCCTCGACGGCGATCACGTCGCACGACACCGTGTACGGGATCGCGAGCTTCGCGTCGAAGCTGCGGGCCGCCTGACTCACGACGAACGAGACGAAGCCCGCGCACCACGGGAATGCGTCCCCTTCGTCACCTTTCATGTACAACCGCACCCAAGGCCCGCGGTTCTGCCCACCAACCTCGCGCGGGTGCTCGCGTTCGTGCTGCTCGGCGTAGGCGACCACGAGCTGGTTGAGGGTGCGGTTCGCCCGCGGAATCGGCGCCACCACGCGCCGAACCGGGTCCGTGAGCGCCGTGAACGTCGCGAGATCCACGCTTCCCGTCACCGGCAGCTGCCGCGTTTCCTGGAATCGTCGCACGGCCGCCATCGTGGCGGCGCCAAAATCTCCATCGGCGACGAGCTGGATGTTGTGCAGCGTGAGCCACTCCTGCACGAACTTCACGCGCTTGCCACGTGCTCCACGCGAGAGCGCCGTCGTGAATGCGTACTCACCGTTCACCCACCGTGGGATCTCGTTCATCGCTCCTCGCTGCGCCTGAGAGGACATGCACCACTCCAGTCAGGCGAGAGTGCTTCCCGAGGCCATGGCACGCAAGCGAGCCAGAGCGCGTTGCCCGTCGGAAGGCCGAATAACAGAGGATCGCCTTCCCGCAGCCGGAGGGGAAACCACGGCCGTCCGGGTATATTGCTGCGGGAATACACGAAGCAGCGCGGGGAATCGTCGGCCGGGTGATCGCGAGAGAGTGGCAACACTCCTCGAGGAAAGTCCGGGCTCCACAGGGCAGATTGCCAGGTAACGCCTGGGCACATTCGGCGCGAGCTGGGTGTGACGGACAGTGCCACAGAAAACAAACCGCCGTCGTCGGGCAACCCTCACGGGCCAACCGGTGGCGGTAAGGGTGAAAAGGTGGGGTAAGAGCCCACCGCGCCGCTGGCAACAGCGGTGGCACGGTAAACCCCAGTCGGAGCAAGGCCAAATAAGCGGCGAGAGACGGCCCGTCTCGACAACGACACCCTCGGGTGTCGAGCCGCGGGTAGGCTGCTGGAGCGTCCGGGTGACCGGACGCCGAGAGGAATGATCATCCGGTGCCGGCGGTCGTGTGCAAGCACGATTGACGGTGCCGACAGAACCCGGCTTACAGGCCGGCGATTCTCCCGTGTGCTTCGTGCTCGACGTCCCAGTGGTCGTGATCAGTCGTAGTGCTCGTCATCCATTCGCGAGTTCTTGGAGTTCCGGGTTGCCCCGCATCATGGATCGCGCTGTCCGTTCGTCGCTGGCGATGCCGGCATTCGCGTGCGCTCGGTGGGTGCTCGCCGCGTGCGCGCTCGCGGCCTGCTCGGGCGGTCTGACGCCCGCGCCGGCTCCCGCACCTGCCCCTGCGCCAGGTCCAGCTGCACCACGAGCCGAGACGCCAGCAGTCCGCGCGACGCGCTTTCGGCTACCGCTCGCCTTGTCATCGGTGTCGTACCGTGTGGAGCTGCGCGCCGAGCTCGAACGCGACAGTGCAAGCCGCCGGGAGCGCGATGTGTCGGAGACCAGTGCGCGCGTAGCACTCGCGTTGCGTCGCGATGCGCGAGGCTCGCTGCGCGGCACCGGACGCGTGGACTCGTTCACCGTGCGCGCGAGCGGTGTGTCGGTCCGCCCATCCGCCAACGTGACGCGATCGACCGCGAGCGTGCCAGCTCCACTGTTCACGAGCGTCGCTGTCGACGCGACCCTGGATAGCACGCAGCTTCGCGCCACCGTACGGCCGGCATTGCCAAACGAGTGTGATCGTCCGGAGGCGGCCGCCGCATCGATCGCGCGTGAACTGCTCGTGCGCGTGCCGGAGAACGTGAGCATCGGCGATCGCTGGCGGGATTCGCTGGTGACGCTCGTCTGTCGGGGCGCGATCCCGATGACGTTGCGCACGATCGTCGAAAGTGTCGCTGACGAAACGCGCGATGGTGACCGGATACTACACGTACGTCAGAGCACGTTCAGTGTACTCGAGGGCAGCAGCCGCACACCATGGCGACAGGTGACCGTCAGCGGAACTGGTTCAGGTACGCAGGACGTACTGATCGACATCGCCCGAGGTGTCGTGACGGCGATCGATGGTGGCAGCACGCTGGTGGTGACGGTCATGAACGGATCGCTGCGCGATGCGTCGGCGACGCAGACGGTGAAGCAGACGGTAGTGGTGACAGTGCGTCAGACGAAATAGCGGTACGCACCGCAGCAGCCATCAGCCATCAGCCATCAACGATCAACCATCAACCATTTACCATCAGCTATCAGCTTCTGGTGAGTCGGCCGCCAACAACGGCCAGCTGATGGCTGATGGCAATCAGTTGATGGTTGATCGTTGATGGCTGATGGACATGCTTTTGGGGCAGCAGTCCGTCTAATCCATCAGCCTCAGCGGCATCACCAGGCACAAATACTTCGCACTGTCATCCCACCCTTCCGGCTCTATCGTTGCTGCCCTCTCGGGGGCCTTGAACGTCAGGCGGACGGTCTCCGTGGGCATGTAGCGCAGGATCTCCAGCAGGTACGTCGCATTGAAGCCGATGTCGAGCTGGTCGCCGGTGTAGGTGATCGGCAACTCATCCTGCGCTTCACCGAGATCCGGCGTGGTCACGCTGAACTTCAGCATGCCGCTGTTGAACGACATCTTGATGCGGTGCGTCTGGTCGGACGCGATGACCGACATGCGCTTGAGCGCGCTCGTGAGCGCGGCCTTGTCCGCGAGACAGTAGCGATCGTTGTCCTTCGGGATCACCTGCTCGTAGTTCGGATACGGGCCTTCGACGAGCCGCGTGAACACGCTCGTGAACGGCGAACGGAAACCGAGGTGATTATCGCCGCGCGCGATCTCGAGCTCTTCTTCCGCGGGGAAGAGCCGGCGGATCTGTTCGAGTGCCTTCGGTGGCACGATCAGGTCGCTCGACGGTGCCGTGCTCGATTCCACGGTGAGCTCCATCTTCGCCAGACGATGGCCGTTGGTGGCCACCATGCGCATCGTCGTGTCGCGCAATTCCCAGAGCACGCCGTTGAGGATCGGGCGTGACTCCTCGGTGCTCACCGCGAATGCCGTGTGCGAGATGAGCTTCTGCAATTCGGCACTCTTCACGCGCCACGAGTCGTTGAAGCGCACACTCGGAAACGTGGGGAATTCATCACGCGGCAATCCGAGCAGCTTGAACTTCGACCGCCCGCATTCCAGCGTGACGCGCTGTTCACCGCTCGCGGCGATCTTCACCGACGACGGCGGCAACTCGCGCGCGATCTCGCTCAGCTTCTTCGCGGGAATCGTGATTGCGCCCGGCGTCTCGACGTCGGCCGTGACTTCCGTGCTCACGGCGATGTCGAGATCCGTGGCCGAGAAGCGAATGCCACGCTCGGTGGTCTCCACCAGGAGATTGGCGAGCACTGGCAACGTCGTCTTGGCTGGAACAGCAGGAGTGACTGCCTGCAGCCCTTCGAGGAGTTTCTCGCGCGAAATGGTGAAGCGCATGTCCTTTGTGTGGAAGAACTGCTCGACGCTGTTGTTAGTAGTTCTCTCTAGATAAAAACTAGTAGTAACAGCAGGGGATGTTGGCTTGTGTACAGACGCCGCAACCTACGTGTGGCGAACGCCTTTCGCCACGTCCCGTCATGTGGGTTCGATGTCGACCGGCATCGTTTTCCCGCACCCGCGCACATTCGGGGTGCCGGAGAATGTGGGAGCCTGTTGGAACCCGTGGACTCACGCCCCCAGCTGGCCAGTTGTCCGCAGCGTTTCCAACATGCCCCGGACCTTCGCGACCCGCCCCCCGAACACCGGGTCGCCCACCATCTCTTCGGCGACCCGCTCCAATGAATGGATCACCGTGGAGTGGTCGCGGCCGCCGAACGCGTTCCCGATCTCCACGAGCTGCAACGACAGCAGTTCTCGGCACAGATACATGGCGACCTGGCGGGGCACCGTCAGCTGCTTGGTGCGGGTCTTGGAGCGCAGGCCATCGGGTGTGACGCCCCATTCCCGCGACACCACCTGCTGGATGGTGGCGACGGTGATCGCGGTCGGCGGGGTATCCGGAAACTCGGAGTGGGCGGAGCCGCGGAGTTTGTCGCGCAGCGCCTCCCGCGCGATTTCCACGGAGATCTCGCGGTGCTTGAGCGATGCGTAGGCGAGCAGGGTGATGATCGACCCCTCGAGTTCGCGCACCGACGACTTCACATGCTGGGCGATGAACTCGATGACCTCGTCGGGGATGGTCAGCTCGAGATGGTCCAGGCTCGCCTTCTTCCGCAGGATCGCCATCCGATGCTCGAAATCTGGCGCATCGATGTTGGCCACCATGCCCCACTCGAAACGGGACACCAGTCGGCCTTCCAACCCGGAGAGCTGGTTGGGGGGCCGGTCGGAGGTCAGGACGATCTGGCGTCCGGCCTCGTAGATGGCGTTGAACGTGTGGAAGAATTCCTCCTGTGTGGATTCCTTGCCCTTGAGAAACTGGACGTCGTCGACGAGCAGGAGATCGATTTCGCGGAAGCGCCGGCGGAATTCGCCCATGCCACCGGACTGGATGGCCGTGATGAACTCGTTGGTGAACTGCTCCGTGCTGGCGTACGCGATGCGGAGGGCGGGGTTCTTCTTGAGCAGCTCGTGCGCGATCCCTTGCATCAAGTGCGTTTTGCCCAGCCCGGTGTCGCCGTAGACGAAGAGCGGGTTGTACACACGACCGGGCGCCTGTGCGGCGGCCTGCGCAGCTGCCGCGGCCACGTCGTTGCTCTTGCCGATCACGAACTGATCGAAGACGTATCTCGGGTTCAGTGGCGTCGAGATGCGCGTTTGATGTAGCGGTGGTGCCACGACGATCGGCGCAGGCGGAGGTTGGACGAACATGTCCATCTGCACCCGTCCCATGCGCTCCTCATGGACCTTGAAGCGCACCTTGAGCGGATGGCCCAGCGCCACGGGGGCAAAGCCCGCCAGCATGTCGGAGTGCTTGGACTCATTCCAGTCCGCCGAAAACTGGTCTGGTGCCCCGATCAGCAGCGTGTCGCCTTCCACCAGCAGCGCTTCTGTCGGCTCGAGCCAGGTCCGATACGTCTGCTCGGGAACGACCTGACGGGCCCGCTGACGCAAACGATCCCAGAGTTCGGCGGGCGAGAGTGACATCAACGGGGCTGAAGAGCAGGGGCGCACGGGGTGGGGGGCGAAGCTACCCCGCGGCATGTGGACAAGTCAATTGGCGCCGGATGCGTGAGATTCGGCATTGCAAGCAAGTGCGGAGCAAGCAAGGAAACCGCAGCACATTCCGGCACGAATCCATCATGGCGACCTTGACCGAAACCCAAGGCCCAGCCTATGTTACGAGGCTTCACCTCACTGCACATCAGATCCTTCGAAGAATCTCGAGTCATATATGGGCAAGCCCACGTACCGTCCCCGCAATACGCGCCGCATCCGCAAGCATGGCTTCCGTGCGCGCATGGAAGACAAGTGGGGGCGCGCCGTCCTGAGCCGCCGCCGCAAGAAGGGGCGCAAGCGTCTCGCGGTGCAGATCCCCACCAAGTACACGGGCGTCTGACACGCCGTCCCATGCGTTCCCGCGTGCGCAGCGACTGACACGCGGGCCCGAGCTCGAGATCGTACGACATCAGGGGAAGCGAGTTCGCACGGGCAGCATCGACGTGCGCGCCGTCGCTTCCCTTCGTGCATTCCCCCGCGTGGGATTCATCGTGCCCCGCTACAAGCACTCTGCGGTCGACCGCAACCGCCTCAAGCGCCGGCTGCGCGAGCTGGTGCGCATCGAACTGCTGGGGGAGCTGCCGCCAATGGACGTCGTCCTGCGCGTCGCACCGCACGCGTACGGGCGGACGTTCGACAGCCTGCGCGATGATGTGCGCAAGGCCGGCCGGCAGCTGGTCAAGCTCGAACTCGGCGATGTACCGATGACACAAAGGCCTCCCTCCGCGACGTAGGGATACAGAAATGGCGGTCACTGTTCAGCGACTTCCCCGACTCGGTCTGATTGCCCTGGTGCGGGGCTACCAGCTCACGCTGTCGCCGATCTTGGGCGGTGCTTGCCGGTATTATCCTTCTTGCTCCGCGTACGCGATCGAAGCGCTCGAAAAGCATGGCGCCTGGCGTGGCGGATGGCTCGCGATCGCTCGCATCGGACGGTGTCATCCGTTCCGTCCCGGCGGCTTCGATCCGGTGCCCTAATCCCTCTTTTCTTCTCATGGAACCACGCCGCGTAGTCCTCGCCGTCATCCTGATGGCAGCGGTCCTCGTTGTCTCGTCGATCCTGTTCCCGACGGCCCCGACGGTCGCAAAGAACGGTGCCGCAATCACGGACACGCTGGCTGCCGCCGGCGGGTCCGCGTCCGCGTCCGCAACCCCGTCGGTCACGTCATCGGTGGCGCCATCGACAGCGGCTCCGACAGCGACACCATCGACTGCGATGGGCGCCGGCGCGGCTGGTGACAGCGCAGCACTGACGCCGGTGTCCGCCGCGATTGCCCTCGACACCGCCGTCGTCAAAACCACGCGCGCCATCTTCCGCACGACCAACCGTGGAGCCGCGCTCGTGAGCGCCGAGCTGACCGGCTATCGCGCACTGCGCGATCGTGGTCGAGTGAAGGGTGAGAACGTCGAGCTCGCGAACCCGGGGCAGCGGCTGCTCGGTTTCCGTCTCGCGGGGCCAGGTGATACGGTGCGACTCGATACCACCGTGTTCCGATCGGCGCGCGCGGAGGAAGGCGGAGTCACGACCGTGACGTACTCGGCGACCGTTCGGGACCGCGCCGTGTCGATCGCGTACTCGTTCCTGCCGGACAGCTATCGCGTCAACATCGCGGCACGTGTGGAAGGAGGGGCGGCGAACAGCTTTCTGCTCGTCGACCTGCCGCAGGGATTTCGGTCGTCGGAGGCGGATCCGGAAGAGGACCAGACGCATCTCGCGTATGCATTCAAGGAGGAAGCGGGCGGTGCCGACGGCATCAGCTTCAGCTCGCTCGATCCGGGCGAGAAGCAGATCGAGTCCGGCCCGCTCGGTTGGGTGGTCGCCAAGAACAAGTACTTCCTCCTTGGGGTGCTCGCACCGAAGGGGCAGCCCGGCTTTGCGGAGCTCAACGTGACCGGCGGGGTGCGCGAGGCGAAGGCAGCTACGCGCGCCGAAGCGACGGCGATCATGCCGCTCACCAATGGTGCAGCGAACCTCGAGATCTATGCCGGACCGCAGGAGTTCAAGCGCTTGGCAGCGATGGGCCGCGAGTTCGAAACGTCCAACCCGTACGGCGGATGGCTGCAGGGTCTCGTGCAGCCGTTCGCGACGATGGTCATCAAGGCGCTCCTGTGGATGAAGGCGACGCTCGGCCTGTCGTACGGATGGATTCTGGTGCTGTTCGGTGTTGCGGTGCGCATCATCCTGTGGCCGCTCAACCAGCGTGCGATGCGCAGCTCGATGGCCATGCAGCGCATCCAGCC
>DASQZA010000033.1:0-2995 GCA_035638935.1 Gemmatimonas sp. | reverse complement strand
CGCGACGATTGGCCGACCGTCATCGAGCCCATCGCGGGTGGTCCGTCCGAACTTGCGGGCGTGCAAACCGGAGATCGCATCGTCATGGTCGATGGCGCGTCCACCAAGAGCTGGACGTTCAACGAAGTATCGGTCGCCCTGCGCGGGCTGCCCGGGTCGGACGTGTCGATCGTGCTCGAACGCGTCGACCTGCGCATCCCGCTCACGCTCCGGCGCGCATCGGTCGTCCGGCGTGCGGTGCCGCGCGTGACGCTCTTGCCCGGCGGCGTCGGCTATGTCGACGTGAAGGTTTTCAGCGCGCAGACCACGACGGAACTCTCCGCCGCGGTCGACTCGCTCGTCAAGCAGGGCGCGCGCTCGTTGATCATGGACCTGCGCGGCAATCCTGGTGGGCTGCTGGAACAGGGAATCGCCGTTGCCGACCTGTTCCTCGATCCCGGCAAGCCGATCGTGCAGCTGCGGGCGCGGCCCGGCACGAACGGCTCCACGTACTCCGACAAGGAAGCGCAGCGGTGGCCCACGCTTCCGCTCGCGGTGCTGGTCGATCGTGGCAGTGCGAGCGCATCGGAGATCGTCGCGGGTGCCCTGCAGGACCATGACCGTGCCCTGGTGCTCGGTACCACTTCATTCGGGAAGGGAAGCGCGCAGAACCTCTATCCGCTCGTGTCCGGTGGAGCGTTGCGCCTCACCACGGCCCGATGGTACACACCGGTCGGCCGCAGTATCTCGAAGCTCGCCCCTCCGGATCCGGATGCCGCGGACGGCGACGACGACGCATCCGTGCGCATCGCCGCGGCCGACACGATCAAGCCGCGCTTCCGAACGGATGCCGGACGCACGGTCCTTGGCGGCGGCGGCATCACACCCGACGTCACGATCGGCGATTCACTCACACCGCTGCCGGTGCAGGCACTCGCGCGCGCCATGGGCCGGAACTTCGGGGCGTACCGCGACGCGCTCGCCAAGCTCGCGCTGAACTTCAAGCGTAGCGGCGCGCTCAAGACTCCAGGCGAACCCGTGACGCGCGAGATGCTCGACGCGCTGTACCGTGACCTCGCGGAACGGAAGGTCGCGCCTGAACGACGGGTCTTCGACAACGCGGCGCCATGGATCTCGCGCTCGCTCGGTTACGAGATGACGCGCGTGGCGTTCGGGCCGGATGCGGAGTTCCTGCGCCGTGCGCAGGATGACCCGACGATGCAACGTGCGGCTTTTCTGCTGCAGGGTTCACGCACGCCGCGCGATGTGTTTTCGAGGCTGGAGCAGAAAGGCGTGGAAGTGCCGGCGGCGCCGCCGCAGCACTGAGCGGTCAGGTACCCGGCAGCTTGTTGAGCACCTTCACGCCTTTCGGCGGAGAGAAGGTGAACGTGTTCGCCGCGAGCTTCGCGTCACGGTTCCACGTCGTCAGCGTGATGGTGCGATCGACGCCCTGGACGTCGAGCACCTGCACGCGCACGGGGCGCGGCTCCTTCTCGTCGAGCCACAGCGTCGCCTTCTGAAACGGCACGCTGCCGCTCACGCGCGGCACGAGTTCCACGCGCCGTGTCGCGCGCCCGTCGATGGTGACGGCGTCACCGCCACTGATCGTGAAGTTCTTCCTGGGCGCTTCGAGCAGCTGCCCCAGCAGGTCGGCCACCACAGCGCCGTCCGCGTCACCCGGCAGCTTGAGCACCTGGCCCGGCGCACTGCTCGGCAGGTACACCCACAACGTCTTGCCGTCGCCGACGATGCGATCGCCAGTCGGATCGGTGAACGTGATCGACACCTTGTTCGGGCGCTGCTGCTGAAACAGCCCGCGTGACGTCATGGTGCGACCGAGCAGCGCGTTGGTGATACGCTGCTCGAAACGCGCCTCCAGCGACTGCTGTGCGCTCCAGGCCTTGGCAACGCGCTCGTACGCCGCACTCGCGGCGGACGTCTGCGCGGGCAGCACAGCAGGCGACAGGAGCGCGACCGTCGTGACCGTCGCGACCGTCACGAGCGTGCGGGCGGACGCGACCGTGGCCGATGCAATCAGGGCCGATGCCGCAACGGCTGATGGGATGGAGCGGATGAGATTGCGCATGGACCCAAGTACCCCGCTGTATCCCGCCCGTGCCAAACGACACTCAGCCACGATACTCAGCCGATGGAAACGCTCGCGGTGTCCAGGCTCGGTGCAACCTCACGCCCGATCGCCGTGGCGATGAGGCGGAGCTCCTGCACGAGCTTCGTGAATTGCTCGGGAAACAGCGACTGCGCACCATCCGACAGCGCCTTGTCGGGTGTCGGATGCACTTCGACGAGAATGCCATCGGCACCGGCGGCCACAGCAGCCCGTGCCATCGGCGTCACCTTGTCGCGCAGACCCGTGCCATGGCTCGGGTCGGCCACGATCGGCAGATGCGACAGCTTCTGCACCACAGGGATCGCCGTGAGATCGAACAGGTTGCGCGTCGCGGAATCGAACGTGCGCACCCCACGCTCACACAGGATCACGTTGGGGTTGCCTTCGGCGAGAATGTACTCGGCGCTGAGCAGGAGGTCATTGATGGTCGCTGCCATGCCTCGCTTGAGCAGCACCGGCTTGCCCATCTTTCCGACATGCCGGAGCAATGAGTAGTTCTGCATGTTGCGCGCGCCGATCTGGATGCAGTCGGCATACTCCGCCACGAGATCGGCCTGCCCTTCGTCCATCGCCTCCGTGATGATCGCCAGACCCGTTTCACGACGAGCGAGCGCAAGCAGTTCGAGCCCCTTCTTGCCCATGCCCTGAAACGCATAGGGTGATGAGCGCGGCTTGAATGCGCCGCCACGCAGCGCCGTGGCGCCACCGGCGCGCACCGCGCGCGCCGACGCCAGGATCTGCTCTTCGCTCTCGACGGAGCAGGGGCCGGCGAACACCACGACCTCATTGCCGCCGACGCGCACACCGGGCGCGATCTCGACGATCGTCGACTCGTTTTTCCACTCGCGCGCCGCCTGACGGTATGGCTTCTGCACGATGAGCACGCTG
>DASQZA010000032.1:0-16390 GCA_035638935.1 Gemmatimonas sp. | reverse complement strand
CCTCCAGCGTCTTCGCATTGTAGCGCGCACCGTGGCACACCGGGCACGGCGCGTACACACTCGGCAGGAACAGCAGCTCGACCGTCACGAAGCCTTCGCCTTCGCAGTGCTCGCAACGGCCTTTCGCTACGTTGAAGGAGAATCGCCCTGCATCGTAGCGGCGTGCACGCGCAGACTTCGTGGATGCGAAGATCTTGCGCACCGCGTCGAACAGTCCCGTGTATGTCGCCAGATTCGATCGTGGTGTGCGGCCGATCGGCTTCTGGTCGACGCGTACCAGCCGCTTGATGCGCGTGATGTCACCACCGACGCGGCCTGTCGTCGCACTTGCGACTTCGAGTTCAGCAGCCGCGTCAGTCGCAGCATCGTCCACGGGCTTCGCCCCAAGCTCGGCACCGACCAGCTCCACGAGCGCCTGGCTCACGAGGCTCGATTTCCCCGATCCCGACACCCCGGTCACGCTCGTCAGCACACCGAGCGGAAATGCGACGTCCAGCCCGTGCAGATTGTTGCGCGTCACGCCCGCCAGCGTGAGCCACCCTTTCGGATCGCGTGGTGCCCGCTGTTCCTCGCTGCGCCACCGCTCTTCACGGAAGAGGTGTCTCCGTGTCTCCGATGCGTCGATGTCACGCATGCCCTCCAGGGGACCGCTGTACAGCACCTGCCCACCATGTTCACCTGCCGCCGGGCCAACATCCACGATCCAGTCGGCGCGACGGATCACATCGAGCTCGTGCTCCACCACGAACAACGAGTTGCCTGCCGCCTTGAGGCGGTCGAGTGCGACGAGCAACGCTTCCGTGTCCGCTGGATGCAACCCCGCCGATGGTTCATCGAGTACGTAGACGACGCCGAACAGGTTCGAGCGTACCTGCGTCGCCAGCCGCAACCGCTGCAGTTCGCCGGGCGACAGTGTAGGTGTGCTGCGATCGAGAGAGAGGTAGCCGAGTCCGAGATCGAGGAGCGTCTCCAATCGTTCGAGCACATCGCAGGCAATGCGGCGCGCGACGATCGCTTTCTCGGGATGTTCCTTCTCCAGCTTTGCGGCGCCGCGCGCGGTGCCGTCAGTGACGGGCCGCAGGGCATCGGCCAGCCGATTCATGGGAAGCCGCGACATGTCGGCGATGTCGACGCCACCGAATTTCACCGCGAGCGCCTCGGGCCGCAGCCGCTTGCCACCGCAGGCCGGACAATCGCCGCTGATGGTGTGTTCGGCGGCGCGACGCCTGAGATGTGGGCTGCTGCTGTTGGCGAACGTGTGCAGCACGTAGCGCCTGGCACTTGAGAATGTGCCGGTGTAGCTCGGCTCCTCCCTGCGGCGAATGGCGCGCTTTACCTCGTCCGCCTCGAAACCGGCGTAGACCGGCACCTGCGGCTGCTCGTCGGTGAAGAGCAGCCAGTTGCGGTCCTTCCTGGAGAGCGTGTGCCACGGCGCGTCGATGTCGTAGCCGAGCGTCACGCAGATGTCGCGCAGGTTCTGCCCGTGCCACGCGGATGGCCACGCCGAGATCGCGCGATCGCGGATACTGCGCGACGGGTCGGGCACCAACGATCGCTCCGTGACCGTGTATACCCGGCCAAGCCCATGACACTCTGGGCACGCACCGTCGGGCGTATTGGTGGAGAACGCGTCGGCCGCGAGCATCGGTGCGCCTCGCGGGTACTCGCCGGCGCGCGAGTAGAGCATGCGCAGCAGGTTGGACAGCGTGGTGACGCTGCCGACCGATGAGCGCGTCGTCGGGGATCCCCGTTGTTGTTGCAGCGCCACTGCCGGAGGCAACCCCGTGATCTCGTCGACTTCCGGCACGCCCATCTGATCGAACAGGCGGCGCGCGTACGGTGCGACCGACTCGAGGTACCGTCGCTGTGCTTCGGCGTACAGCGTGCCGAACGCGAGCGACGACTTGCCGGAGCCCGAGACGCCGGTGAACACCACGAGCGCATTGCGCGGCACGACGAGGCTCACGTTCCGCAGGTTGTGCTCCCGCGCGCCGCGCACCCGGACGAAGCCATCATCGCCAGTCTGCCCGGACGTATCTGGATGCGCCATGTCCGGATGTGCCATGCCTGTGGGAGCCATGCGCGTTGCGAGTGCGATTCCCGGGCCATTGACGACTCCGGCGGGCGATGGCAGCTTCGCCGCATGCGACGTCTCATCGTGTGTGCCGATGGCACCTGGAACAAGCCGCAGCCGAACGCCAACGGCGGACTCACCAATGTCGCGCTGATCAGTACGAATATCCCGCAGATGACTTCAAACGAGACGGAGCAGGTGGTCGCGTACTTCGAAGGCGTCGGCACCGGCGATTGGTGGGACCGCTGGACTGGCGGTGCATTCGGTACTGGTATTTCGGTCAACATCAAGAAGGTGTACGGCTTCCTGATGCGGAATTTCCGCCCGGGTGACGAGCTGTTCCTGTTCGGCTTCAGCAGGGGTGCGTATACCGTGCGGAGCGTCGCCGGCATGGTGCGCAAGTGCGGTATCCCGCGGCGTCTCGAGAGTGGCGCGCTGTCGGGGCGCGAACTCGAGCTGATCGACGAGGCATACGACTTCTACCGGCAGCGTGGGCCGGAGACGCATCCGAACAGCCCCGCCGCCGTGGCATTTCGCCATGGACGTGCACACGAGACACCGATCAAGTGTCTTGGTGTCTGGGATACCATCGGTTCGCTCGGCGTGCCCACCAGTGGCCCGGTGGGGTGGATCTCCCGCAGGCGTCACTCGTTTCACGACGTGAAACTGAGCAGCCGGGTGCACAACGCGTTTCATGCCCTCGCGATCGACGAGCGCCGGAAACCATTCAAGCCGTCGTTGTGGGAGATTGCGCACGGCGATCCCGCACGCACGTCCGGAACGTGGCGCGTCGAGCAGCGATGGTTCGCGGGCGTCCACTCGAATGTCGGCGGCGGCTATGCCGACCGCGGCCTCTCCAACATCGCGCTCCGATGGATGGTCGACCGTGCAGCGAGCTGTGGCATGGAGTTCGATGCGAAGTTCGTTGCGGACGTACATTCCGGCTGCGACTGCACGGCGGAACAGTTCGACTCCATGAACCTCTTCTACAAGCTCATGGGCAATGGCGAACGCGAGATCGAGACGCCGCGGGTCGATCCGAAATCCGGCGAGCCAATGCACACGTACGAGGAGATCGACAATACGGCCGCCGAACGCTGCCACTCGCCGAGGTTGGGTGGCCGGTACCGGCCACAGAATTTTCTGCGTGCCTGGTCGGTCAGGCCGGATCGCTTTCCCGAGTTCACGCTTCCCCGTTGAGCCTCACCTTCCAACCACGACACATGTTCACGATCACTTCCTCGGCGTTCGCCGCCGGTACCGCGATTCCCGAACGGCACACCTGTGACGGCGTGCAGCAATCCCCGCCGCTGTCGTGGCGTGATGCGCCGAATGGTACCGAGAGCTTCGCGCTGATCGTGGACGATCCCGATGCGCCGGATCCCGCGGCACCTACGCGCACGTTCGTGCATTGGGTGCTGTACAACATCCCCGCCGACGTAAGCGGAGTGTCGGACGGCGCGAGCCCGCATCGGCTGCCAGATGATGCACTGGAGGGCATGAACGACGCCGACGCGCGGGGATACACCGGCCCGTGCCCGCCCATCGGCGTGCATCGCTACTTCCACAAGTTGTACGCGCTCGACACGTCGCTCGCCGATCTCGGCTCGAACGCGACGAAGGCCGATCTCGAGCGCGCCATGGAAGGACACGTGCTCGGCACCGCCGAGTTGATCGGGACCTACGAGAAGGACGAGCGCGTCAAGGATGACGCCTGATGGACATCGCCTGACGGATAACGCCTGATACGGCAGGTGTGACACCAACTCGTGCCGGTCAGAACACGCGAATCGGCACGAGTTGCGGCAGGTCGACGATTTGCTTCGTCTTTCGATCCGTGCGTGCTGCCGTATACCAGGCTTCATCCTTCACAACACCGGTTTCTTCCATCAGCAGGCGCGCGAGCGTCATGGCGACTTCGTTCTTCACACGAATGGAGCCATGCGATACCGCCTTGCCAATGGATGTCGGGTCGTTGGTGCCGTGAATGGTGCGCGGCATGTCGTATACGAGCTGCGCGTGACCGAGCGGATTCTTCGGGTCTCCCGACTTCCGCGGTTCCCGCTCTTCCGCCCACGACTCGTCGGGTGGAATCCACTCGGGGTTCCAGACGACCTGCGTGATATTCCATTCGCCGGTACGCGTGGGCCATTCGGCAGAGCCAACGGCCACCGGATGCGTCGCCACCATGCTGTCCCCGCGATAGAGGTGCAGCTCGCGCGCAGTCAGGTCGATCTCGACTCGCACGACGGCAACCGGGCGTGTTGCGGCTTGTCCAGCGGAATCCGAGAAGCCTCCGAGCACCGAGTCGCTTGGCCCGGCGCCTGGCACGGTAGCGGATGCTGCAGGCGGTGCCGGTGGCGTACTGCCCGTACTCGCCCCCTCGAGGCGATCGCGGCTCGACGCATCGCCGCACGCCACCGAAAGCAGGGCGGCCCCGGCAACGAGTGTCCTTCGTGCTGCCCTGAACCCGTACATGAATCGTCCTTGCGGGAAGAGTGAAATGCGCGTTCCGAATGCAAGAGCCGTGCAGGTAAGCGCGGAGTCGACCGCAGCGGCCAACCTGTAGGCGAGCGTCGTGTTGAATACAACGGTCGTCGCGCAGCTGGCGGAAGCAGACCCGGCGGCGTAACTTTGTTCGCGCGACAGGAGGCAGCAGCGGCAGGCAGGTAGCGGTCGATCGGCAGCGACGTCGGCGTCGAAGTAATCCAAGCAGGGCCCGCAATTCCTAGGGTTGATCGGGTCGCTCCGGGGTTACCCCGGGGAGCATAGGGAAGGAAGCATTTCGTCGTGAGAGCCCCGCTGCGCGTTACGCAGTGCTGCTCGCACACGGTTGGATTCGTTGGATCACTTCGTCGTCGACGCGCATGCCGGTCGAATCGTTCATCATTGTCATTGCGGCCGCTTGCCTTGCCGGTGAGGCTACCGTGCCGGCCATCGCCGACCGGATCGAACGAGCACTCGGCAAGCGGCACAAGTGGCACCTCGAGCTCGCGGCGCGCTACACCGCGGATTTCGATGGCCGCACCCGGCCGCGTCGCCGCGATGTCGTACGCTGGGTGCGTGACACCGTGCTCGAGCTCGCACCGCCACGCGCTGCGAATGGCGACCCTCGCCCGCCCCGCAATCGACGGGTACGCGAATGGCTCGGCGAGGCGCAGCGCATGCAGCCAGTGCCGTCTTCGTCGACGTGGCCAATACCGGTCATCGAGAACGCCGGTGCGCTCGCGGAGTGGCTGGGCGTTACTGTAGGCGAGCTGGAGTGGTTCGCCGATCTCAAGGCGCTCGGCAACAAGATGCCCCACCGGCCGGCGCTCGCGCACTACCACTATCGCGTGGTGCTGAAGCGTTCGGGCGGCATACGGCTGATCGAAGCGCCGCAGCCGCGCCTACGCGCGTTGCAGCGGAAGATCCTGACGGACATTCTCGATAGAGTGCCGGCGTACTACGACGCTGCACACGGGTTCGTGAAGGGGCGCTCGATCCGGACGTTCGCCGCGCCGCACGTTGGGCAGCGCGTCGTGCTGCGGCTCGATCTGCAGGATTTCTTCCCGTCCATCAGCGGTTCCCGCGTGCAGGCCGCGTTCCGCACGCTCGGCTACCCCGAGGCCGTCGCCGACCTATTGGGCGGCATCTGCACCAACAGCACGCCACGTGCGGTGCTGGCTGACGCACGCCTGACGGATGCCAGATCGGGTATGACGTTACGCGCGGTGCATGACGCGCGCGTTCTCTACCGACGCGCACATCTGCCCCAGGGCGCACCCACGTCACCGGCGCTCGCCAACCTGTGTGCCTATCATCTCGACTGCCGCATCACCGGCCTGGCCGATTGGGCCGGCGCGGTCTACACGCGCTACGCCGACGACCTGGCATTCTCCGGTGGACCGGATGTCGCGCGTAACATCCAGCGCTACGCCGCAGAGATTGCCGCCATCGTGCTCGACGAGGGATGGAGCGTGCAGCATCACAAGACGCGTGTGATGCCACAGTCTGTGCGCCAGCATCTCGCGGGGCTGGTTACCAATACCCGTCTCAACGTGCCTCGCAGCGACTTCGACCGACTCAAGGCCACGCTGGTGAACTGCACGCGGACCGGTCCGGCGCTGCAGAATCGCGAAGGGGTCCCGGAATTCCGCGCGCATCTGGCTGGCCGCGTCGCGTTCGTGACTTCGGTCAATTCGGTAAGAGGTGCGGTACTTCGAGCGATACTTGACCGGATCGACTGGAGCTGACTGGCCGATTGATCGCCCAAGCTAAGCGCGCCTCGATCCTCAAAGTTTTGCCGCTTCCATCTTGAGTGCCTTCACGAACATGTCGAGTTCCCTGCGCGTCGTGAACAACTGCGGCGTCACCCGCACCCCAACAACGCCCGCGCTGTTGATCGCCACCGTCCAGATCTTGTGCTTCTCGAGCAACGTCTTCGCTAGCGCGCTCGGCGGCACACCCTCAATCCCGACATTCGCAATCGCGCACGACCGCGCAGCCTCCGTCGGCGTGTTCAGCATGATCTTGGGCGTGCCGCGCACCTGATCCGTCCAGTAGCGCTGAAGGTATCTCAGCCGGGCTTCCTTGCGCGCGATGCCGATGCGCTCGTGCGCGTCGATAGCGGTGCCGATTGCAAGGTCGGTGTGCGCCGGATGCGTACCTGTATGATTGAGTTTCCAAATGTCCGTCGCAGCCCGCGCTTCGTCGGCAAACACCGGCCAGAGCCCGGCCACCTTGTCTCGCTTCACATACAGGATGCCCGCGCCGAGCGGTGCACCGAGCCATTTGTGCAGGCTTGCACCGTAGTAATCAGCGCCGAGGTCGGGGATGCGGAAGTCGAGCTGCGCGAATGCGTGCGCGCCGTCCACCATGACATCGACGCCACGGGCGTGCGCCATGTCCGCGATCTTGCGCACCGGCAGGATCTGGCCGGTGATGTTCACCATGTGACAGCACATCAGCAGGCGCGTGCGCGGCGTGATCGCGCCGGCATACAGGGCAACGATCTCGTCGTCGCTCTTCGGGTCGAGCGGTAGCGACACCGTCTTCGGCACGATGCCGTAGCGGCGCGCCTGCAGCGTGAACATGTCCTGCATGGCGCCGTAATCCTGGTGCGCCATCACCGCTTCGTCGCCGCTCTTCCAGTCGTAGCCGGCGATCACCGTGTCCAACGACTCGGTGGTGTTGCGGGTGATGATGAGCTCATCCTCGCCGCAGCCGGCCAGCTTCGCCAGGCGTGTTGCGACGGCGCGCTTGTCCGGCTCGAGGGTCGTACGCATGTAGTACGAGCCATGGTAGTTGACCTCGCGCACCTTCGCGATGAACGCCTCCAGCACCTCCTGCGACTGCATGCTGTAATAGCCGTTCTCGAGATTGATCAGGTCGGGCTTGAGCCGGTACTTCCCACGCAGCGCGGTCCAGAACGCCTCGTCGTCCGCAAGCTCCGTCGGCGAGAACGCCGCGAACTGCTCCAAGAGCGCATCGCTCAGCGCATCGCTCAGCGCATCGCTGAACACCATGCCCAGCGATGCACCGCCTACGGTACGGCCGACCGTCTTGATGAACTCGCGCTTGTGCATGCTTGCCTACCGGCGCTGGAGCTTGCTGAGCAGGCGCAGCATCTCGAGATACAGCCACACCAGCGTCACGAGGAACGCAAATGCACCGTACCACTCCATCGACTTGGGCAATCCCGACTTCGCCATCTGCTCGACGCGGTCCATGTCGAGCAACAGGAAGAACGCGGCGAGCCCGGTCGCGAACACGCTGACACCGATGCCCAGCAGGCCACTGCCGCCGAAGCCCGGGATGCCGTTGCCGAAGAAGCCGAGGATGAACTGCAGCAGGTAGACACCCAGGAGACCAAGCAACGCCATGCTGGCCACGGCGCGCATCTTCTCCGTCACCTTGATGACACCGGTGCGATAGAGCGTGAACATCGCGATCGCCGTGACCATGGTCGCGGCAACCGCGGTGGCCGGCAATCCATACGCCTGTGCGTTGTAGAGGGCCGAAATGGCGCCCAACGCGAGGCCTTCGAGCACGGCGTACAGCGGCGCCGTGATCGGTGCCCACTGCGGCTTGAACGATGTGGCGAGTGCGAAGACGAGCCCGCCGATCGTGCCGACGATCATGGCCGTCCCGTACACCGACGGATCAGCGGTCCAGACCATGGCCGCACTGAACGTTGTCACGAGCAGGAGAATGACGGTCTTGATGGCCGTTCCGCCGACGGTCATGGTACCGGTACCGGCGGCACTGCGCCGCAAGGCGTCGATGGCGCGGTTGTTGAGCGCGGGGTTGGACGATTCCATTTGGCAGCGATCCCGTTATGAACTGGAAGAATGACGTGTAGACATGCAATCTACTGCTCTCTGATACCCCCTGGGGCTTCGTGCCTTCCAAATCAGTTCGCTCCTTTTCGCATCCTCGAAGCATTCTTGGTCCATGTGCTCCTCATTGAATTGCTCCCGTTCGACCCGTGGTGGCAGCCGTCCTCGGCGCAGGCTCGCTGTGGGCCTGACTTGTCTGGCGCTGCTCGGCACCGGCGTGACCGGATGTGGGGACTCGGCTGGCGGAACGGGCGATAGCAGCGTCGTGGCGTTGCCGCCGGGCATGTTGCCGCCACCACGCACGAACGCCGACGCGGCCCCACCGGCAGTGCCGTTCAGCGCCGCGACCCCCAACATGAAGCTCTCGGCGACCGCCTCGTGGCCGCACGACACGCTCGCCTACACGCAGGGACTGGTCGTCACGGGCACGCGCCTGCTCGAGAGCACCGGCATCGAGGGGCGTTCGGACGTGCGCGAAGTGCAACGCACGACGGGCGCAACGGTGCAGCGCACTCCATTACCCGCGCGCCAGTTTGGCGAAGGCATCGCACTCGCCGGAGATCGGGTGTACCAGCTCACCTGGCGCGGCGGCCAGGGGCACGTGTACGACGCGGCAACGCTCGCGCGAGTCGATTCCTTCACGTACTCCGGTGAGGGGTGGGGACTCGCGAGCGACGGCACACGGCTGTTCCTGAGCGATGGCACCAGCCGCGTTCGCGTGATCGACCCCTCCGGCTTTCGCGAGACACGCACCATCAATGTGACGGAAGCCGGGCGAGCGGTACCCATGCTCAACGAGCTGGAAATGGTGCGCGGCGAGCTGTGGGCGAACGTCTACCAGACCGATCTCATCGCGCGCATCGATACGGCGTCCGGCGCCGTCACGGGTTGGGTGGATGTGAGCGGCCTGCTTTCGGTACGCGAGCGCGCCGACGTGATGCGACGTGGCGGCGTCGCGAATGGCATCGCGTACGATGCGAAGCGCGGCGTGCTGCTGCTCACGGGAAAGCTCTGGCCGAAGCTGTTCGAAGTGAGCGCGAACGACGTGTTCGGGGCCAAGGGGCGTTGAGCGCTACGCGACGGTAGTCTTCCCGTTCGACACGCGCGCGAAGCGGTTGCTGCGCAGCAGTTCGAACTGCTTGAGGTCCGGGTTCCAGCTCTGCGTCTCGCACGTGATGGCTTCGGCATCCACCTTGAGCACGAAGAACGAGTTCGATTCGCGCCGGGCGCGGCTCGACGTTGCCGTGCCGGCCTGCAACAGTGTCGCCTGATAGCCCGGGCGGTACTGCGCCGCGCTGGCGAAGTGCACGAGGTGGATGTGCCCGGAGAGATACGCATCCACCTGACACCCCGCGAAGCCTGCGATCGCACGTTCGACGCCTCCGACCGCTTCCACGCCGTCCAGCCCCTCCGGCACGTCGAACGGATGATGCGTCACGACGATGCGCGCTTGCGTGCCGCGCAACCCGTGAAAGTGCGACACGGCTTCCGCGAGTTGCGCCGCACCGATGCGGCCACCCTTGAACGTCAGCGATCGCGCGGTGTTGATGCCCACCACGGCGATCTCCTCGTCGATGAATACCGGCGCGAGGTCACTCGTGATGTATTCCTTGTACCGGCCCAGTGGCGACGCGAATCGCCGGAAGACGTCGTAGAGCGGGACGTCATGATTGCCGGGAATCACCAGCTGCGGGCCCGGCAGTCGCTTCAAGTACGCGCGCGCCGCCTCGAACTGTTCCGGCTGCGCGCGCTGGGTCAGGTCACCCGACACCACCACGAGGTCCGGCGCGATCGCCGCGACCTGCTCCACCAGCGGGTCGAGCGTTGGAGAGAGCAGTGCACCGAAGTGCAGGTCGGATAGATGAACGATGGTGCGCATGCGCTAGCGGACGATGGTCGGTACGAGCACCCGAAGCGCGCGCGCCCGGGTACGGTAGTTGAGCGGAGTCTCCATGACGGCGACTTCGCCATCGAGCGCGACGTGCAACCGGCGATGGCGTGACTCGATCGAAAGCGAGTCGGTGAGCACCACGTCGAATCCTTCAAGGCGCCCCGAGTTGCCGAGCAGTGCGCGTAACGAAAACCAGAGCAGCCGCGCTCGACCATGTGGGTGTGGCATGTACAACGACAGGCATCCATCCGAGAGCGAGGGACGCTTGGGCTCGAGCCCGCTGTCCGTGGTATACTCGTTGTTGCCGATGAAGACCGCGGGCGTGCGCCGGTAGAGCGCCTTGCCGCCGACCATCACGCGAATGCCGAGCGTGCGGTAGCGTCGCAGCGCATGTAGGGCGGACACAAACGCCGCGGGCCACTTGCTGCTGCCTGCTTCCTGCCGCCGCTCGCGCTGGCGCACAATGTCGGGGTAGAGACCGAGTCCCGAGTTGTTGATGAAGACGCGATCGTTGACCTCGCCGACATCGACGTCGCACACCATGCCATCCCGCAGCAACAGCACTGCCGCTTCGATGTCGAAGGGAATCGCCAGGTCCTTGGCGAAGTGGTTGAGGGTGCCAAGCGGGAGCACGCCAAGTGTGCGCTGTGTGCCAATGACGGCGCTCGCCACGGCGTTCACGGTACCGTCCCCGCCGCCGGCGACCAGCATGGTCGCGCCGTCACGTGTGGCGCGCGCAATGAGGTCATCGATGGATACGTCGTCCGCGGTGAACCAAACCTGCGCATCGGGCATGACACCGCGCACCTGTTCGACCAGTGCATCACGTCCGGCGGGGTCCTGCATCGCTTTCGCGTTGCAGTTCACGAGAATCCGCACATCGGCTCCCTGCGACGCGCGCGTCGTTGGGGCGCTCGTCATCGCCCGACCAACCGCGGTACTTCACCGAGCAGCTCGCGCGCCAGAAAGCCCACCGTTGCCGTACGGCGCGCGAGTGCTCGGCCCGCCATCCCGTGCGCCCACACGCCCCATGCCGCGGCTGCGAGCGGCGATGCGCCACGTGCAGCAAGGCCCGCCACTATGCCGGCGAGCGTATCACCGGAGCCGGAGGTGCCAAGACCGACCACACCACCACGAAAGAGCAAGCAGCGTCCATCGGTACTCGCGATCCACGTCTCCGAGCCCTTGAGCGCGACCGTCGCGCGCAGCTCGCGCACCGCACGCTGCACGACGCGCTGCGGACTCCCCGTGGCTTCCTTGCGATCGATGTCGAGCATGGACGCCATCTCGCCCGCATGCGGGGTGAGCACCACGCGATCTGCAATGTCGTGAAGCAACGCGGAATCATGACGGAGCGCCACGCACGCCAGCCCGTCGAGCACGAGGGTCGTCGATTCCCCAAGCGACGGGATGATCGCGCGCAGCAGTGCGAGTGCACCAGTGTCACTCATCATGCCAGGACCGACGAGTACGGCGTCCGCTCCGGTTACGTAGCCACGAAGGTGCTCGCCGGCCGGGTCGCTGAATGCCGCCGCGTCGATTTCCCCATCCGCGGTCTGCGGCAGCGCCACCACCAGCGACTCCGGAACCGCGAAGCCCAGGCCCATCGCCGCGTCGCGCACCGTGGCGAGTTGCAGCTTGCCGGCACCCGTGCGCAATGCCGCGACGCCAGCCAGTGCCATGGCACCAGGCACCGCGCAGCTGCCGCCGATCACGAGTATGCGACCGCGCGCGTCTTTGTCGTCATCCTGCCCGATGGCCGGTAGCGGCATCGCCTTCAGGAAAGTCGCATTGAGGGCACTCACCTCGCGCACCGTCGCCTCGCTCCGCGTGCTCTTTCGCACCGTCATCGGGGCGCGACCGCCGCGTCGGGGCTGGCCGTAACCGGCGTGCCTTGCCGCTCGAGTGGCGCCACGAAATTGTACGTCACGAGGCGCAGGCGTCCGCTGTCGACGCTGTCGACGCCTGCTGCACCGGTCGAACCGACGGGCGTGACCTCGCGGCGGTACTCCGTGACTCCGCAGTTGGCGACATCCTCGACGCGATCGATCTCGAGAATCTCGTGCTCGGTCATTTCCTCGATCAGGTAACGGAAGCACAGCACCACCACCTGATGTGCGACGATGAGCACGCGCGAGCCTGGCGACGAGTGATGCAGGCTGATGCTGTCGAGCACGCTGCGCAGCCGGAGAATCACGTCGCACCAGCTTTCTCCGCCCGGTGGCCGATGGTAGAACTTCCCGATCCGCGCCCGTGACTCGGCCTGATCCGGAAAGCTCTGCCGGATACCAGCACTGGTCAGCCGGTCGAGCACACCGAACTCACGTTCGCGCAACCGCTCATCCAGATGCTGCCGCGAGCGACTGCCGATACCTCCGGACTCGCGGATCAATGCCGCCGTTTGCACCGCCCGATGGTAGGGTGAGCAGAGCACGGTCGTTGGCCGCTCCGCGTCAGGCTTGGTTCCGTACCAGGTGCCGAGTGCACGGGCCTGTTCCTGGCCGAGCGCGCTGAGGGGTACATCGACGTCCCGTTCGGCGATGTCGATCATCGACAGTCCGGCCGCAGTCGCCGCGTCGCGGGCCACATTCCCTGAACTCTGGCCGTGGCGCACAATCCACAGCGTATCCGGCCAGCGTCGGCTCATGCTTCAGTGTTCTCGATGGAGACGAGGGTATATGCATCCGTTCGGCAGCGAACGGGTCGGAAATCGTGCCGGAACCAGGAGTTCACGTATCGTGCCGGCGTGAACCATGAATCCGAAATCGTGGACTGCACAATGGCTTCGTGCAGAGCGAGTGCGCGCTCGCTCGGGCAGGCTGACGCGGGCGTGCCCGGCGAACTAACATCAGGCCATGGCCGATACCACCCTGCGCGTCCGCAGTACGTCCGAGATCGTCGACGCCTCGTTTGCGCTGTACCGTCGCGATTTCCTGCAGTACGTCATGATCGGCGCGCTGGCCTACTCGCCACTGATCATCGTGTTCATCCTGCTCCAGGGCATGACGAGCACGACGGGCCTGCTGGTCGCCGGCATCACCTACCTCGTGACGATCGTGTGCCTTGCGCTCGTCAGCGGCATGATTGCCAAAATGGGTTCCGATGTCTATCTCGGCGGTACTGCCGACGTCGCAGCCACGATGCGCGCCGTCATGCCACGCGTGCCCAGCCTGCTGCTCGCGACAGTGCTCGTCGGCGTGATCGTCATGTTCGGATTGTTTCTGCTGATCGTGCCTGGTGTGTACCTGTACACCCGGCTGTTTGCCGTGCCGCAGATGGTAGTGCTCGAAGGACTGGGACCGATGGAAGCGATCGGCCGTTCGTGGGCCCTGACCAAAGGGCACGGCGGTCACACATTCCTCACACTGTTGCTGGTCTACGGCATCTATTTCGTGATCTCGATCGGTGTCACGCTGACGACGCTCGCCATGGGGAGCGTCGTCGTGCAGACGGTATCGGGCATGCTGCTGGGCATCCTTTGCTATCCGATCCTCACGCTCGTTGCGCTCGTGCTCTACTACGACCTGCGCATTCGCACCGAAGGCTTCGACGTCGAGCACATGGCGAGCACGCTCGGCGCCGATCCGTACAGCGGTCCCGCCGGCAACCTGGCCATCTGACGCGTGATGGGGGCACTGCCGGTGCAGCCGGCACTGGGCGATGCGGCGATCCGTGACACGATTGCGGCAATCGCGAGCCGCTCCGAATACCAGCGCGAGCTGACGTCGTCGATCTTCAGCCGCGTCATGCGCTGGCTCGGCGAGACCATCAGCCGGTTCTTCAATTCCATCAACAGCTCGGCCGACGGACGCACCATCGCAATCGCGGTGCTCGTCCTGCTGATCGTTCTCGTCGTCGCACGGATCGTTATCGGCATTCGCGCCGATCGTGAACTCTGGAACCAGCGCACACCTCGGCGACCCACAACAGCCGGCACCATCGCACTGACGGACGCCGAGCGTCTGGCGGCGTCGGGCGACTACACGGCGGCGGCACATGCGCTCTTTGCCGCATTACTCGCGGCGTTCGCATCGCGTGGCGAAATCCGGTTGCACGCCTCCAAGACCACCGGCGACTACGCGCGCGAGCTGCGACGGCGAGGGTCGACGTCGTTCAAACCGTTCCAGTCGTTTCGCTCGCGCTACGACCGGGTGATCTACGGCGACATGGAGTGCAGTGCATCCGACTATGCCTCGCTCTCGTCGGATGCGCGCACGCTGCTCGGAAGCGAGCGCGCGGCATGACCGCTCCCGCAACGGACAGCGCTGTCGCCGCTCGTGCGCCGTGGTACGCGCGCCCGGGACTGGTGATCAGCCTGCTCGTGCTGCTATTCCTGGTGGTTGTCGTCTTCGCACGCACGCCGGTGACGGGCCGCTCGGGCGATCCGCGACTGTCGACACTCTCATCCGATCCGCTCGGAGCGAAGCTGCTCTACGAGCTCGCGGGCCGGATCGGCTGGACGGTCGAGCGACATCGCAACGGCGCGCTCGCAATGGCCGCACCGGATGCAGGCGGAAACGTGGGCACCGTGTACGCGATTCTCGATCCGACCCAACCCGTGACCCCCGAAGAAACGGGACGCGTGCTTTCCGCCGTGCGTGGGGGAAGTGCGCTTTTGCTGGTGATCGGACGCGGAACGCGGGCGTTCTCGGACTCGCTCCGCATCGAGCCGGACACTCGTGGCTATGACGTGATCAGTCCTCGCGGCGCCGTGCGCGCATGCACGGGTGCCGGGGGCATGCGCGGCTTCACGCGTGAGGCACTCTGGTTCGGCAACGCGCAGCTGCTTCCGCTCAAGGGGCGAGGCATCGGCGGCCCCGGTACGGATACGCTGATCAGTGTCGCAGAGCGCACGACGGGCCGTCTGGTGCGACCACGTGCGGCGATGACGGGAATCCCGTTCGGCGCGGGCCGCATCGTCGTGGCGGCCGACCCGGACGTCTTTCGCAACGATGCGTTGCGCGAGTGCACGTACGGTCTCGATGTCGCAGCAGTCGCGGCCCTCGACTATCTCGCCGCGGGCGCACCCGTGCGGCGTGATCGCCTCGTGTTCGACGAAGTGCACCAGGGACGTGGGACCTCGGGCATGACGAGCGTCATCCGTGGCTACCTGACGGACTCACCATCCGGCAGAACCGTGTTGCAGCTGGCCGTTGCAGGATTCGTCCTGCTGCTCGCAGCCGCACCACGCGTGGTGCCGCCCCGCGACGATACCCGCGTGGAACGCCGCTCGCCACTCGAGCACGTCGACGCACTCTCGCGTGCGTACCTGCAGGTCGGCGCCACGCGCACGGCCACGCACCGTCTGGTGCGAGGCCTGCGCCGCCGTGTGGAACGGGGAGCGCTGCGCGCATCGCGGGGGAACAGCCCGGAGGACACATTCCTCGGGCGGGTCGCCGACGTGAAGCCGGCGCTTGCGGGCGACATCGCGACCGTGCGAACCGCACTGTCGCGCAGCGTCAGCACGGCCGAATTCCGCAACGTCGGACAGGCGATTCATCGAATCGAAGCAACACTCACGAAAACCTGATCACCGGCGAACTCCAGTACGCTACCATGACCACGCCAAGATGACCCTTACGATCGACCAAGGCGCCGAGATCATGCGCCGGCTCCGCACCGCCATCAGCTCTCGGATCGTCGGGCAGGAAGCCGCCGTCGACGACGCGCTGATCTGCTTTCTGGCACGTGGGCACCTCCTGATCGAAGGTGTTCCCGGCACCGCGAAGACACTGCTGGTGCGCACCCTCGCGAGCGCACTCGGTGTGCGCTTCACGCGCGTGCAGTTCACGCCGGATCTCATGCCGAGCGACCTGACGGGCATTGCGATCCTGCGTGATGCCTCGCGCGGATTCGAGTTTCAGCCCGGTCCCGTGTTCACCGACCTGCTGCTCGGCGACGAGATCAACCGCGCACCGGCCAAGACGCAGTCCGCGCTGCTGGAGGCCATGGCAGAGCGGCAGGTGTCGACGGATGGCGTCACGCGACCGCTCGATGCGCTCTTCACGGTGTTCGCCACGCAGAACCCCGTCGAACACGAAGGCACCTATCCGCTGCCGGAAGCGCAGCTCGATCGCTTCCTGCTCAAGACGATGATGGGCTACC
>DASQZA010000031.1:0-1634 GCA_035638935.1 Gemmatimonas sp. | reverse complement strand
CCGCGTCGAGCAGGGCCGCCGCACCGACGACGGCTGGAATGTTCGACGCGGGCCGCGTCGCCTCCCAGACACCGTCGGCCACCACGTCCATCTGCTGCCGCACGCGCACTGTTCCCACGAGTCCGTTTTCTCGCAGGATTGCTGTCCATTCGATGTTCGATCCACCGAGGTCGACGTGGAAGGTCAGCGTGTCCGCGCGCAACTGGATGCGCTCTGCGCTTCCGTGGAGGGTGGTCCCGCGCGCGGATACTGTCGTCTGGATGACGAGAGCGTCCGCGCTTCGGGAGAGGCGATGCGTGACCGTGCCGCGAAGCGAGGGTGTGACGAGTGGTCCCGACCACTCGCCGACGAATCGGTCGAGGCCTGTCGGTTGCGCGGCGAGCGTGGTGGACGCCAGCATCAGACCGGAGATTCCCACGACGACAGCAACCCGGACGCGGAGCAGATGCATCATGGCTGGACTCTCCCATCCAACGCCGGAGCCGGCGCGTTCCATTGTACGGAGTCGACGCGCATCCGCCACTCCGACTTACCGTCGAGTTCCGTGATGACCGTTGGGATCTTCGCCCCGTCGAACGCCCGATACGTCTTCCAGACGAACATGCGTGCGTACTTGCGCCCATCGGCATCCGTCCCGCGATCCCGAATGCTTGCGGCGAGCAGGCCGGTCTCGAGGTCGTAGAGTTCATGACGCGCATCGCCCGGCCTCAGTGTGACGAGGACCTTGGCGTGCCATCGATCGTTGAAATCCGACCACTCGATCGTGGTCGCACCTGCGGCGATCACTGACGGATGAACGCCTGCGAAGGCAATGGCATGCTCCCTGATCGCCGCGACCGTACCCGGTGTCATGCGCAGGCGCTGGCCGTTGACGATGCGAAACGCGGTGTCGCCCGACCACCCTTCCGCCGACACGATCGTCGTGCCGCTGCGGATTACGTGCAGATACCGTCCGGCACGGTCGAGATAGCGTTCGAACCGACTGCCGTCTGGCACGCCCGCGCCCGTGATTGTGCCGCGAAGAAGGAGCGAGGTGCGTCCTTCGAGCGGGCCCACGGCTGCGGCATGCGCGGCGAAGACGTGCGCGGCTGACGGCAGCGGGCCCGTGGGCTCATGGACCTGCCGTTCCTGCGCCACGACGACGCCGAGCGGCAGGCACAGCGAAATGAGATGAAGCTGGATCGTTCTGCGTACGCGCACGCGCACGCGTACGCGTGCGTTTCGGATGGACCACGGCATGCTTGCTCCTGTGTTGGGACAGGGATCGATCCCCGTCCTCAGAGGAACACCGCTGGATGCCTGGTCGCTTACGCGTGGTACGGGAGTCCGGCCGGTGAGTCGGGTATCTCTACGGCGCCGGCGTTTTGGGTCGTACTACTTCGTGATCGTGCGGAGAGGTACCCAAAGGTCCGGAACCCGCTCAAGGCGAGTCGCCGGCACATCAACCGGTGGTAGGGGCCACGTCATCCACCGCTCCGGCGCATTGTCGTAGGCGCGCAGTGCGATGCGAGGCAACAGAGAGCCGGCTGCAAGTGCACTCAGCCGAATCCTGAGCTCGACGACCCATTCAGGGCTCGATGAGATCGAGGCAACCTCCCAGTCATCGTTCCGTCGGATGGACCCGAGCGACGAAG
>DASQZA010000030.1:0-1790 GCA_035638935.1 Gemmatimonas sp. | reverse complement strand
AGAAGGGGACCGTCATGGTAAGCGACGGTCGAGGGCATCTGGTCGGCGAGACCGGAGTGCGCGAAAAGCGGCATCGACGCTGGGTGCTGTTCACCACAGGTGTGCTCATCCTGTTGGGCACGAGCCCGGTGCTCGTGCACCACGTCGGGTCCGAGCTCGACCAACTCCTCGCCGGCCGCGATCATCTGTGGGAGTTGTGCGTGATTGCGCTTCACCAGCTCCTCTCACCGGTGCACGATGTCTTTCACGTGCTGCTCGTGGCGGGCCTGCTGTACGCGACGTGGGACCGCGCGCGCGCGTGGATCGGACTGCAACGAGTGCTGCGCACGCTCGAGTTGCAGCGCTCGGTGCCTGGCGACGGGTTCTGGGCCGCAGCACGGCGCGTCGGGGTTCCGCCGGAGCGGTTGCAGATTGTCGAAGGGCTGCCGAATCCCGCATTCACAGCGGGTTGGCTGCAGCCACGGATCTATGTCGCCCGCGCACTGGCGGAGCTCGTGAGTCCGGAAGAACTCGAGGCCGTGCTTGCCCACGAGCACGCACATGTGATGCGCCGGGATCCGGCACGACTCACCATCCTTCGTTTCGTGGGCTGTGCGCTGTTCTGGCTTCCCGCGCTCCGCCGCCTTGCCGCCGACGTAGCCGACGACGCGGAAATTGCCGCCGATGATGCAGCGGCGCGCGGACAGCCGCTGGTGCTCGCGTCCGCCATCCTGTCGCTCGCGAGCTGGCGGGTGCCTGGGGGCACGACGGCCGCGGCGCTCGCCGCCATCTCCGGACGACGCGCTGCCGTAACCGGGTTTCAGCGTGACGCCCTGCTCGACCGCCGAATTCGTCGCCTCGCCGGCGAGGAACCCCCCGTGGTTTCACATGTCACGGGGCGCTCACTCGCGGCCGCGCTCGCCGGACTCGCACTGGTGTGGACCTCTGGATTGGCAGTCGCACATCCGCTCCCGCACGCAGCGGCACATCATGTCGTGCACGGTGCTGCTGAACCGCACTGCGAGCACGCGCACGAATGGGCACTCTCGCATCTCTTCTGCGTCGCAGGCCACGACCGACAGCCCGGGCAGCCGTGCCCGCACGAAGCGAGTCGCCGACTGCCGGGGTAGATGTGTATTACCGGACGGCGCCTCAATGCTGCGCCGGTGCGCCTGCGGGGCAGCTCACTTTTGGATTCCACGCGGCGAACATGCCGTTCGCATTGTGCTTCCACAGCCACACGTGCAGCTCGTAGTGGTCCGGCAGCCCATGAGCGGCTTCCCCAAAGCTCTTGGCGAACTCCTCGCCGAGGAAGGACGGTGACGTACCGGGGTGCGCGGCGTCCCACGGGGCCCGCCACACGAGGTACTCGACCGCGACGAGCTGCAGCTGTCCGTTCTTCATCGGCTCATAGACGAGCACTTCCGGACGCGTCGGCTCGAACGTCGCGTCGCCGTTGGGCGCGGGCGATCCCATTAGTCCCGGCTTCACGAAGTGAATGCCCATACCACCGGCCGGTGATGCGACACACTCGCCGGTGTTGATGTAGCCCTCGGCCAGCGCCACCTCTGCGCGATGGTACTTGGCCGTCGCAGCCCGGACATCAGCGAGTGCGCGGCCGTCGATCATCTGCACGGCGGCACCGTTGGCGGCGCGAGCAGAGAGGTCGCTGTTCGGCGCGGTTGGGCTGTCCGGGGAACAGGCGGCAAGCGTGAGCGCTCCAGCGACCGCGAGCGCGCAACGCCAAGGCGCGCTCGGGGAGAGCGAAATCGAGGCGCGAGGAATGAGAGACATGGGAAACGGCTCCGGTG
>DASQZA010000029.1:0-3093 GCA_035638935.1 Gemmatimonas sp. | reverse complement strand
CGGTTTCGATGGAGACCTCCGCATCCGCGGATTCAGGCAGGCGCACCACGACGCTTCCCGATCCCGACTCGATGGTGAGAGAGCGCGGACTCACCAACAACCCGACGTCCACCGGGCCACTGCCAGTGTCGAACGACGCGTTCGGAGCGCGCACGTCATCAACGCGGATGCTGCCCGATCCGGTGTCAAATTTGGCATCGTCACATTCGACGCGGTCACCAGCGATGCTTCCCGATCCCGTCGCGAATGCGCAGCGGTCGGCCGTCACGCCCGAGACGGCCACAGACCCTGAACCCGTATCCACGTTCAAGTCGGTCGCGGTCGCGTCACGCACCTCGACTGTCCCGGAGCCCGCGTCGATCGACAAGCGGCCGCGCATGTTCCACGCGATGACATTTGCTGCCGCGACGTCGAGCTTGAGGTCCGCGTCGACGCCCGTCGCTTCGAGCAGGCCCACTCCGAGGTAGATCTGCACCGAACGTCCTCGCGGCACGAATACGCGGATATCGGCCCATGCTTCGGTGCCGTTGCCGCTGGATCGCACGCGGACCGGTCGACCACCGTCCCATCGTCCATCACTACCCCACGTGCCGTTCCGGTCGAGACGCAACTCGGTGTTGTAGCTCCCCCCGCGACGACCCATGCGGTCGTCATTTCGGTCGCTGCGGTCGCTGCGGTCGCTGCGGTCGCTGCTCCTCGTGCCTGTGCGGCGGGCGCCCGGATAGACGATGTCGCCCTCCGGATAAATCACGCGCAGGGTGTTGCTGCCTCGCACGACACCCGTGTCGACACGCAGACGAGCCGCATCGCGGCCCCCTCGCGAGATCTCGACCACGACGTCGTTCCCGGTCCCACGTTCCACCGTGACCTGGCCCGCAATGTTGTACAGTCTGACGTCGCTGCCACCCAGCGTGCGTCGTTCCGACTGCCCAGCAGCGGTGCCACTTCCGGCCACCGAGAGGACGACAAGCGAGGCACACATCCACGCGGTCTGTCCGACACGATTGCGTCCGCTGCGCAGACGTTGCGCATGAATCCGTCTGACGATGTGCCGAAGGCAAGCACGGTCGACGTGCTGTACCGCGAAGTTCGTTTGCATGAGCATCAGGGAAAAGGCGGACGGTGTGGGCACTCGCGGTGGCGAGCCAATGGTGCGGATCTGCACGGGGAGTCGCGCTCGATCACGTGAGCGCCTGATACTCTGACGCCGGCAACCGGCCCCGGGTTTGAACCGAGTTCAACGTGCCTGGATCACGGTCCTGACAAGGAGGTCCCGATCCGGCGCTATCGATCCCAGCGTGCGGAGCCTCTCGTGCGTTCATGGACGGGCACTCTTCCGGGGGTGCCGGCAAAAGTTCGACTTCTCCCCCAGAAAACCCCTGCCGATGTCCTCTTTAGCGAAAAGATTCGTCCTGGCCGTCGCCGCGGTCGGATCCAGCATGGCGCTTGGCCTACCGCTGACCGCCCAGCGCCCCGTGCTTCCGGCTCCCAGATTGGCGATCGACTCGGCCGATCCGGTCGCCGTCATGGTCGCGCGTCTGGATCTTGAGCGCTACAAGGCGACGATCAAGGGGCTGACGCAATTCGGCGATCGCCGCGAAGGCACGGATCGCAACCGCGCGGCGACCGACTGGATCGAAGCACAGCTCAAGAGTTACGGGTGCTCGAACACCGAGCGCATCACGTATGACCATCGGCCGGCTCCGCGCGCGCAGTCAACGGCTCCCGCGGGAACAACGCGCGTCGGCCCGACGCTCGGCGCAGGTGGCAGCCGTGCCCGCGGCGTTCGCACGCGAACGGGCGTGAACAGCGACTCGCTGGCGCAGACGGACCCGAAACTTCGCGCACTGAATGCGCAGCCCTCGACGCCTGGCGAGCGTCAGCAGGTCTTCTGCACCAAGATCGGCACGACGCGCCCCGACGAGATGTACATGGTCGGCGCGCACATGGACGGCCATGGATGGGGTGAGGCTGCAAACGACGACGGCTCGGGAACGGCCCTCGTCATGGAGCTGGCGCGCGTCTTCAGCAGCCCGGACGTGAAGACCGAGCGGTCGATCCGCTTCATCCTGTTCAACAACGAGGAGACGGGCCTGAACGGCGCGCGCGCGTACATCGCGCAGCGCGAGGCGTTGCAAGGCAAGGAGCAGCCCGCCGGTTCCGGCAGATATCCCGAACCCAGGTGGCTGGGCATGATTCAGCATGACATGATGCTGTTCGATCATGGCATGCCCCTGCCGGACGGTACCATCCCGAAGGAACAGCGTCCCGAAGCCGACGTGAACATCGAGTTCCAGGGTGACTCGAAGATGGCCGACGGTTCGCAAAAGCTCGCGTGGTTCGTGCGCACCGCGAACGAGAAGTATGCGACGGATTACCCGGCGGCGGTCGGCAATCACATGACCAACACCGACTCCGGCCCGTTTCAGGATCTGATCCCCGCGATTTCCCTGCGCGAGAACGAGCGCGGCATGCACGTCGGCAGCGGCTGGGATCCGCACTGGCACCAGGTCACCGACATGTTCTCGACGTTCAGCGACAAGGACTTCCGGCTTGGCCTGAACGCGGCGCAGTCGACGCTGGGCGCACTAGGCATGCTGGTCGGCGCGAAGATCACCAAGTAGGCGCTGGGTCCGCCGCCGTCTCCACCAGACGGCGGCGGTGGCGACAATCAGTCCGACCGGCAGCAGAACGCCGAGCGACGCAATGACGGCGGCGGACAGGTTCACGAAGTTGCGCCATGCATCCTCCAGCGCGCCGACGAAGATGCGCGAGCCTGGTGTGCCGCGCACGATCGGTAGCGGCTCGTGCAAGGCAAGCGTGATGGTGCTCGTCTGGAGGCGCGCGGAGAGGTATCGCACCCGGCCTTCGACCCGCTCTATCTCCTCGCGGACGCGTGAGAGCTCTCGCTCGACCGCGAGGGCATCCTGCAGGCGCGCCGTGCGATTGTCGAGCAACGACAACAGTCTCACCTCGAGCCTTCTCGAATTCGCGACGCGTGCTGTCAGGTCGACGAACTCCTCGCCCACATCCTGCGCGCTCGAGTTCACCGACTCCACCTTGCCGATCGCGGCAAGGCCGGCCAGTGCCGAG
>DASQZA010000028.1:0-26118 GCA_035638935.1 Gemmatimonas sp. | reverse complement strand
GCAGGAATGCGACGCCGAAGACCATCGTGAACGACAGCAACCGCTTCTTGATGAACGCCTTCCATCCGCCAGCCTTTGGATCCGGTGCCACTTTCCAAGCGCTGTTGAGCGCGGCCTGCAGCTCACCGAAGACTCCAGTCGCACCAAACAGCAGCAGGAAGATTCCCATGATGGTCGGCAGGACGCCGCCGGTCGCCGGACTCTGTGCCTGTAGAAGCAACCCCTTCACTTGCTCAGCACCCTTGGCACCCATCAGTGTGCCGAGCTGCCGTTCGATGTCACCCTGCAGGTCGGCGGGATCCATGACGGCGCCAAGCCCGAGCAGGATGAGCACGAGCAGGGGTGGGATCGAAAACGCCGTGTAGTACGCGAGCGCCGCGGCCATGGTTTGGGCGCGATCGTCGAGGAAATTGGAGAAGGTCTGCTTGATGAGTTTGATCATTGGACACGGGCAGTGCGGGCGTACGTAGCGGCAGGCTCGCAACAGCGAATGCGAGACTGGGCGGATAGGCGCGGTGAATGCAGGGCGCATGCCCTCCCTCCGCCGAACTCGGCCGATGGTGACGCGGACGACGATCCGGTGTCAGAATTCCTTTCGGGTCGATGTGACGTTTTTGCCTAAAGTCGAGTTACTGGGCATGAGCATTCCGGATTCAGCGATCCTCAGCCGCGTACTAGCCGGCGACGTGGAGGCATTTGCCCTCCTCGTCGACCGGTACCATGCGCGCTGTCTCAAGGTCGCGACGGCGGTGCTCGGTGATTCCGATGACGCCGAGGATGCAGTGCAGGAAGCGTTTGTCCGGGCGTACCGGGGGCTTCCCGGATACCGGGAAAGCGAACGCTTCGGCGCCTGGCTCCTTCGCATCGTGGTGAACCAGTGCCGGACCCATCGATCGCGCGGGGCGAGACACGGGCAGTTCGGAACACTGGATGACTTCGATGCCCTGCTGGTGCCGACGGCCAGCGCGGAGTCCGGGCTCGATGACGCCGAGCGGCGCGAGACTCTCGCGCGTGCACTTGCGCAGCTGTGTCCCGAACAGCGTGAAGCCGTGATGCTTCGCTTCGCCGAAGGGCTGAGCTATGACGAGATGGCGACGCTGACTGGTGCGGGAGTGTCAGCACTCAAGATGCGGGTGCAGCGGGCCTGCACACGACTTCGTACCCTGCTTTCGGAGCGGCTGCATGCGTGAGGACTCGCGCGAGTACGACCGTGATTTCCCGAACCGAAATCACGATGCGACAGACGCTTCACTGCCGGAGTGGGCTGTTGCGCTGCTGCAGGAACCGGCTGTGAGCCGGCGCTCGGCGAGAGCGGCCATCATGGATCGAGTGCGGGCCGAGCCCGTACATGCGATGAAGGGCCGCGACGCACGTGGAGCGGCAGTGCAGTGGCGCAATCGGCTGCGTGCACCCATGCGGCCGTCACGCTGGCATCGTCGCGGCCTTCTCACACCGTTCGGCGCTGCTGCGCTCGCAGGGCTGCTGGCACTCGTGATCGGTGGTCGCAGTATCGGGCTCGTCGATGGTGTGCGTGAGCACACCAGTGATCGGATGAGCGGCAGCACGCGTCACGACGGCGTGGAAGCGGTGGGCATCAGCACATCGGCAACGGTGCTGCGCGATACCGTCGTTCGGGCGACGGGGCGGTCGCTGCAGGAAGCGTTTCGAGTTGGCCTGCGTGACACGTTGCGCGTGGTGGAGCTGGTCCTCCGCGGTCCCGACGTCGCGCGCGTCGCCGTGGTCGGTGACTTCAACGCGTGGCAGCGCGGCGCGACGCCGATGGAGCGCCGCGCGGACGGTTCCTGGTATGCCCAGGTGGTAGTTCCCCGCGACGTCGTGCGGTTCGCCTACGTGGTGAATACACGCGCCGGGACAAGCAAGCCCGCTGGCAGCACTCGCGTGCAGCTCGACTCGATCTAGACACTCTCTCACAACTTCATGTCTTTCATCTCGCGCATACCACGCGGGAACCCTCTGGGGTGCGCGCTGGTGACGGTGGCGTGCCTGTCGGCCGGGTATCTCGATCTTTGGCGAGGGGGGACGACCGTGGCCGCGACGCTGCTGGTCGTCGGCTATCTCGTGCTCGTCCCGTTGTCGCTACGCGCGGCCTACCTGTCGCATGACGGGGCACCACTCATCGAACCGGAGGACGTAGTTCCACCATACCGAGCAGCGGCAATCGTCGGGCTGGTGGTGCTCGCGCTGTACGTTGCGACGCTCGCACCGTCGACGGCGATGTGGGACGCGAGTGAGTACATCGCCGTCGCGCGTGTTCTGGGTATTCCCCATCCACCGGGCAATCCGCTCTTCGTGCTGGTGGCGCATGTGTTTGCCGAGGCGTGTGCACTGTTGCGCGTGCCGCTGACGTATGCAGGGCGCGTGAACCTGCTCGCGGCGACAACCAGCGCGGTCTCCGCGGCGCTCTGGTTCCTGGTGACGCATCGGTCGCTGCGTGGCAGTGGGTTGCCGCCACATGCCCGGGTCGCTGCAGCGGTCGCGGCGGCGTGGCTCGGTGCGACGGCATTCTCGGTGTGGAACCAGAGTGTGGTGAACGAGAAGGTCTACACACTCGCGTTGCTCGGCGTCGCGCTGTGCGCATGGCTGTCGCTGCGATGGCTCGACGCGCCAGCGGGATCGAGAAAGTCGGACCTGTTGCTCGTCATGGTCGCGTATCTGTGCGGGCTCGGGTATGCCAACCATCCCGCTGGCTTTCTGCCGTTGCCCGCCGTCGGCGTCCTGCTGCTGTTGCGCCGTCCGGCGACGCTGCTGCGATGGCGGGTCATTGGCGCGGCGATGTTCGCGCTCTCGCTCGGACTCACGCCATTTCTGTTCGAGCCCATTCGTGCGTCGCACGGTCCGGTCATCAACGAGGGCGAACCCACCGCATGTGTCGGCGGCCCGCGGCTCGATTGCATCCTCAGCGCGACGACATGGACTCGATTGTCCGCCAACATCCGCCGCGAGCAGTATGGCGGTCACGCCGTGGCAGTGCGCCAGGCACCGCTCGATGCGCAGACCGGCATGTGGTGGCTCTACTGGAAGTGGCAGTGGTGGCGCGATGCGGCGGGCGTACACCAACCGGTACAGCAGCTTCTGGCGGTCGCGTTCCTGCTGCTCGCCGGGCTGGGGGCCATTTCGCACTGGAAACGCGATCGGGACTCGTTCTGCTTGGTCGCTCCACTAATCATCACGCTCACGCCCGCGCTGATTTTCTACCTCAACTTTCGCTACGGTTGGTCGCAGTCCGTGGAGCTCGGCGACGGAGTGCCACGCGAGGTGCGTGACCGCGACTACTTCTACGTGTGGAGCTTTGCCTCGCTCGCGGTCTGGATTGGTGTTGGCCTGGCAACCCTGTGGCGGTGGATCGCGGAGACGGTGCGGAACGCCTCTTCCACCTCGAGCTCTCCCTCGGCAGCGCCAATGGGTTGGAGCCGACGCTGGGCCCTCGCCGCGCCGGTACTGCTCGTCGCGTGCATCCCGTTGGCAGGCAACTATCGCTATGCGCCGCGACACGATCACCACTTCACAGCGGCGTGGGCGCATGATCTCCTGTCATCGGTGGAGCCATACGGCATCCTGATCACGAACGGCGACAACGATTCCTTCCCCCTCTGGTACGCGCAGGAGGTCGAGGGAGTACGACGCGACGTGAGCGTCGTGCTGGTCCCCTATCTTGGTACTGACTGGTATGTACGCCAGCTCATACGGGCCCGCGTACAGCCCTACAACGGCGAAGGACTGGCAGCATTTCGGTCGAGCAGTCGCACGCCGCCCACGCGACCGATGTTCGCGCTCTCCGACAGCGAGGCCGATGCGGTGCCTCACTACATCGAACTCCGGGAGCCGAGCGAGTTCCGACATGGTGAGATTCGCGGTGTTGTACCGCCTGGTATCGTCACGCGTGACCAGCTTCTCGTGTTGCGTCTCATCGCGGATTCATTTCCGGCCCGGCCCGTGTACTTCTCACTGGGCAACTATCCACAAGCGCTCGGCCTCGGCGAGCATGTCGTCACGCAAGGACTGACGCAACGGCTCGTACAGGAACCGGCGACATCCCGAGCGAGTGCGGTTCGTGTCGGTGACCGTTATGTCGACACGGAGCGGAGCGAGCAGCTCTGGGCTGCCTATCGCGGGCCTGATGCACTGCTGCGAGAGCGTGACTGGGTGGACGCTGCGTCAGCGATGCTGCCCGCTGCCTACGCGTTCACCGGTCAGTCGCTTGCGGGTGCTCTGGAGAGCATTGGGCGGCCGGACGATGCGACTGCCGTGTACCAGCAGACGGCAGCCGTGGCACGGAAGCTGGGGCTGATCGCGCGCTAGCCACGACCCGTCAGCGCTTCCATGCGTTGTGCGCCTTCCCACCGTTCACCGGCACCGAGTACGATGGGATGCTGTACTGCCGCTGCTTCCACACAAACCATGCGCCGTTCGTCGCCATCGTGGAAATCGGCGCGGCGATCCACGCCCTCCTTCCCGGGATTCCACACGACGACATCCGGGAATCCGCGCCGTTCGATCTTCAGCACGCGGTCGGGATGTCGCAGATGTACTGGGCCTGGGACCTCCAGGTACACACGATCGAGCGCGTCGGTAATTGCCAAAGTGTCGCTCGTTTCCTGATGCAATGATCCGTCGCGCAGGGCATCACGATACGTCGTTCCACCCAACCCGGTCACCGTGCAGGCGTACGCATCCGGCACACGGAAGTACGGGTGCAACGCCGCGGTGAATGAGAACGGTGCATCGCCACTGTTCGTGACGGCCAGCGCGACATCCATGGTGGGACCACCGATCTTCACCGTCAACTCCGCGCTGAACGCGTGTGGCCAGAGCGCGCGCGTCGCGTCCGAATCGATCAGGCGCAGGACGGCGACGGCGTGATCCCCGCCTTCTTCCTTGTGCAGGAGTGTCCAAGGCGACACGCGCGCGAACCCGTGTTGCGGCAGTGTTCCCATGCTTCCGAACTGCGGGAAGCAGATGGGAATGCCGCCGCGAACGGAAACCCCGGGCCCGAAGCCGGACTTCACGCTGACGAACAGCCGGTCTTCGGTTTCGCCCGCCGGTGACCAGCTGGCGACGTGCGCTCCGTTCAGGTGCACGCGTGCCTTCGCACCATCACCGGAAGCGAGGAGGAGAATCGATGCGCTGTCCTCTGCGCGCGTGGTGTCTTCCATCTCGATCGCGCTCGATCAGGTTGCGGCGAAATGCGGATTCTGGATCATCCCGAACACGTTGCCGAACGGATCACGCACGGAGCCGACGAGAACGCCATCGCCAACATCCTGCAAGGCCTCATGCGCAGTCGCGCCCAATGAGAGGAGCCGGACATACGCGGCACTCGCATCGTCGACACCCCAGTAGGCGATATGCCCATCGCCGGGCGCCGGCTCGTCCGGTGTGATGCCAAGTTCGTACCCAGCCACATTGAAACCGACGTAGAAGGGTTCATCGAAGTAGGGGCCGAAGCCCAACACTTCGGCATACCATGCCTTCGCTCGTCCGAGATCGGAGGCGGAGTACTTCGCAGTACGAAGTCCTAGCAGGAAAGACACACGGGGATCCGGAGAGGGTAAGGACGCCGTGCACGCCAGCACGTTCTCGCCATGACGTCCGCGCAACAAAATACGTCGGCGAGCGCCACAGCGTTTGACGTGCCCAGCGGTACCGGTAAGTTCTCCGCATGACGGCAATGGATCGGGAACTGCAGGATGTGGCGGCGGCGCTCGGTGCCCGCTATCGCGTGGAGCGCGAGCTGGGACGTGGTGGCATGGGCGCGGTGTATCTCGCGCGCGACCTCCAGCTCGACCGCAACGTCGCGGTCAAGGTGTTGCCTCGCGACTTCGCGAATGATGCCCTGCTGCGCGAGCGGTTCGTCCGCGAGACGCGCATGGCCGCGAGCTTCTCGCATCCGAACATCGTGCCAGTGCACGCGGTCGAGGAGCGCGAAGGGATGCTTGCCTTCGTGATGGGGTTCGTCGAAGGGGATACCCTCGCACAACGCGTCGCTCGCGGCGGGCCCCTCAGCCCACGCGAATGCGTCCGGATGATGCAGGATATCGCCTACGCGCTGGCCTATGCCCACGGCCGTGGCGTCGTGCACCGCGACATCAAGCCGGACAACATCATGCTGGAGCGCGCCACCGGTCGCGCGCTGCTCATGGACTTCGGCGTCTCGCGCGCCGCGAACAGCCCGGCGAGTAGCGAGACGACGAACCCCGCGATAACGCGAGTCGGCGAGAGCGTCGGGACGCCGGAGTTCATGAGCCCTGAACAGGCGGCCGGCGAGCAGCTCGATGGGCGCAGCGACCTCTATTCGCTTGGCCTCACGGCGTATTTTGCCCTGCTCGGCAAACCGGCGTATTCCGGTGACAGTGTGCAGCGGCTGCTGGTACGACAGCTTACGGAAGCAGTGCCTCCACTCGCCTCGTTGCGCGGTGACTTGCCGGCGCCGCTCGCATCCGCTGTAGATCGCTGCTTGGCCAAGGACCGAGAGGCACGATTTGCAGACGCCCCGGGGCTGGTCGAGGCGCTCGACGTAGCGAACGCTGCTGCGCCGGAGGTGCCGGTCGCGGTCCGGCTGTTCGCACAGGAGGCGGAGTCGCTGGGGCTCGTGATCGCGTTCGTGCTGCTGTTCACGATGTTCTGGGTGTTCACGGTTGTGGGACGGACGGACTCGGACGACCCGCTCATCCTGTTGGTGGTGATCATCGGCGTGTTGTCGATGCGTGTGGCGCAGACATTGAGCGAGGCACGGCGATTGTTTGGCCAGGGCTTCACGATGGCCGACGTGATGCGAGGATTTCAGTCGACGCTCGACGAACGCGACGCACGTCGGCAGCAACTCCGCTCACACGCGCCCACCCGCACCGCACGACGCAGAACGGTGATCATCGCGACGACGATGCTGCTGGTGGCCCCGATGCTCATCGCCTTCGCGCGTCAGTTCCGCGTCGAGATCCGGCCCGGATTTTACAGCAACCCTCTCGGAGGCTCGCTGATGTTCGTGAGCGGGGCGCTGATGCTGGCGTTCGCGCTCCCGCTGTTGCTGCGCAGCCCGTTTCGTGCGCCGGTCGGCGAACGACTGTTTCGCCTCACGTGGATGGGTGCGCCGGGCCGGTTGCTGCTGAACCGGGCTGCGCGGCGCGCTGGTGCGACGGTTACGACGGTGAACGCATCAGCACCGGCGCTCGTGGCAAAGCCGCTCAAAGATGCCGATCGCTTGGCAAGCCTCGAGGCGAGAGTCGCGAAGCTCGAGAGCGGTCGGGCGCGCAATTGACCGATTCGGCGATTTGGGACTGCACTCGCAACAGCAACCGCGTGAGACGCGTTTGCTGTTCGCCGTTTACCGCGCGCCCTTGGCCACCGTCTGCAACGTCCGATACACGAACTCCGCCGCCCAACCGATCGCCAGCACCGGCACGCGTTCATTGTCGCCGTGCATGCGGAGTTCGTCTTCCATCGGGAGTGGCATCGGCAGAATGCCGTACGTCGGAATGCCCTTCTCGCGGAGCGCGGCACCGTCGGTGCCGCCCGTCGACATGAATGGGATGACTGTCGTGTTGGGTGACATCGCGAGCGCTGACTGTTCCATCGCCTTGTAGAGTGCGGACGTGATCGGCGAGACCGGAGGCGACACGCGCGGTTCTCCGGACAGAGCGAACGTGACCTGCGGCTCTCGTGCCACGCGGTTGAAGGCCGCCACGATCTTCGTGACGTCGTCGTTCGGCAGCACGCGTGTGTTGAACGTCGCCGTGCCCTCCGACGGGATGACGTTGTTGCGGATGCCGCCGCTCATCAGGGTCAGCGACTGACCTGTTCGCAGCACCGCGTTGTGGAGCGGCTCCGTCGAGAGCACCGCCGCTGCCGCGTTGATCTGCGCCTGCGTGGCACCCGGCTTCGAGAGCCGCTGCATCGCCGCCTTGAACGCCGGCTTGTCCTCGATACGGCTCAGCTTCTCGAAGTACACCCGCGTGATGTCGTTGAGGATCACCGGTGCCTTCCACTCGTGCACACGCGACACTGCCCGCGCAAGCGCCGCCAGCACATTGTCCGGCAACGGCACCGAGGCATGGCCACTTGGCCCCTTCGCCGTCGCCACGATGTTGTACGACATCTTCTCGGTGGTCTGAATGTTCACCGAGCGCACCATGCCGTTGGCCACGCGTACTCGCCCGCCCTCGTTGAGCGCGAACTCCGCATCCTTGATGAGATCCCAGTGCTTCTCGATGATCAGGTCGATCCCCACACTCGGCCCACCTTCCTCGGCCGCCGTGGCCACGAAGATGATGTCACGGTCGAGCGACGCACGCTGCGGTGCAAGCTGCTGCATCGCCGCTGTGACCGTGGCCAGCATGCCCTTGTCGTCGATCGCGCCGCGGCCGTACAGGTAGCCGTCCTTGATCGTCGCCGTGAACGCCGGTGTCGTCCACTTGCTGCTGTCGATGCCGACGACATCCATGTGGCCCATCACCAGCACCGGCTTGGCCGTCGGACGTCCGGCGCGCAATCGTGCAATGAAATTCGCGCGGCCCTCACCGGCCGGAAGCAGGTGCCGCTCGACACCCGGCATCGTCGCGAACACCGAGTCGAAGTACTGCGCCGTCTTGAGCTCGTTTCCCGGCGGGTTCTGCGTGTTGATCGCGATGAGCCGCGTGAGATGCTCCTGCGAGGCACGCTGCGCAAGGGCACGGTCGAAGCCGGCTGGGGCGGACGCGGTGACCGTGTACGGGGATTGCGCCCGTGCTGATGCGCACGGGGCGACCGTGGATAGACCGGCGAACGCGAGCAGTGTGCGTGGAGAAAGCATGGGAGAAGTCAGGGACGAAGACGTGAGTGAACGGCGAATTTCCTGCTTCTCTGCTAGAACCTTGTGAGCCTTGCGGTCGTGACCCGCGCTGGGTCACCCACGTATGCCCACCGTACATTCGTCATGTACTTGCGGGCGGCCGAGCGAATGTCTTCGGGCGTCACGGCCCGCAGTTCGTCGACGAAGCGTGCGGCACGCCGGTAGTCGCCCTGATACAGGGCAGCGCGCGCGAGCAGGTTCGCCTGATCGGCGTTGGTCTCGTTGTCGAGGAAGTAGGTAACGATGAACTGCTGCACCAGGCGGTCGAGGCCGTCCGGCGTGATCGTGCCTTCGCGCAGCGCGCCGATCTGGTCGAGCATGATCTGCAGCACCTGGTCGGGCGATGTCGTCGTCACGTACAGCCCACCCACCGAGAACGCCCTTTCCACGAACGGTGCATTGACCGAATACGACAGATTGCGCTTCGATCGCACCTCGTTGAACAACCGTCCCGAGAGCACGGCACAGGCGAGCCGCAACGCTGCATAGTCCTTCGACGTGGCGGGCGGGCCGATGAAGTAGCCCTGCAGGTAGTTCGTGGGCAGGGGCCGTTTCTCCGTCACGTAGGCCGAAGTCTGCACAGCCGGCGCTTCCGGCAGCGTCCACTTGTATGTGCCCTTCGGCAGTCGGCCCAGTGACTCTCGCACCAGCCGCTCCACCTTCGCGCGCGACACGTTGCCCACGACCACCAGCATCATGCGCGACGATACGATCTGCGCAGTGTGATATGCCTTGAGATCGGCGCTCTTGAGCGCCGTCAGTGATGCCTCGGTGCCGACGGGATCGAGCCCGTACGGATGGCCGGCAAACGTGATGCTGTCCGCGAGGAAGTCGAGCAGTGCGTCGGGGCTGTCCTTGCGTTGACGCACCGCCTGCACGAACTGCTCGCGCACGAGTTCTACCTCGCCTGCTGCGAGCGTCGGCGCTGCGATGCGATCGGCCAGGATCGCCCATGTGCTGTCGAGGCCCGCGACCGTCGAACGCAATCCCACCGTCGTCCAGTCGGCTCCCGGGCTCACACCGATCACGCTGCCCAAGCGCGCCATCTTGGCGCGCAGCACGTCGCGCGGATATTTGGCGGTGCCGCGTTCACTCGCTTCGAGCAGCAGCAGTTCGACACCCTGGGTGGCGGGCGTGAGCTGCCGCGAGCCGCCGAGCAGGTACAAGTTGGCGGCGACGACGTTGTTGGCCGTGACGCGACGCAGCACGACCGGGATGCCGGCCACCTCGAACTGCGAAGTGAGCGTATCTTCCGCCGAGGTGGCGCGTGCCGGTGCGCGGACAGCTGGCGTAGCTGCAGCCGACGGTATGGTAGCCGACTGCGCATGTCCCGCGATCGGTGAAACAGTGGCCGCAGCGAATGCGGCGAGCGCCAGCGAACGGAGCATCTTCGGAGACATCGAGGTCATGGACGGATCACCGGTGCCTTTGCCCTCGAGAGCAGTTCGGCTTCCGTGAGGTTGATTGCCTTGCGTACGTCGGGCGAGATCAGCACGCTCGTCACGCGCGGCTTGCCGACGATGTACGTGTTCGTATAGCGCATGAGATCCGTGATGCGCTGCTGCGCCATCTGGTCGGTATAGCCCATGAAATACTCCAGATTGGCGACGCTCCACCAGAAACCGATGGTGCTGGCAATCGCCGATGCCTTCTCGATGCCGAATGCGCTCGATACCGTACGCTGCGCCTTCACTGCCTCGAGCTCGCGGGTCGAGATGTAGGTCGGATCGTTGAACCGCGCGAGCTCCTTCTCGAGCGCCGCCAGCGCGGGGCGCAATTTTTCCGGCGTGGTCTGCCCACTCACCGAGATCGGCCCGACCTGGTTGAGCGTGTAGTAGTTCACGCCGATCTGCTGCCACAATCCGCTGTCGACGAGGTTCTTCTGGAACGTCGACCCCGGCGTGTTGAGCACGTCGCTGAAGACGTCGGCAGCGTACGTTGCCGCCGGATCCTTGCCGACACTCGGCCCCTGCCACTGCAGCTGCACGGCGATCGCATTGATGCTCTCCTCGACGATCAATGCCTTGTTTCCATCGAGGGTCGGAATCGGTGGGATCGGATCGGCCGTGAACGGGTCGGCGCCACGCGGCCAATCCCCGTAGATCTGCTCCGCGAGTGCGAACACTCGTGCAGGATCGACATCGCCCGTCACGATCAGCACCGAGTTGTTGGGCACGTAGTACTTCTTCTGGATCACGCGCATCTGTTCCGGCGTGACGTTCGCCAGCACCTTCCGGTCGCCGATCGTGTTCTTGCGACTCGACTGCCCCGGGTACAGAAGGGCCGTCGACTGCTGCACGAACTCGAATCCAGGCTGCGCCTGATTGCGATCGTATTCGCCAAGCACGACTTCCTTCTCGCGCTTGAGCTCTTCCTCGAGGAAAAGCGGGTCGCGCAGTGCACCCGCGAGGAAGCGCAGGCCACCTTCGATGGAATCGGCCGGCAGCGTGAGGAAATAGTTGACGTTCTCCTCGCGCGTGCTGCCGTTGAACACCGCGCCCAGTTCCGCCGCGCGATCGGTGAACGCATCCGGAAGCGGCAGCGACTTGTTCGCCTTGAAGAACATGTGCTCGTACATGTGCGCCAGGCCCGCGTACTCAGGGCTCTGCGTGAACGCACCATTGCGCACGTCGATCTCGAGCGTCGCGATCGGCACGCCGTGGTTTTCCACCACGATCACTTCGAGGCCGTTCGCCAGCACCTTGCGACGCAGCACCTTTTCGAGCTCGGCGCGCGACTGCGCCGGCAATGTGTGGGGCGTCACGGTCGCCGGACCGGCGAGCGTGAGCGCCGTGAGCAGGACGAACAGTGGACGTGATGGTGCGAACGCTGGCATTCGAAGACCAGTGAGGGAATCTTTCAGGATGATACTGAATGATGCGAAGCTGGATGACCCGATGAATCCCGTCACGATCGCCGACGACCTCGGACGCGCGGAGAGACTCGCCGAAGCGCTGCGCCCCGGGCTACGCGCCGAGGGGATGCACCTGAACCAACCGCTGGGTCCGTACACCACGTTCCGGATCGGGGGTCCTGCGGATGTGTTGTACGATGCCACGTCGGCCGACGACCTCGCCAGCGCCATTTCCACGGCGCGCGCGCTCGGCGTTCCATGGATGGTGTTGGGACTCGGTGCGAACGTCCTGGTGGGCGATCGTGGCGTGCGTGGTCTCGTCATCCGGAATGTCGCGACCCGGCACACCCTCGGCGCTGACGGGATGCTCTGGACCGAGAGCGGCGCAATCATCGGTGACCTCGTCGTGGAGACGGTGCGCGCCGGCTGGTCGGGGCTCGAGCATTACGTCGGCATTCCGAGCACGGTGGGCGGTGCGCTCTGGCAGAACCTGCATTTTCTCTCGCCGGCACCGGATCGCGCGCGCACGATGTTCATCGCCGAGGCGTTCGAGTCGTGCGAGATCCTGGGTGAGGACGGTGTGCGCCGTGAGGTCGATGCCGAATACATCGGCTTCGGTTACGACGACACGATTTTCCATCATCGGCGGGACATCGTGCTCAGCGCGCGCTTTCGTCTCGCACCGGAAGACCCGGCGATCCTGCATCGCATCCTGCAGGAGAATCTCGCCTGGCGGGGATCGCGGCATCCGTGGCTCGCGATTCATCCCAGTGCCGGATCGATCTTCAAGAAGATCGAGGGCGTGGGCGCGGGGCGTCTGATCGATCAGTGCGGATTGAAGGGATTCCGGGTCGGCGATGCGCAGATCTCGCACATCCATGCGAACATCATGGTGAACCTGGGCGCGGCCACGGCGGCGGATGTCCGTGCGCTGATCGCACATGCGCAGGGTGCCGTCGAGGAGCGGTTCGGCCATCGGCTCGAGCCGGAGATCGGGTTCATCGGGGAGTTCTGACCACGGGCGGGTTCCGACACCTTGTCCCGGGCCCCGTCCCAGTGCGGAGATGGCTGCATCGAAACCGGCGAGGCGCCGTAGTGAACCCTTAGCCGGTATCACGGTTCCAAGGTGAACACGCCGTGAACACGCCGTGAACACGCAGCGCCCCGCCCCCTCCACGCTCCTCATAATGCGCCCGCTCGCCTCGCTGGTCCTCCTCCTCTTCGCGCTCGTTGCGCCCCCCGCCGCGACCGAGGCCGTTGCGCAGCAGCTCGACGTCATTCGCGGACGCGTGACGGGCCCCGATTCACAGCCGATTCCACGTGTCACCGTGCGCGCGACGTCGTACACGGGCAACGTCTCCAAGACCACCACGACCGACAAGAATGGACGCTATTCCATCACCTACCCCTCCGGTGAGGGTGACTACTGGGTGGAGTTCCGCGCCATCGGCTTTCAAGCCAAGCGGTTCGAGATCAAGCGTATCGCGGATGAAGAGATTCTGATCGCTGACGCCCGACTCGCCTCCAACATCGCGACGCTGGATGCAATGAACGTATCGGCCGATGGGCCGCGTGCACTTCCGAACCGCAACGCCGCGAACCCCAACGTCGGTGGTGGTGAGCGGCAGCTCAACAATGCTGCGGTGCCGCCGGACCAGATGGGCAACCTCGCCGCGCTCGCCGCAACTACGCCCGGCATTCAACTCATTCCCGGTCTGGACGGTGCCGCCGACGTCTTCTCGGCACTCGGGCTCTCGGCCGACCAGAACAGCACCACGATGAACGGCCTCGGCTCAGGCATCAGCACATTGCCGCCCGACGCGCAGGTGAGCGCCTCCGTGCTCACGTACAGCTACGATCCCGGCATCGGCAACTTCAGCGGCGCGCGTATTTCCCTGCAGACATTGCCCGGCACGAACTTCTCGAACCGCCAGGCGAGTACGAATGCCCGCGCGCCCCAGCTCCAGTTCGCGGACGACGTCGCGCAGGCGCAGAACCAGCAGTTCACCAACGTCCAATTCGGCGCAGGCGGACGCGGCCCGATCACGCTCGATCGCAACTTTTACAACGGATCATTCGGCGTGTCGCGCAACATCAAGGAGCTGCCGTCACTCCTCAACACCAATCCGCTGGGCCTTGCGTCTGCCGGAGTCGCACGCGATTCGGTCACCCGGCTGCTCGGCATTCTGGGGTCCGCGAGCATCCCGGTGTCGCTCTCCAACCTGCCGACACAGCAGGTCACCGACGGTATCAACGTCCAGAGCAATATCGACATCACGCCGAGTGCGAACGGCACCGGTAACGGCATCACGCTGGGCTTCATCGGTGGCTACAATCGCAGCCAGCAGGCCATCGGTGGCGGCAACTCGCTGCTCACCGTGCCGGCGCACAACGGCGAGGCGACGAACTTCAACGGTCTCGTCTCGCTCAAGCACAGCAACTACTTCTGGAACAGCTTCCTCTCGACGACCAATGTCGGTTTCAGCTTCAGCGGCGCCGAGAACGATCCGTACCTGCGAAGCCCGAGTGGCAATGTGCGCATCAACTCGCTGCTGGATGACGGCACGTCGGCGGTGCGTGTGCTGTCGTTCGGCGGCAACCCCGGTCTTGACCTGAGCCAGCGCTCGCGCACTGCGGAGATCGCGAACGAGGTGCGCTGGTACGCCGGCAACAACCGGCATGCCGTGAAGCTCACGTCGAACCTGCGCCACGAATCGTTCTCGGCCGATCAGAGCTTCAACCTGCTCGGCACGTACAACTTCAATTCACTTGCCGATCTCCAGGCCGGCGTGCCCGCGTCGTTCAGCCGTACGCTGTCGATGCCGCGTCGCGAGGGCAGCCAGCTCACCGGTGCACTGTCGCTCGGTGATTTCTGGCGCCCGACGCCCGACGTGCAGGTGCAATACGGCTTGCGCGTCGACGCCAATCGCTTTCTCGAGGCGCCCGATCGCAACCCGCTCGTGGAGAATCGCCTCGGGTTGCGCAACGATTTCGTGCCCAACCGCGTGTACATGAGCCCCCGCGTCGGATTCACCTGGTTCTATGGCAAGCAGAACCAGATCGCGTTCATACCGGGCGCGGCGCGCCCACCGCGTGCGCTCATCCAGGGAGGCGCGGGCGTGTTTCAGAACCTGCGCGAGGCCGGCCTCGCGTCGAATGCGATCATCAACACGGGCCTCCCGACGTCGACGGTGCAGATCAACTGCAATGGCCCAGCCGCACCGGTGCCGCAGTGGGAAGACTACCTGCGGAATGCATCGCTCGTGCCGTCGACGTGCGCTGACGGTACGAGCGGCTCGGTGTTCTCGAACGTCACGCCCAACGTCGTGCTGTTCGGCAATGATTACCGGCAGACGCGCGTCTGGCGCTCCAATCTCAACTGGGGCGGCCCGATTCTCGACAATCGGTTCGCACTCGGCCTGTCGGCCGTGTACTCGCTCAACCTGAACCAGCCTGACGCGATCGACCGCAACCTCAATCGCACGACGCGCTTCACGCTCGACAATGAAGGCAGCCGTCCGGTGTTCGCGAACGTCACCGGCATCGACCCGCGCACCGGCGCCATCGCACCGCGTGACACCCGCCTCACCACCGACCTGCTTCGCGTGAACGAGCAGCGCTCCGAACTGCGCTCCGACGCCCAGCAGCTGCTCGTCACACTGCGCCCGGTCACCGCGAACCCGAAGCTGCGCTGGAACGTGTCGTACCAGTTGCTCGCGCTGCGCGATCAGTTTCGTGGGTTCAGCAGCACCGTCGGTGATCCGTTCGAGAAGCAGTGGGGCACTGGCCTGCAGCAGGGTCGTCACCAGTTCGGCATCGGCTTCACCAGCATTCCGATCTTCGACGTCGTGTACGTGACGTGGAATGTCGCGTTCATCTCCGGCATGCGCTTCACACCGTCTATCGCGGGTGACGTGAACGGCGACGGCAGCGGTGGCAACGACCGCGCGTACGTGTTCGATCCGGCGAGCGCCAGCGACCCCGCAGTCGCGGCCTCGATGCGCACACTGCTCGAGTCCGGCGAGCCCGTGGCCCGCAAGTGTCTCGCCGCGCAGCTCGGCACGCTCGCTTCGCGCGGCAGCTGCACGGCGCCGTGGATGGCCCAGGCGAGTCTCAACTTCAACTTCAACCCGCAGAAGATCGGGCTGCCGAAGCGGACCAGCATCAACTTCAGCGTCAACAACCCGCTCGGGCTCGCCGACATGCTCGTCAACGGCAACGACATCAAGGGATGGGGCCAGGTGATTCCGCCCGATGCCAGCCTGCTCTTCGTGCGCGGCTTCGATCCGGTCACCAAGCGCTACAAGTACGAAGTGAACCAGCGTTTCGGCACGACGCGCCCGACGCAGAGCACCGTGCGGCAACTCCCGCTCGTGAGCCTGCGCGTGCAGATGGACATCGGGACGCCGAGAGAGCGTCAGGTGCTGTCGCAGCAGCTCAACCAGGGACGTGGCCGGCCAGGCACCAAGCTCACGGCACCCGTGCTCAAGTCGCTCGGCAGTGCCAGCATCCCAAATCCGATGTCGCTCATCCTGCAGCAGCAGGACAGCCTCAAGCTCACGCGCAAGCAGGCCGACAGCCTGTCCGTACTGAGCCGTCTGTTCACGCAGCGGGCCGACGCGCTCTGGTCGCCGGTGTCGCGCTACCTCGAGGGGCTGCCGGAGGGTTACAACGGGGACCAGGCGTACGACCGGTACGTGACCGCCCGTGAGCAGACCGTGGACTACCTCGTGACGCTCGTCCCGGACGTCAAGAAGCTTCTGACGGGTTCGCAGAAGCGAAAGCTGCCGATGCAGATCGCCAATTTCCTGGATCCGCGGGTACTCAAGTTCCTGCGGTCGTCGAGCGCGGGCAACGGGGAGCCGTTCTTCATCCGCTAGCCCGACAGTTACCCCGACCCGTATTCCGCACGGGCCAGCGCCAGCCGTTCGCTCCTGTCACCGGCGTCCGTCCCAATCGTTCGCAACCCGGCGGCAACCGCTGGCAGTGTGGCAGGTGTCCCATCACATCCGATGCAGTTTCGCTCTTTCATGCCCCATCCAATTCCGAGTCCGACCATGCAATCCAGAACCACAGTGGGGATGCTGTGCACCGCGATCGCCATGAGTGCCGCGGTGAGTGCGTCAGCGCACGCGCAGAAAGCAGTGCCCGTTCGCGAACTGGCCGCCGTCGATGCGAAGACGACGGTTCACTTCGGCAACATTTTCGGCGTGCGTCCACTGGCGGGCGGCAAGGTGCTGGTCAACGACGGCATCCGCCGTCAACTCGTGATGCTCGACGCGAACCTCGGCAACCCGACGGTCGTGATCGACTCGGTGGCGGAGGGCGGAAACAGCTACGGCCCACGCGCAGCGCCGCTGATTCCCTACCTCGCGGATTCCTCGCTCTTCGTCGATGGCAGCTCGCTGTCGCTGCTGGTGATCGATCCGACCGGCAAGGTGGCGCATGTCATGGCCGCACCGAAGCCGAGTGACCTGCGCTTCCTCGCGGGTGGAGCGAGCGGGGTGGATGGCCAGGGCAACCTGGTGTACCGCGGCAGCATGACGATCAACCGCACCAACATGCGCATGGACGGACCCGGAGGGATGCCGGCCATGATCCAGCCGCCCGATTCCGCGCCCATCGTGCGCGCCAACTTCGACACGCGCACGGTCGACACGATCGGTCGCGTGAAGATCCAGAGCGGCTCGCGCGTGAGCATGGTGCAAGGCAGCGATGGCAAGATGAACGCGAAGATGGTCGTCAACCCGCTGCCGACCATCGACGAGTGGGCGGTGCTGTCCGACGGTTCGGTGGCCTTCGTCCGTGGCCACGATTACCACATCGACTGGATCCGTCCGGACGGCAAGGCCGTCTCCTCGGCAAAGCTGCCGTTCGACTGGAAGCGCCTCACCGACGACGACAAGCTCAAGCTCATCGACTCGGCGCGCACCGCGATCGACAAGGCGCAGGCCGAGGCGAAGGCCGCGGGTGCGAGCGGTGGCGCTGCCGCGGCTGGTGCAGCGATGGGCGCGGCCACCGGTGGTGGCGCGCAGATGGAAATTCGCGTGATGTCCACGATGGGCGCGGCTGGTGGTGGTGGCATGTCGGTCGGCGCACCCGGCGGCGGGGCACCGGGCCCGATGACCAACTTCGTCATGCCGACACCGACGGTGGAATTCGTTCCACTCAACGAAATCGCGGACTACTACCCGGCGATCCGCTCCGGCGCAGCGCGGCCGGACATGGACGGCAACCTCTGGATTCTGCCGACCACGTCGGCGCAGTCGAAGGCCGGTGAGCTCGTGTACGACGTCGTGAACAACCGCGGTGAGCTCACGCAGCGCGTGCGGATCCCTGTCGGTCGCTCCGTCGCTGGCTTCGGTCGCGATGGCATCGTGTACCTGATGTACCGCGACGCCGCGAAGGGCTGGTTCCTGGAGCGCGCGAAGCTCGGCGCGGTCAGCACGACCAATTAGCGGATCACGAACCGCGGGCTGCAGAAAATCGCGGCTCGCGGTATCGTACCGGACAGCCGACAGGAGGCGCGCACCATGCCGGGGCGCGCCTCCTGTCGTAGATGGAGATGTCAGGAATGATCAAGAGCCTGCGAGTGCCGGAACGCCTGTTCGCCATCGCGATGTGGGTCGTTTCCCTGGCCTTCGCGGGCTTTTTGATTGGCCTTGGCGGGAAGATCATTGGCGAGCTGCCTGGAGTCGATCGCACGCTCACGCCGGAGCAGTTCATGCCGCCGGGTGCGGTGCGTGCGACGGAAGTGCGACGCGACTCCCTGCAGCGGCTCTACCAGGACCGTAGCGCCGCGCGAGATCGGGCGCAGCAGTTCCTCACCATCGCCAGCAACAACTACGGCACGGCGCGCACGAGCTTCGACAACTGGATCGCGACGCGCAGCGCGACCACGGACCCGCGGCAGGATCCGGAAGTGCTCGCGCGTACGCGTGCACTCGATTCACTTGGCGCACGCGAACGCGAACGCGAAGCGCAGCGTGAGATCGAAGCGCTCAATGGTGCGATGCTCGAGATCTCGCAGGCGCAGGAGACGGAGAACCGCGCGGAGGCCGATCGCAGCGAGGCCGTGGAGGCGCGGTACCAGCGCGCACTGTTCCGGCAGGAGATCAGCATCTTTGCGCTGCGCCTCGCGCTCACGCTACCGCTGCTCCTCATCGCCGGCTTCCTGATCGCACGCGCCCGGGGCAGCGACTACTGGCCGCTGGCCCGCGGCTTCGTGCTGTTCGCGGCGTTCGCGTTCTTCGTGGAGCTCGTGCCGTACTTGCCGAGCTACGGCGGCTACGTCAAGCACGGCGTCGGCATCCTGCTCACTGCCGTCGTTGCGCGGTACGCGGTACGCGAGATGAAGAAGTATCTCGCGAGGCGTCGCGTCGTGGAGCAGCAGAGCGAGAGCGAGCGCCGGCGCGGCATGGGCTACGAGACGGCGCTCAAGCGCATGGCGACGCATGTGTGTCCTGCATGCGAACGACCCATGGCGGGTGGGGCCGCGTCAGCCGGAAACTTCTGCGTGTTTTGTGGGCTGAAGTTGTTCGACGAATGCGGAAACTGCGGGACGCGCAAGAACGCGTTTTTTCAGTTCTGTCCGACGTGCGGGGTTGGGACGGAGGCGAATGGCTCGGACGCCAGACGCCAGGCGACAGACGCCGGGGTGTGATCGACTTGGACGCCAAGCGCTCACCACTGCTGCCCAAACACCACCAACGATTTCCACCGCGCGGCCTGATCCACCGCCCGCGCAGCACCAACAAAAACACTCCCCGAGAAGAACCGCAGCCCCGCGCTTACCGTCGCACGCACGCGTTCTGTCTCCCGCGACACCGGTACCGTGGCACCCGTTGAATCCACGGTCGTACCGAGCCGCAGCACTGCAGCTCGCGCTGCCGCATCCGGCAGCTCTGTCCAGCCGCTCTGCACGCCGATGCTCAATCCGGGCGCCACTGGTGGAAAGATCAGGCGCCGGCCAATGCGCATCGGCCGCTGCAGCCACGGTGAGAGATAGATCAATCCGGCACGCACGATCGCCGCGCGCGAACCTGCGAACTCCTTGTCGCCGTAGCCCGGCAGCCCTTGATTGTTGCCGATCTCGAACAGCTGTTGCGCGGGAATCCGTGCGCCACTCACGATGCCTCCATCGGCGCGGGCGACCGCCGTGAAGGGCCCGAACAGCTGTCGCGCGACGAGGCGCACCTCTGTGCGCTGCCATGCAAGCGTGCCATCGCCACGTTCGTACGCGAGCCGCGCACCGACACCCGGGCGCACGAACTCGGCGCTCACGTCCGGATGCCATTCGAGCAATGCCGCGGTGCGCACGTACGAACCCTCATCGACCCCGCGATTCGCGCGGTAGCGTGGTCCGCCAAATGGCCCACGCGTGTAGCTGTTGCCGCGGTACCGGTCGTCGCCAACACCCAAGTCGACGCGCGCGATGAGCGAGCGATTGCCGACGCGACGCACTGCAGAGAGTGCACCGCTCGAGCGGTCGACGTAGTCGTACGGATCGACCGACCCGATCAGTGCGCCCAGTGTCGAGCCGGAATCGAGCGGGTTGCGGAAATCGTTCGTGTTGTCGATCGATCGCCCGCCGCGCAGCTCAAGTGTCCACGGCCCGCGCGTGCGCTCCACCGACGCGCGGCCGCGCGCAGTGCCCTCGCCCCACGCCCATCCGGCGTTGGCGCGCAACACCACGCCCGGTGCGAGGTCGCGCATGGAGAGCTTCACGCCAGCGCCGGTATACAACCCTTCCACGCGATTGAAGTGCAGGATGTCGGATCCGCGCGGCGTCGTGTAGTCCAGCCGTGGCGCGCCCGTGGTGCGCCATCGATTGGGACCGACGTCGTTGAAGTCGTCGGAGTGCGTTCCCTCGAGGAGGTAGCCGATCGGCCCACGCCAGCGGTCGTACCGATCGATCGAATCCTGCGGTGCATACGAGAAGCGCCGCACGGTGCGCGCGGCGATCGTCACGCTGTCGGCGAGCGTCGTGTCGTTCACCGCGATCGGCCCGAATCGCGACACGATGCGGACGACCGCGCGTCCCTCGCCCGTCATCGGTGACGCAGCCTGCAGCTCGATGCGTTGCCGCGCCGGCAACCAGAAATTTCCCTCGTACTCGGCGTTCTCGTACTCGATGAACGCGACCGCCTCGACGAGACGGGCAACCATGCCCCGTTGCTCGTTGATTCGCACGAAGTGCCCACGCATGCGCACCAACGCGCCACGCGACGCATCGAGATCCAACTCTCCGTCGAACAGCAGGACTTGGCCACTCACGTCGGTGCGAGGCTGCACCCGCACACGCGCGATGGGAATCGTGCGCTCGCCGCTCCGCAAGGTGACGATCGTGTCGCCACCGCTGTAGCGGTAGAAGCGCTCGCGATCGGTGGCGAGTGGATGCACGGCAGGCAACGTGTCGCTCCCGTCACGACGCATGCCACTGTTCACTCGGGTCGCCGGCGAGTTCGCGCGCGCACGCACGCGCAGCCGGTTGCCGTAGAGCGTCGGGTTGAGCCAGCCGGTGCGCACAGCGGACAGCATCGACACGTTGAAGCCCACGCGTTGCGCGCGGTAGCCGGTTACGCGCTGATCGTACACGCCACTACGCGTCCATCGCAGCGCACTTGCCACGTCCTCGATTGCGGCAACGGCCTCGGTACCCTCGTCTCGGCGAATCAGCACGGCGACCTCCGTCTCCACCTGTGCCTTGTACGCGAGAAGCTCAGGTGGCAGCACGTTCCGGCGACTCGCATCGGCGAGCAGGTCCTGCAACGCTCGTGGCTTTGGTACCGTGTCCTGAGCCTGCGCGACTTGCGCCGGCACAGCTTGCGCAGGTACGACGCTCATCGGGCAGCAAATGGGCGCGCCGATCATCGACGCGGCCACCACCACTTTCATCGTCCGCTCACGGGCTGAACCGCCTGCACACGTTCGGCCGCCGCACTCCAGTCGTGCACCGCCTCGTCGAGCTGGTCACGTGCCTCGTCGAGCGCCTTGCCGAGCTGCTGCGCCTTGGCGACACCACCGGGGGTGTCGTAGAGCGTGGGAGCCTCGAGCGCGCTCGTGAGTTCGGTAATCTTGCCCTCGAGCACTGCGACACGCAGTTCGGCATCCGACAACGTCTTCTGCGCGAGACGAAGCGCACGCTTCGTATCCCCGTCACTCGCAGGTTTTCCCTTGCCAGCGCCGTTCGCGGAACCATTGGACGACGGCGTACCGGTCGACTTGGCGTTTCGCTCCGCCGCACGATTGTCGGCGTTCGTCTTCGCGCGCGCTTTCGCCAACCGCTCCGATTCCTTTGCTGCCGTCTCCCGTGCATCGCGCTCGGCCTTGGCCTTCCTGTCCGCGCGGACGTCCTCCCATTCGAGGAAACTGCCATCGAACGCGTCGATCTTCTCGTCACGGATCTCCCAGACCTGCGTCGCGACGCCACGCAATACCGCGCGGTCGTGGCTGACGATCAGCACGCTGCCCTCGTAGCTCTCGATCGCATCCTCCATCGCCTCGATCGACTCGACGTCGAGATGATTGGTGGGCTCGTCGAGGATGAGCAGGTTCGACTGCTCGAGCGTCAACAGAGCGAGCGCGACACGCGCACGCTCGCCACCGGAAAGCGTGCCGACCGTGCGCTGCACCTCGTCGCCGCTGTACCCGAATTTGCCGAGGTGGCCCTGCACCTGCCGGCGTTCCCAGAGCGGGCGCTGCTTCTCGATGACGCTGTAGATCGTCGCATCGAGCGGCAGGTGCGCCAGGTCCTGCCGGTAGTACGCCACCGTCGTGCTGGGCCCGATCTTGACCCGCCCGGTCGCGGGCTCGCGTTCGCCGATCAATGTCTTGATGAGCGTACTTTTCCCGGCGCCGTTGGGGCCGAGCAACGCGACGGTTTCGCCGCGCTCGAGCACGACCGTGAGATCACGAATGAGGGCACGCGACTCGACCGCGATGGTGACTTTCTCCGTCTCGACGACGCGGTCGCCACTGCGCGCGCCCGCAGCGAGGCGGAGCGCCATTACGCCATCCTCACCGATCGGCGCCGAGAGACGCGGCATGCGCGCGAGCAGCTTGCGACGGCCCTTCGCCTGTTTCGTGTTCTGCCCGGCGAGATTGCGCGCAATGTAGGTCTCCTCCGACGCGATCTTCGACTGCTGCTTGTCGAATTGGCGCTGCTGCGTGAGACGCTTCTCCTCGCGTTGCGCGATGAAGGCCTGATAGCCGCCGGTGTATGCGAACGCGGTTCCGCCCTCGAAATGCAGCACGTGATCGGCCATCGCCGCGAGAAATGCGCGATCATGACTGATGCACACGACCGTGCGCTCGGTGGTGCGGAGATAATCCTCGAGCCACGCCGTGGTGTCGAGATCGAGATGGTTCGTCGGTTCGTCGAGCAGCAACAGGTCGGACGGCGTCGCGAGCTGGCGCGCGAGTGCGACGCGCCCGCGTTCTCCACCGCTCAGCGTACCGATCACGGTGGTGCGCGCGGCTACAGGGTCGAAGCCGACGCCCATCAGCACGGAATCGACGCTGGCCGACATCTGGTAGCCGCCCTCGCGCTCGAACCGTTCGAGGTCGCGGCCGTATTTCGCCATCGCGGCATCACCGTGATCGTGCTCGAGATTCGCCGCCTGACGCGCGAGCGAGTGCTCGAGCTCGACCAGCTCTCCAAACGCACCCGCCACGATATCCCACAGCGACATGTCGTCGGGGAACCGCCGGTGCTGGTCCATGAGCGCGATGCGCAATCCCGGCTGGCGCGCCACGTTGCCGCGCGTAGGAGCGAGATCCCCGGTGATCAGCTTCACCAGCGTGGTCTTTCCGGTGCCGTTGCGCCCGACGATCGCCCAGCGGTCTCCGGCGGCAATCGTGAACGTGATGTCGCGGAAAATCTCGGAGGCGCCAAAATCGACGCCGGCATTACCGACGGAAAGCAGCGTCATGCCACACCGGCCTGTTCGGTCACACTGGATGTCACGACTGAAGTCACAGCTGAAGTCACTGCGGGATCTTGGATATGAGAAGCACACGCATCGCGTAACGTGCGCATTGACGTTCGAAGGTCTGCGCGCTGCTGCTCGGTAAGGCGACGCACACGCGCAGCAAGCCGATGCCCCATCCATTCGCGTGGCCATTGGATGGCCGCATCACCGAGTCGCGGCAATGCTGCCAGAAAGCCGACGACGAGCAGCAGCACCATTGGGAACGCCACTCCGTTTCCCCAAGGCGACCAGCGGAGTGCAGCGGCAAGCGCCGCGGCAAGTACGGCGTACCAGACAAAGATAAGGTAGAGGCCCGGAATGATGGCCCGCGCAGCGACGTCTGCATTGCTCGTGGAAAGCCGTCGCGACAGCATCGAGATCAGCGCGAACACTGGTGCGTGCAGCGCGAAGCCAAGCCCAGCAAATGGCGCCTGCAGCGCGAGCCGCCACACCGGCGACGGCGCGCTGCGATCGTGCGACCTGCGATCGGGCGCGTCCGTGGTGCCGGTGTGCGGTTCGGACGCCGCCAGCAGCACTCGGCGGCAATCGAGCGCCGAGACTGCGCTGCCGCCTGCTGCGGTCGTCGCGTCGCAGATTCGGCTTGCCGCCGATGCAGCGAGCGGATGCATCGCCAGACGGGCCCAGCCGTGATGAATCCGTCCAGCTGCGGCCATCGGCCGCTCCTCGGGTGCAGCGATGCTCGCGCCGGCCGCCGCAAGAATCCGATCTCGCTGGAGCGCCTCGTCGGTCGTCGGCGCAGTGCGACACACGCCTTGCATCATCCGGCGGACTTCAACGGTAAAAGTCGCGTGCGGCTTTCCCGACGCCGTTGCAATCCAGCTGTCCAACAGTAAAGGGCGGCCGATGGCACCGTTGGCATCGCTTCCGGCGCGGTGTGCGGATTCGTACTGCGATCCGACTGGAATAACTTGAAGTGCGCCTACCGCGCCACTAGCGACGCAGTCTATGGCCAGTCTTGCGACACCCGATCGCAACGTGCCAATGTCGGGTCCAGCATGCACTCCGCCTTCGGGGAAGAGCGCCACCATTCCGCCCGCGGCAAGTACGTCCGTCACCTTGGTGAACGCGGTGCGGTTCGCCGCGGCCACGTCCACACCACGCTCGCGCATTTTCCGCGCGTCGCGCACTCGTGTCACCGGAATGACGCCCATGCCTTCATAGGCCCAGCGCACCGGTAGTGAGGCCGCCGCCGTCGCCGTGGCAACGAATCGCACAGGCCGATGGGTGCTCAGGAGCACCATCATCACATCGGTGAGGTCGTTTGGATGATTGGCCACCAGCAGTACCGGCCCCTCGTCCGGAATCCGCTCCGTGCCCGTGAATCCGACATCCCGGTAGAACCAGCGGAGGCCCCGACGGGACACCCAGCGCATGAAGCGGTGCATGATCGACGTAAGAAAGCGAGTGCCGGGAAACGGCGCGACCTGTTCCCCGGACACGATCGCGCAGTTCGGAACGGATGCCTACGTCATTCGCCTCGTGCGTCTACGTCACGCGACGTATTTTTGCCGGACGCTGGAAGGGACATCATGACCTCGTCATCAACTCTCCCTACTGCCGGTGTCCTCCATGTCCAACGCTTCCGCTCCCCTCACGCTCCTGACCGTTCTTGGCCTTTCGGTCGGTTCAGCGATGCTGTCGCCGCTCGTTGCACAGACCGCAGCGGAATCCCGCGACTCCACGGTTGCCCGTCGCCGCGTCCAGATCCTTCCGGCGCTCGGCTCCGCGCCGGAGACCGGCCTGCAATACGGCATCACCTCGTTCGCCGTGTTCGAGCCGGCACCGATGGCGCATGCCCGGCCCGCAACGGCGATGGCGTACGCAATCCGCACCGCCAAGAGCCAGACGCGGATAGGAATCGAGGGCGAGCACTGGAGTTCGAACAACGATCGGCGGCTCGCCGGCACGCTGGTGTGGCAGGAGTATCCGCTTCCGTTCTACGGCATCGGCGACGACACACCCGAAACGGCGAAAGAGATCTTCTCGCCACGTGGGATCGAAGCGACGGCGACGGTGCAGCAGCGCCTGGTTCGTTCGCTCTATGGGCTCTCGACGCTGCGCGTGATCGACCAGACCATCACGCCGGACTCCACGGGTGCGCTTCGGAATAGTGGGCTCACGGGCGTGAATGGAGGACGCGTGGTCGAGCTCACGCTCGGCGCGCTCGACGACACGCGCGACAATCTCTTTGCCCCCGATCGTGGCCATCTCGTGCAGCTCACGTACGGCCGTGGTCTCGATGCGGTCGGGTCGGGCTTCAACTACGGGCGGGTTCGCCTCGATGCGCGTGCATACCGGTCGGTTGGTGGTCGCGGTGTGATCGCCGCTCAGGTGGTTGGAGTCGGCATGGATGGCACCCCGCCATTCGACGGCCTTGCGATGGTCGGCGGTGGCGACATCATGCGCGGCTACGCGCGGGGACGGTA
>DASQZA010000027.1:0-2792 GCA_035638935.1 Gemmatimonas sp. | reverse complement strand
TGAGACGTGGCGCCAGTACTTCCGGATTGCCGAGTCGCTGTTCGCGACGGCCCCGGTATCCGCGGCGGGTGGAGCGGCGCGGAGCGGCGCATCGCCGAGCAGCGCTGGTTCGTACGATCTTGCGATGCTGCGCAAGGTGGCAGCCGCCGCGTCGCTCATGCAGGCGATCCGCAACTACGGACATCTCGCCGTGCAACTCGACCCGCTCGGCAGCCCACCGCCCGGTGCGGATGACCTGAATGCGTCGTCCTACGGGCTCAGCGAAGACGACCTGCGCGCCATTCCCGCCGGAGCCCTTGGCGACGACCGGTTCGCAACCGCGCTCGAGAGCATTCGTCGCAAGCGCGAAGTGTACTCGAATCGCATCGGCTACGAAGTGTGGCATCTGGGCACGGATGACGAACGCGAGTGGTTCCGTCAGGCGTTTCGTGACGGCGTGTACGTGCGCCCGCTCGATGCCGCCGAGAAGAAGGCAATGCTCAAGCGCCTCAACGAGGTCGATGGCCTCGAGCGTTTTCTTCACCGCACATTCCAGGGTGCCAAGCGCTTCTCGATCGAAGGCACCGACGCGCTCGTGCCGATGCTCGACGAAGTCATCAGCGAGTCCGGCAAGGCGGGCGCACGCGAGATCGTGATCGGCATGGCGCATCGCGGCCGCCTCAACGTGCTCACCAACGTGATGGGCAAGCCGTTCGAGACGCTGTTCGCGGAGTTTCAGGGCATTCACGAGCACGCCGACGAGCATGCGACGGGTGACGTGAAGTACCACATGGGCTACGAGGGTGCGCGGACGGTCGACGGCAAGCAGGTCAAGCTCCGCCTCGTGCCCAACCCGTCGCATCTGGAAGTCGTGAATCCCGTGATCGAGGGCGTCGCGCGGGCGCTGCAGCGCGTTCCCGGCAAGCTGTACCAGCGCGACGAGCACGCCGTCGTGCCCGTGGCCATCCATGGCGATGCGGCCTTTCCGGGCGAAGGCGTGGTGCCGGAGACGCTCAACATCTCGCGTCTCAACGCATATCGCACCGGTGGCACGATTCACATCATCGTGAACAACCAGGTGGGATTCACGACCGATCCGGACGATGCACGCTCGACGCGCTACGCGTCGGATCTTGCGAAGGGTTTCGAGATCCCGATCTTCCACGTGAATGGCGACGACGCCAGTGCCTGCATCGCCGCCGTACGCCTCGCGTGCGCCTACCGCGCGAAGTTCGGCAAGGATGTGCTGATCGATCTCGTGGGCTACCGCCGCCACGGTCACAACGAGACGGACGAGCCGGCATTCACGCAGCCGTCACTCTACGCGAAGGTGAAGGCGCATCCGACGGTGCCGCAAGCGTGGGCGAAGCAGCTGATTGCCGAAGGCTTGATCACCGACGAAGAAGCCGCGGCCGTCGAACGCGAAACCTCCGCGCGCTATCAGGAGATTCACGCGCGCTTCAAGTCATCGCTGCTCGCAACGGAACAGCATGCCCCGTGGCCGCCGGCTCCGGCACTCGCACCGCGCGGTGTCTCGACGCCAGTGGCGACCGAGCGCTTGGTGCAGATCAACGAGTCTCTTCTTGCATGGCCTGGTGATTTCAAGCCAGTCGGACGACTCGCGACGCAGCTCGAGCGTCGCCGCACGGCGATGGGTGAACAGGGTGGCATCGAATGGGGGCATGCCGAAGCGCTCGCATTCGGCTCGCTCGTGATGGACGGCGTTTCCGTGCGCATCACCGGTCAGGATGTCGAGCGCGGGACGTTCTCGCACCGTCATGCGGTGCTCAACGATGCAGAGACGGGGCGGAAGCACACGCCGCTCGCCTCGATGCCGGGTGCCAAGGGCGCATTCGAGATCCACAACTCCGCCTTGTCGGAAACGGCGGTGCTGGCATTCGAGTACGGGTTCAGCACGGTCGCAACCGATTCGCTCGTGCTCTGGGAAGCGCAGTTCGGTGACTTCGTGAACGTCGCACAGCCGATCATCGATCAGTTCATCGCTGCCGATCGCGCGAAGTGGGGTCTCGATTCCGGTGTCGTGCTGCTGTTGCCGCACGGCTACGAAGGCCAGGGCCCCGAGCACTCGAGTGCTCGGCTCGAGCGCTTCCTGCAGCTGTGTGCGGAGGGCAACATGACGGTCGCCTACTGCAGCACGCCGGCGCAGTACTTCCACCTGTTGCGCCGTCAGGCGCTTCGCCGTGGCCGGCGCCCGCTCGTGTGCATGCAGCCGAAGTCGATGCTGCGTCTCCCCGCTGCCGCCTCGAAGCTGGCCGACCTCGCCAACGGCGGATTCCAGACGGTCATCGACGATCCGACGGCATCGCAGCAGCGCGACGACGTGCGGCGCATCGTGTTCTGCACGGGCAAATTGTACTACGACCTCGCCGGCGCGCCGTCGCGGAATCCGCACGTCGCCTTGGTGCGTGTCGAGGAGCTGTACCCGTGGCCGCACGAGGAGATCGTGCGCGTGATGGATCTCTACCCGGCGGTCGAGCAGGTCGTGTGGGCACAGGAAGAGCCGCGCAATCAGGGCGCATGGACATACGTGCAGCCGCGACTGCGTGCATCGGCTGGTGCCGCAGTCGGTGTGCGCTACATCGGCCGTCCGGAGCGCGCGAGCCCCGCCGAAGGCTACAAGGATGCCCATGACGCCGAGCAGGCGCGCATCGTGGCATCGGTCATGGATACCGGTGATGTCTCAGCTGCCCACCAGTCTGGACTCGCGGGTTCGTACACACCGTCGGTCGCACAACCGCAGGTTGCACAACCGCAGGTTGCACAGTGAGTTCGAGGACGGGTGCACATCAGTC
>DASQZA010000026.1:0-2353 GCA_035638935.1 Gemmatimonas sp. | reverse complement strand
CTCGCGTACCGCCTCCCACGTCGTGCAACTTCTCGCCGCCTTTGGGCTCCTCGCCGGATGCTCTGAACCGGTTGGGATAACTCCCCTCACCAGAACTCCGTTCGTTCAGGGCCCTGTCGTGTCCATCACCGCGGGGCGGGCCGGCTCCGTGCTGTTGGTGCACGCCGGTCCCACATCCCGAGAGCCGTGTGGGATCGCCGCCACCGTGGGCCCTCGTACTCGTGTGCTGCGCCGCTCGACCACCGATGGCGTGCTGCGTCGAGCCGATCTACGCGACATCCGGGTGGGCGACACGGTGGAGGTGTACGTGGACCAGGTGGCCGAATCCTGTCCTACGCAGGGGACGCCAACCGCGCTCGTGCTCCGGTAGACCGAACCAGTCACGCATTCCTTCCCTCGTGCACCATTCTCGCTACCTCTTGTGGGTCGACAGTGGCGCCGGTCTACTCGCTGGCGTGGTAGTGTTGGCACTCTCGAGTTGGCTCAGTGAGTTGTACGCGCTGCCTCGCGCGCTCCTGCTCGGCATGGCCGCGGCAAACCTCGCGTATGGGACGTTCTCGGGCTCCCTCGCGCTGCGCACGCGCCGCCCACGGCCGCTGCTCGTTCTCCTGGTGCTCGCGAACGCTGCGTGGGCCGCACTGTGTGGGGCGGCCGCATGGATCGTCGCTGGTCAGGCGTCTGCGTTCGGGCTGGCGCACCTCATCGCGGAGGGGGTTTTCGTGTGCGTGCTGGCGGTGATGGAGTGGCGGCACCGTGAGCAGCTTCTCTTCGCGTGACGCGCACGTTGTGCAACTCGTGCGGGTTGTACCAATCCCTTAGGGAATCAGCACCACGTTCTTGCCGCGCGAGCGCCCGGCCTCTTGATAAGCAATTGCTTCTCGCAGCTGGGGAGCCTCGAATCGCCGATCGATGATGGACCGCAACTGGCCTTGTGACATCAGCGTGGCCAGATACGCCAGGTCCGCGGAGGTCGTGTTGGCAAACAAGGTGCCGAACGACTGTTTGGTGAACCATCCATACACGGCAGCGTACAGGAACGACCGTATCGGACCGAGCCAGCGGTCGCGATCCGGCCCGCCAACCATGACGACGCGTCCGGTCGGGGTCAGCACGCGACGCAGTGCCGATGGAGCGTGATTGCCCACGTTGTCGATGATCACATCGTATCGTGCTTCGCTTGTCGTGAAGTCATCTCGCGTGTAGTCGATGACGGTGTCGGCGCCAAGCAATTGCACCATCTCCACGTTCCGTGTGCTCGAGACGCCCGTGACGTGCGCGCCCATTGCCTTGGCAATCTGCACAGCGTAGGTGCCCACGCCTCCCGACGCACCGTTGACGAGCACACGCTGCCCACGGGCGACGAGGCCGACATCACGCACCGCCTGGAGGGCCGTGGTCGCTGCAACGGCCACCACCCCCGCTTGTTCGAGGCTCACGGCATGCGGTAGCCGCGCAATCGCGCCCGCTTCGCGCACGGTGATGTAACGCCCGAATGTGCCGCTGCTCGCGCCAAACACGGAGTCGCCCGGAGCAAAGCGGGTGACGCTGGCCCCTACGGCTTCCACAACGCCGGCGAAGTCGGTGCCAAGCCGCACGTCGGACGGGCGGCCTATTCCACTGGACAATCGCATGATGTACGGCTTGCCGCGCATGTAGTGCCAGTCGAGCGGATTCGTGGCGGCGGCGTGCACACGCACGAGGACTCCGCTGTCGGTGATGACGGGGCGGGGCACGGTTTCCCATGCGATGACCCCCGTGTCGCCGTAGCAGCGATAGCGCGCTGCCTGCATCGACTGCGCAGCGGAGACGGTAGCTGTCGCTGTCGTTTCATCAGGGAGTGGGGCCGGGCAGGCTGCATCGTAGCTGAGCACCAGCCCGAGCGTGAGCAACGCGGTGGCGAAGAGCAGCACGGTGCCGCCAAGAATTCTCGTTCGTCTCGTCATCCGCATGCGTACGACCTATGCGATACGCGGGTTTCGCGCCCCATATCGCGACGTCATCCTCTCCCGCGCGCTGGCGCGATCGCCCCTATCGACGCAACTTGAGCCCATGAGAATGCTCGTCACTGCTCGTGCCTCCGCGTGATCAAGCTCCTCTTCTGGGGGTTCGTTGCCCTCGATATCGCCGCGCTGCTGTTCTTCTTTGTCCTCGGACTCGCGGCGGCCGGCAGTTCGCGCACCAGCCCTGCCACGGTGGCGCTCTTCATGCTGCTGCTGCCCGCAATTCCGCTCGCCGGCGCCGTCTGGGTCTTCCTGCGATCGAGCACCACGCTGTGGCGCGTGCTCGCATTTGTCCTTGCGGCGGCACCGGTGGTCGTGGCTGTCTCGACCAAGGCGTACAACGACGCGCGCGT
>DASQZA010000025.1:0-1724 GCA_035638935.1 Gemmatimonas sp. | reverse complement strand
GCACACAGGCAAGGACGTACACGCCCGGCGTGAGATTCACGATCACGTCGCCAAGCGCACCGACTTCCGGGCCACCGATCGCCACCCCGGGGCTCGGTGTCGATGGCGCCGTGTCGAGCGCAGTCACGAACGCGGCCACGTCAGCAGACGTCGTCGCCGACGGGAGACGGAAAACCACGACGATGTGCGCACCCTCCGTCTCCTCGACCCGAAGGCGCGTCCATCCAAGGCGCACGGAATCGGGCGCCATGATGCTGCCGGTACGCACGGTGACATGCACGTCCACTGCATCGCGGTCGGCCGAGAGCGACGGCTCTCCGCAGGCGACGAGTACGCCCGCGATTCCGACGACGGTGGCGCGCCTACGCACGGATCAACGCGTCGACGGTCGTGAGCGCATCGGGACCGTCTGGTAACGCGGCGAAGGCATTCCGCACTTCGATCATGACAAAGCTCCGTGAGCCGGGTCTCTGGACGGACATGGCTTGACGACCACGCGTTGACACGCGGTCGGCTGGCACAAGACGTTATTCCGTTGTTTGCGCCTTGGAAAGCGCCGGGCGATCTTCCGACGCAATGACGCGCCGCGCTCTCGAAGCACTTCCGACCCGCTTTCGCTTCGCGAGTGCCGACAGCGCCCGTGGGAGCGACGATCTCGCCGCGACGTTACAAGCGAGACTGCGCGTGGTGGCGCTCGTGACTGTCGCGACCGTCGTCGCGTTCTTCGTACTTTACAGCGCGCGGTTGCCGCAGCTGAGCGGCGAGGCGCGTGCCTCCATGGCCATGGGCAGATTCGCGATCGGCGTGATGATTCCGCCAATCACCTTGCTCGCCTGGTGGCTGCGCCGGAGCCACCAGCGAACCCTCAATGGGCTCCGCTGGCTGGAAGGCGTGCTGTTCGCCATCGTCGGCGGGTTCATTGCCTTGTGGATGGCGGGCGACTTTCCATCCATCGTCCCGGTCCTCGATACGGCTCCGCTCGATCTGGGACTGAGCCAAGCCGCGAAGATGTCTCTCCTGATCGTGGCGTACGGCCTGCTCATCCCCAATCGCTGGCAGCGCACAGCGGCGATGATCGCGATCCTGCTTGGCCTCGTCGTGGTCGTCGACGTGTGGAGTCTGAGCCAGCATGACATCGCGCGTTCGATCGCCGCTACCTACCTTGGCGCCGAGTGGACGATTCTGCTCGCGTTCACCGCGTACGCGTTGTTCGGTGCCTATCGCATCGAAGCGGCGACCACAGTGGCGCGCGATGCACTTCGGCTCGGTCAGTACGTGCTGGTCGAGCAGCTTGGAGCAGGCGGCATGGGCGAAGTGTACCGCGCCGAGCACCGATTACTCCGGCGGCCGTGCGCCATCAAGCTGATTCGGCCGGAACACGCGGGGAATCCAGATGTGCTTCGGCGCTTCGAACGCGAAGTGCAGACCACCGCCACGCTCACGCACCCGAATACGATCGCGATCTACGACTACGGCATCACCGACGACGGCACGTTCTACTACGTCATGGAGTACTTGCCGGGAACGACACTCGAGCAGCTCGTGGCGCGCGAGGGCCCGATGGATGCACGTCGTGCGATACTTGTGCTGCGACAGGTTGCAAGTGCGCTGCACGAGGCGCACCGCGCGGGGCTCACGCATCGTGACATCAAACCCGGCAACGTCATGCTCGGTGAGCGTGGCGGCATTCCCGACGTGGCCAAGCTGTTGGACTTCGGCCTCGT
>DASQZA010000024.1:0-3472 GCA_035638935.1 Gemmatimonas sp. | reverse complement strand
GCTCCATTGGCTGGTGTTCCCGAACTTGCGCAGCGCCTCGGCGCGCGCGTCTTCCTGCGACATGCCTCGCGTTACGAGGTGCGCGGTGTGCATCTCGAGATGGAACGCGACCTCGTCACTCACGTCCTCGTCGATGCGCGGACGAACGGCGAGGACGTAAGCGACGAGGTCGCGTTCCATCTCGAGATGCACGCCGCGCACCTCGTATCGCAAGGCATGTCGCAAGAGGACGCGCGCGCCGAAGCGCTGCGCAAGTTCGGGAACACCCGCCAATGGAGCGAAGCCATGCGTGACGTCGATCGGCAGCGTGTGACAGTCGAACGCCGCGCGGAGTGGATGGACGACTTGCGACAGGACATCCGGTTCGCGTTCCGGTCGCTGCGCCGCGCACCACTCTTCACCACGCTCGCCGTGCTGACGCTCGCCCTCGGCATCGGTGCGAACGCCGCCGTCTTCGGCGTGGTGAAGTCGGTGCTGCTCGATGCACTGCCCTACGACGACGCCGATCGCATCGTGCAGGTGTACGGGCGCCTGCTCGACGGCTCGAACGATCAGTTGCCGGTAAGCGCCGGCACCGTGAGCGACCTTCGCGCACGTGGGACGTCATTCGCGGGCATCTCGTCGTTCCTCGGGCGAGCCGAGGAAGCCGTGTATGCGGACGCCGAGCCGCGCCTCGTGAAATTGGCTCGCGTCGAGCCGTCGTTCTTTGGCACGCTCGGCGTCGCGCCGGCGATCGGCCGCACGTTGCGCGACAGCGACGCCGCAGCGGACACCGCGTTCAACGTGATCCTCACCCACGGCGCGTGGCAGCGACTGTTGGGCGGTGACTTTAGTGCCGCGGGAAGCACTGTGCGAATCAATGGCATCACGCGCACCGTCGTCGGCATCCTGCCGCGAGATTTCGTCGGCCCGTTGGGTGAAGTCGACTTCTATCTCCCGTTTTCGCTGGAGCCGCACCTGCGCACCGTCGTCAACGCGCGCATGCGGAAGAACTACTTCGCCGTCGCGCGTCTCAAGCCTGGCGTGACAGTCGAGACGGCGAGCCGTGAGGTGACCGCCATCGCTGCGCAGGGCGCGAAGCAGTTTCCGCACGAGTCCGGAAATGGAGGAGCATATGTGAAATCCGTGCGTGACTCGCTCGCCGGAGACACGCGCACTCCGCTGCTCGTGCTCATGGCGAGTGCCGCACTGGTTCTGATCATCACGTGCGCGAATCTCGCGGGTGCGTTGCTGTCCCGCACCATCTCGCGGCGCAAGGAGTTCGCGGTGCGCGCCGCTTTGGGCGCCGGAAGCGGCCGTCTGGTGCGGCAGCTGCTCACGGAAAGCACGATGCTTGCCGTGGCTGGTGGTGTCGCCGGCGTCGTGCTCGCCGTTGCCGGCCTGCGCCTTCTTCGCGGTTTCGCCTCACACGCCCTTCCGGGATACGCGAGCCTCACACTCGATCCTGTCGCGCTGCTCGTCGCCGGTGGGCTTGCGGTCGCGACCGGCCTCGCCTTCGGAGTCGCACCTGCACTGTCGGTGAGCCGGTCCGACCCGCAGGGCGCACTACGCGAGGAAACTCGTGGCGCCAGCGAAAGCCGCCGCTCGCGTCGGCTGCGTGGCGCACTCGTCGCGGGGCAGATCGCACTCAGCGTGAGCCTTCTGGCCGGTGCCGCGCTCCTTGCCCGCAGCCTTGCCGCCATGGTCTCGTCACCGCTCGGCTTTAACCCCGATCGCGTGCTGACGACCTCCGTGTATCTCCCGCGCCAGCGGTATCCGAAGGGTGAGGATCGCGTGCGGTTCTTCGACCAATTCGAGGCGCGGTTGCGTGCGCTCCCCGGGGTCGTGTCGGTCGCGAGCGCGGGAGAGGTGCCGCCGAGAGTAACGTCGCGGAACGGGTTCATCGTCGTGGGCGCACCGCCAGTCGCGGAGAATGCAGCGCCGATTGCGTTGTACATGAACGTGTCAGACGACTACTTCACGACACTGTCGATTCCGGTGCTGAGCGGCCGCGCATTCTCAGTGGAGGATCGAATCGACGGTCCACAGGCGCTGATCGTGAACCAGAGCATGGTGCGCCGCTACTGGCCGAACGGCAACGCCGTCGGTTCGCAGGTACGACTCGATCCGCGTCCCGACAGTCCCGCCTTTACCGTCGTCGGCGTCGTGGGCGACGTGCGTACGGACCCGGCGAGCCCCGGCGCCGAACCCGTGCTGTACACGTCGATGCGACAGGCACCATTCAACGGCCCGGTGTTCGTGGTGCGCGCCGGGGGTGACCCAACGGCACTCGTGCCGGCGGTGCGCAGGGAGCTGGCCGCGCTCGACCCGACGCTTCCGATGTACGATGTCGCGGTTCTCGATGATCTCGTGTCCGACAAGTTCGCCGGTCGCCGGCTCCCGACGGTTCTGATGACCGCATTCGGCGCACTCGCACTGCTGCTCGCGTCGGTCGGCGTATACGCGATGTTCGCGGCGATGACTGCCGCACGTGAACGCGAGTTCGCGGTGCGCGTCGCGCTCGGATCGAGCCGCGGTGCCATCGCTGCCCTCGTGATCCGGCAGGGTGGAACGTGGATGGCGTTTGGTCTGGCGGCGGGCACGCTGGGCGTGTTCGCCGTGACTCGCGCGATGCGCACGGTCCTGGTCGGCGTCGCATCGTTCGACCCGCTGTCATTTGCGATTGCGGCCGCCCTGCTGATCGTGTGCAGCGCGATTGCGCTGCTCGCTCCGGTGCGCAGGGCGACGCAGGCCGATCCTATCTCGGTACTTCGATAACAGCCGCGATCGTACTCAGCGCACCGAAATCTCAAGCGCCAGTGCACGCTCCATCTCCTGCAGCCGCTCGAGCATCGCTTCACGGGCCTCCTGCGGCTCGAGCACCTCGGCGTCCCCACCGTACTGCATGAGATGCCGGAGCGCCCACTCGCCGTCCGCCAGTGGATGCTCCATCACCAGCGATCCATCGCTCGCCACCGTTCGTCCTTCACGCTCGGCAATCCAGCGCGCGATGGCCGGCGAATAGTGCACCCGCATGCACGCGGCTCCGGCGCGATGGAACACGCGGCCGTCCTCCATGACCTGTGCTGCCGAGAAGTCGGCTGGCCGTTCGAAGGGCTCGTCGATGCGGTAGGCCTCCTCGATGCGGTCGAAGCGAAAATGGCGTACACCGCTCTCCCGATCGCAGTATGCCAGCAGGTAGAGCATGCCATTGCTCAACTGGAGCTGATACGGACGTACCACGCGCGAGTCTGCTTCTGTGCCACCAGACTTGCGATACACGATCCTGACCTTCTGGCGGTCGTGCAATCCGCCGGCAATTGCTTCCAGCATCGCTTCATCGCCGACGTAACCTGGAGCGACCGCATACGGCATCTCCGGTATGGGCTCGTCCGGCAACCGCGCGACGATCTCGCGCAACTTTTCCTGGGCTCGGTCGATGGTATCGTGCTCGTCCGGAGTGCGCCGGCCACGCAGCATGCTGAGGCCAAGT
>DASQZA010000023.1:0-7765 GCA_035638935.1 Gemmatimonas sp. | reverse complement strand
TGCCACTGGAGCCAGTCCGCGAAATCCTGGGGCCTGCGTTCCGCGATCGCATGTCGCTCGCGATGGCGGAGGTAGGAGGGGCAGGCGACTCCGCCAGTGTCGAAACGGTGCGAGCATGGATCGCCCGCACGCAGCCGCGTGTGACGGCAATCTCCACGGAAACGGCGATTCGCCAGGTCGAGGAACGGCTTTCGTATTTTCGGCAGCTCGCCTTCGTGCTCGGTGCCATCAGCCTCGGCATCGGCTTTCTCCTCGTGAGCACACTGGTGACCTTGTCCGTGAACGAGCGCCGTGGCGAGATCGCCGTGATGCGCGCGATCGGCACGCACAAGATCGCGGTGCTGCAGCAGGTACTGCTCGAGGGACTGCTGTTGAGCAGCGCGGGGATCGTCGGCGGTCTCGCGCTCGGCACCGTTACCGCGCGCTGGCTGAACGCGATTCTCCGCGATTTCCCCGGCCTTCCGGCGAGCTTCGACTTTTTCGTATGGAGCGGGGACGCCGCGGTGCGGTCGCTCGCGCTCCTGCTGCTTGCCGGAACCGCTGCGGGGTTGATCCCTGCGTGGCGAGCCGCGTCGATGCCGGTGTCACGCGCTTTACGCGAGGAGGCAGTCGGATGATCCATTGCGAGGCGGTGACCCGCGAGTATCGCATGGGTGAGGGAAGCGTGACGGCGTTACGAGGCGTCTCGTTCACGATCGCAGCCGGAGAATTTGCGGCCATTACCGGTCCGTCCGGATGCGGAAAGAGCACGCTGCTGCACTTGCTTGGTGTGGTCGATACGCCCACGTCCGGCCGCGTGACCGTGGGAGGGCGCGATACCGGCACGATGTCCGACCGGGAGGCCACGGAGTTTCGCTTGCGACATGTCGGCTTCGTGTTCCAGCGGTTCTATCTCATGCCCACACTGTCCGCGGCCGAGAATGTCGAGTTGCCGATGGCGGAGGCTGGCGTGTCGCGCGTGATCCGCCGCGCGCGATCGCGTGAGCTGCTTGGGTACGTGGGGCTGGGCGACCGTGCCGGGCACCGCCCGACGCAACTCTCTGGCGGCGAGCAGCAGCGCGTCGCCATCGCCCGTGGGTTGGCCAATTCGCCAGGCGTCCTGCTCGCCGACGAACCGACGGGTGAACTTGACGCGGAAACCGGTGCGAGTCTGCTCGAGCTTTTCGCACGACTGAACCGCGATGGGACGACACTGGTGTTCGTGACGCACGATCCCGTAGTCGCGCGGGCAGCGGGGCGCGTGATAGCGCTTCGCGACGGCCGCGTCGTGAGCGATGGCCGCAGCAGCGATGGCCGCAGCAGCGATGGTCGCAGCAGCGATGGTCGCTCGTGACGGTCGCACGGCTCGTGCTGTCGCGGCTGCTCGCCTGGCGAAGCGTCACGTACCGTCCGTGGCGCGCCCTGTTTCTCTGTGGTGGATTCGGTCTCGGTGTCGGCGTGATGATCACGCTCCTCGCGGTCGGCGAGGCCATGGTATCCCAAGCGAGCCAGGAGAAGCTCGTCGGCGGTGGCGAGATCACGGTGTTGCCGGAAGGGATCGACATCGAGGTACTCACCACTGGCGGTCTCGGCGGCCTGTTTTTCTCTGTACCGAATGCGCGGTTCGTCTACCAGCAGGTCCTGACCTCCCCGCGCATGGGCGGCGCACTGCACACGGTCGCGCCGCAACTCGAGGGAAAGCTGCTTTATGTCAGCCTTGCCGATGGCACACAGCAGGCGGTGCGCGCGAGTGGAGAGATACCATCGGCGACGCGCGCGCTCGGCGCCATGCCGCGCGCATTGGCGGGGCGCTGGGACGACGACAATGGTGATCGCCGGTGGATTGCGCCGACGCTCGCCGAGTTGCGGCACGACATCGATCACTTCCACCTGCCTCCGCCGGAACTTGCCGATCGCCGCTCGTGGGGCGAATGGCACTACTTCAATGTGCTTTCGCGTGATGCGACGCAATGGGCGTTCATCTCGTTCATCGTCGGTGGTGATGTCCGCGGGAGCGAGTGGGGCGGGCAGCTGCTCGTGACGTTGCACGAGCGCGGGCGATCTCCGCGCCGGTTCTCTGCGCTGGTGCCGCGCGAAGGCGTACGCTTTTCCACGCGCGACGCGGACCTGCGGGTCGGTGACGGGTCGGTGCGTGTTCGCCAGGACGGTGCCTACATCGTGCACAGCGCGGTACGGGAGGATGGAACCGGCGTCCCGCTGGTGCTCGACCTCGTGGTGCAGCCTGCGCCCCGGGCGTACTTCCCGGGCGCGACGCTCGTGAGCGGTGACTTCGCATCGGGGTATGCCGTCGCCGGACTGCGGGCCAGTGCATCCGGTACCGTGTGCGTCGCCGCGCGATGCACCGCGTACGACAGCGTCCAGGCGTATCACGACCACAACTGGGGTAGCTGGAGCGGCGTGACCTGGGAGTGGGGCGCGACGCGAGCCGGTGCATTCACGCTGCTCTACGGGCGCGTGAATCCGCCATCGGATGGCGCGGATTCACCGCTGTTCGTCTACGTCACCGACAGCACGGGATTCGTCGCGCTGTTCCGGCCATCGCGCATCGAATACACCGACGGGCGTACAGTGGTGACCACCGATGGTCGACTCCGTATGCCGTCCGTCGCGCGACTGATCGACGTACGCGGGGCCGATACGCTGGATCTCCTGATCGCGATCGATGATGCCGTCGCCACGGATACACGGCTGGCGGGCGCCGAGCGTGGCGAGTCCGGCCCGTCACGTGAGTTGGCACGGCCGTGGTTCGTGCAGATGGCAGGCACGGCCACGCTGCGTGGACGGGTCCGGGGTAACGCGCTCATGGGTGAAGGGCGCGGGTTCTTCGAAACGTACCGCTGATCGTGGAAGCGCTGCCGCCCGCGATTGTACATTTGCAATCGCGGGCGGGAGTATCACCGGGGGGCCCCCCGACCTTCGGGAGGCGCGGCGTTGCATCGTTCAGCAATTACTCAAAAGCGGAAGCGCTTGTTGATCTCGCTGCGGGTCTTCACCGACACGTCCGGGTTCCTCATGAGTTCGCGCAGGCGAAGGACGTCGGCGCGCGCATCTGTGTTTCGTCCGGCCCGCACATTGAGCCATGCAAGGTCCATGAGCGCGCGCGCTTCACAGTCCGGTGACCGCAGGCGCCATGCGTCAGCAGCCAGCCCTTCGAGGACGGTGGCCGCTTCGCGCTCGCGACTCTGTGCGAAGAGCATGTGCGAGAACGCCAGGGATGCTTCGGTCGGAACACGACCGGCGTCGCGATCGAGCACGATGGCAACGAGAAACTCACGACGTGCTGCGTCAAACGCACCTTCGGAGACGAGCCGACGCGCATTTTCGAGCGGATCCGTGCTCGCTTCGCGAGCAGCCGCGACGCGATCGGTGTCCATGCCAACGGGCAGCGGAGCGGGAGCGAGAGCGATCAGGGCGGCGGTGGCGAGAGCGATGGTCAACATGGTTTCTCCAGAGTTGTGCACGCGGGATTCGCGTCCTTCGAGAGTCCAGAACAGTGTGGACGGGTCCTACACTGTGTTGATACGATTTGCGGCGACTGCGGTGTCACCCGCGGGATCGCACGCGTTCGGCGTGGTACGGAGTGCGGCGCGTTGGGCCGATGTGCATTCCCGCGCCATGCGCATAGCCATGCGCACAGGCGAATGGCGCCCGGACGCGGCATGCTCCGGTTGTCACGATGGTGTCACGGCGGTGCTGTCGTGATTCGTATCGGCACTCAGGGCTGGAATTACCCGGCATGGACGGGTGCCTTCTATCCCACTGGGACTCGAGCGGCGGACTTCCTGCGAGTGTACTCGCGAGCGTTCGACACCGTGGAAGTGGACTCCACTTTCTACGCCATTCCCCCCGCATCGACCGTGCGCGGATGGGTCAATCGTACCTCGCCCGGATTCACGTTCTCCCTCAAGTTGCCGCAGGAGATCACCCACGAACGCCGCTTCGTGGATGCGTCGGACGTGCTCGATCGGTTTGCCGACCGCGCCCGGGAACTCGGTGATCGACTGGCGCTGATTCTCATTCAGTGCGGCCCGGATTTCTCGCCGCTCGAGCGGAGCGCGCTGGCGTCGTTTCTCGGCGCGCTGCCGGCAGACCTGCGATTCGCGATCGAGTTTCGTCAGCGCGCGTGGATCACGCCCGAGACACTCGACCTGCTTCGCGATCACGGGGTGGCGATCGCGCTCAGCGACGGACGCTGGATTCCGCGGAAGTGGCTGCTGCAGCTGGCTGCGCGGCCCACCGCCGAGTTCAGCTACGTGCGCTGGATGGGACCCGACCGGTCGCTCGTGGATTACTCGCATCTGCAGGTCGACCGCAGCGGCGAGCTCGATGCCTGGGCTGCAGCGCTACCGGTGCTGCAGGGGGGTGCGCGCGACGTGTTCGGGTACATGAACAACCACTTTGCAGGGCATGCACCCGCATCGGCGCGCATGCTGCAGAGCCGGCTCCGACAGCCCGTCGTCGATCCCGAATCGCTCGGGGAGCAACCGTCCCTGTTCTGAATCGCACGCGAGCATAGTGACGTGCGTCCGTTACGCGTGTCCGCTCGGCCCGTCCCTCTGTCCGAAGATATGTTTCGGGCATGATCAACCCTGACTTGCCCATGAGCGATTCGACTGCCCGCGTCATCCATGGCGAGAGCCGCGCGCCGCACGACGTGTTGGGTGCACACGTGGCGACACTCGACGGCGTCGATGGCGTGGTGTTCCGCATCCTCGCTCCTGGCGCGACCGACGCGTGGATTCTGCTCCAAGGTGAAGCCGTCCCCATGAGCGGATCGCAGGGGCTGTTCGTGCTCTTCCGACCGGGGTTGGCGCTGCCAGTTCGATATCGTGTGCGCGCCGAAGTCGACGGCGTCGTGCGGGAGTATGACGATCCCTACCGCTTCCCGCCGACGTTGGGGGACATCGATCTCCACCTGTTCGGGGAAGGCCGGCACCTGCGACTGTGGGAGAAGCTCGGAGCGCATGCGCGGGTGATCGATGGTGTGGCGGGCGTGTCGTTCGCCGTGTGGGCGCCGAACGCGGTACGTGTCTCCGTCATCGGATCGTTCAACGGCTGGGACGGTCGCACGCACCAGATGCGCGCGCTCGGTGGCAGCGGCGTGTTCGAGCTGTTCGTGCCCGGCCTTGGAAAGGGCGCGATCTACAAGTACGAAATCCGCTCCCCGCGCGGTGGCCTCCGCGTGAAGACGGATCCGTTCGCAGCGATGATGGAGCAGAGTCCCGGACATGCCGCGGTAGTGGTCGACGAACCACCATTCGCGTGGAACGATGCGGAGTGGCTTGCGCGACGCGCCGACGCGGAGCCCACCCGCGAGCCGATGCTCGTGTACGAGGTGCATCTCGCGTCGTGGATGCGAAGCGACGACAATGGGATGCTCTCCTATCGTGAGCTCGCTCCGCGCCTCGCGGCGCATGTCAAGCGCCTCGGTTTCACGCACATCGAATTGCTCCCGGTGCAGGAGCATCCCTTTGGCGGATCGTGGGGCTACCAGGTGGGCGGCTACTTCGCGCCAACCTCGCGGCACGGTACCCCAGACGACTTTCGCGCATTCGTGGACGTGATGCACGACGCGGGAATCGGTGTGCTGCTCGATTGGGTGCCGGCGCACTTTCCCAAGGATGACTGGGCGTTGCGACGCTTCGACGGCACCGCGTGCTACGAGCACGAGGATCCACGGCTTGGCGATCATCCGGAGTGGGGCACGCACATTTTCAACTACGCGCGACACGAGGTGCGCAACTTCCTGCTCGCGAATGCCCTGTACTGGATCGAGGAGTTCCACATCGACGGGCTGCGCGTCGATGCCGTCGCGTCGATGTTGTACCTCGACTACGGGCGCGAGGCGGGACAGTGGCTGCGCAACCGGTTCGGTGGCCGCGAGAATCTGGAGGCGGTTTCATTCCTCAAGCAGCTCAATCACACGGTGCATTCCCTGCACCCCGGCGTGGTGACCATCGCGGAAGAGAGCACCACGTGGCCGCGCGTCACGCACCCCATCGTCGATGGGGGCCTCGGTTTCACGTTCAAGTGGAACATGGGCTGGATGCACGACACGCTGGACTACTTCCGCATCGACCCGCTCTTTCGACGGGGCGCGCACGACAAGCTGACGTTCGCCATGATGTACGAGCACAGTGAACGATTCGTGAATCCGCTGTCGCACGATGAAGTGGTGCACCTCAAGAAGTCCCTGCTCGAGAAGATGCCGGGTGACGCGTGGCAGCGCTTCGCCGGCCTGCGGGCGCTGCTCGGCTACACCATCACGCGTCCGGGCAAGTCGCTGCTGTTCATGGGTACGGAGCTGGCCCCGCAGCGTGAATGGAATCACGATGCGAGCCTCGAGTGGCATCTCGCGAGCGATCCACGCCGTCAGGGCATCGATCTGTTCCTGCAGGAGCTCGGTGCCCTCTACAACGCCCACTCGGCCTTCTGGCGGCGCGATCACGAGCCTGGTGGCTTCTCGTGGATCGACGTGGCCGACCGGGAGCAGTCGGTGTTGTCGTACGCGCGTTTCGATGGCACCGCACACGCCATCGTGGTGCTCAACCTGACACCCGTTCCACGGGAGTCCTACCGCATCGGGACACCTGGTACAGCCACGTATCGCCATGCGATCAACAGCGACGAAACACGCTTCGGGGGCAGTGGATTCGCCGTGCCGGCGGGAATCGAAAGTGAACTGCACCCCTATCACGGGTTTCCGCAGTCGGTGGTGCTCACGCTGCCGCCCATGAGCGTGATCGTGTTGCTCCCGGATGCGGTTCCTTCGCCGGAGGCGCTTGACATCGACAGTGCAGACATGTTGGTCCCGCCGGCACCAGCGATCGTGGCAATAGCGGGAGCAGATGACGCTGAAACGCGGGCACTCATGACGATTTCTGCGCTGCTTGTCGCACCGCCGACACCAAAGGCGCCGAAGCTCTCAAAGGCCCCGAAGCCTTCAAAGCCGGCGAAGGCAGCCAAGGCCCCGAAGACCCCCAAGACGCCGACGCCGACACCAGCGCCCGAGCACCCGAAATCCCCGAAGCCGTCGAAGCCGTCGAAGCCGGCCAAGGAGAAGAAGTCGGTCAAGGAGGACGAATCCGGGAAACCCGTCAAACCGGACAAGGCCGACAAGTCCGCAAAGAAGGACAAGGACCGAAAGAGCAAGAAGAGCAAGGAACCGGTGATCGGCTTCGCCAAGCGTCCGCGCTCCAAGCGTCCGCCGCTGTTCCCGCCGTTCGCGGCACCGGTGGACCGATCTCCGGCCAGCGATGATGACCTTCGCTGACGGTCGACGATCGAACCACGCGAAGACGCGAGCGGGCATGACGGTCACGATGGTGCTCTTTGGCTTGCTCGCCGTGGCCGCTGCAGCAGGGTGCGTTCGACTGGGCCTGTGGCAGCTCGACCGGCTGCAGGAACGTCGCACGAAGAACGCACTCGTTCGCTCGAGGAGCGAGGCGCCCGTGGTGAGTGTGAGCACCCTGCGAGGGCAGGACACGTCGGTGATTCATTGGCGCCGTGTGCGCGTACATGGCGTGGCGGACTACGGTGCCGAGATGGTGCATGCGACGCGTTCGCAGAACGGCTCACCGGGGGTGCATTTGCTGACGCCCGTACGTCCGATCGATGGTGACTGGAGCGACACGGCGGTGCTGGTACTGCGTGGATTTCTCGCTGCGGCGGATGGTCGCACGATCGACTGGAACAGCACGCGGGAAGGAGACACGCTCACGTTCGATGCGCTAGTCACCTCGTTTCCGGTGTCGACACGATCCGG
>DASQZA010000022.1:0-1964 GCA_035638935.1 Gemmatimonas sp. | reverse complement strand
CCTTCGCCTCCATGGCCGGCCGCAGTGTCGCGCTGCCAGAGCTGGCGGGGTTGGCCATCAAGTCGGTCGGCTGGACCTTCTTCGTCGGTTCACTCGCCTTCGGGACGGCGAGCCTCACCGCCAACCTCGCACTGGTGACGAAGGTCTACTTCCCGCGCGAACTGCTGCCTGTGTCCGCGACGATCACGCAGGGTGTCGATTCGAGCATCGGCGGCATCGCGCTGCTCATCCTCTTTCCTGCCTACGGACTGGGTCACATCGCGGGCGCTGGCTGGCTGGTGCTCGTGGCATTGCTCCTGCTGATGCTCACGGTTGCGGTCGTTCTGTTCGCGGCATGCGCCAACGTCTACTTCCGGGATGTGAAGCACATCGTGCAGCTCGTCACCAGTTTCGGGATCTTCTTCACCCCCGTGTTCTTCGATCTCGAGGCATTCGGTGCACGGGGTGCACGGCTGTTCGCGCTCAATCCGCTCACCGGACTGCTGGAAGGCGCGCGTCTCGCGGTCGTCACCGGTCATGATCTCAGCCAGCCGCTGCTGGGCGGTACCGGTGCGATTGCCTGGTCGCCGACGTACCTGGCCTACTCCGCCGTCTGCGCCACCGTCGGGCTGGTCCTCAGCAGCCTGCTCTTCCGCAGAGCCTCGGCACGCTTCGCGGACTTCGTGTGAACGCACGCGCGGACGGGTTCGTCGAGTTCGACGGCGTGTGGAAGAAGTTCCAGTATGGTGAGGTGCACAACCGGTTGCGCGACGCGATCCCCATGTTTGCGCGCCGGCTGGTGGGCCGGCCTGAACCAGGCGCCGGGCTCTGGCATGGCGAATTCTGGGCACTGCGCGACGTGAACTTCCGGGTCGCTCCCGGCGAGGCACTCGGCCTGATCGGCCCCAATGGCGCCGGGAAGTCGACGATTCTCAAGCTGCTGACGCGCATCATGACGCCGACCAGCGGGCGCTGCACGGTCCGCGGCCGCATCGGCGCACTGATCGAGGTCGCAGCCGGCTTTCACCCCGACCTCACGGGTCGCGAGAACGTCTTCCTCCAGGGCGCGATCATGGGCATGCCGCGGCGCGAGATCACGCGCCGCTTCGACGAGATCGTCGCCTTCGCCGGCGTCGAGGTATTCATCGACACCCCGGTCAAGCGCTACTCCAGCGGCATGCAGGCACGGCTCGGCTTCGCGATTGCAGCCCATCTCGATCCTGACCTGCTCGTGGTGGACGAGGTGCTCGCCGTTGGCGACGCCGCGTTCCAGACGAAGGCATTCGCACGCGTCGAGTCCCTGGTTGCGAGCGGCATTCCCGTCATCGTGGTCTCGCACCAGCTCGAGGCCATTGCCTCGTTGTGCACGCGCGCGCTGCTGCTCGATCGCGGCCAGGTGGTGTGCACCGGCACGCCCGAAGCCTGCATTCTCGAATACCTCGGCGGGGCAGCCGCTCGCCCGCGCGTGACCGGCGACGGCCCCATCACCATCCAGTCGATGCGGGTATCGGACACGGTCCTCGACTCGGGGGCGCGGCTCACCGTCACGCTTGCATGCATGGTCCGCGACGATGGGTGGACCGAGCCCGAGACCATTCGCATCGGCGTCCGCTCTGCCGCCAACGGCGAGCTGCTGTTCGAATGCGGCACCGAGTCGCTCGGCATCGACCTTCCCGATGCGGGAGAGTTCGAGTTGTCCGTGGAGATCGACCTGAACGTGCAGCGCGGCATCTACCTGATCGAGAGTCAGGCGTGGGATCGTGGCATGAGCCGCACCTCATTCGCCGGTCCGGCGACGAGCGTCGAGGTGCGTGACGGCGTGACCTTTGCGGGGCTCGTGCAGATGAACGCACACGCCCGCCTTGCGGCACCGCGCACTCGCGCGACGTAATCCACAGCTCCGCGCGCTGCATGCCGACCGCCGTCGTCCAACTCGATGTCGATACACTGCCCCGCGTGGTCCGGCTGTCCGCGCATTACGACCG
>DASQZA010000021.1:0-6437 GCA_035638935.1 Gemmatimonas sp. | reverse complement strand
GGGCCGATCGAGACGTACGAGGATGAGCTGTATGGCTACAAGGCGGCGAACGAGGCGTATGTCCTGATCAAGGACAAGGGCTGGAGCCAGCGGCTGTCACGCTACGCGGCGATGCTGCCGTCGCTGCAGCAGGGCATTCCGGTTGCGGCGCAGTACAAGCGCGAGAAGCCGGGTACCGATTCCGATCTCAACGCGTACGACGCCGTGTTTTACGCGGGGCAGGCAAACGCGGGTGCCAAGACGATCGCCATCAACCTGCCGAACGACGAAGCGGTGCAACTCAAGAAGGGTACGCGCCGGCTCCAGCTCAAGAACGTGATGCAGGCGAAGTTCGACAAGATCCTGATGCCGATCGCGACGGAGCTACTAGACACCGATCAGCTCGCGCTGCTGCGCTTCGACGCGTTCTTTGCGAACACGATGTTTCATGAAGTCGCGCACGGGCTGGGCATCAAGAACACGATCAATGGCAAGGGCCCGGTGCGGACGGCGCTCAAGGAGCGCGCGAGTGCGCTCGAGGAGGGCAAGGCCGACATCCTCGGCCTGTACATGGTGCAGGAGCTCAACAAGCGCGGCGAGTTGCAGGGCAGCGACATCAATGGCAACTACGTGAGTTTTCTGGCGGGCCTGTTTCGTTCTGTGCGCTTTGGTGGCGGCAGCGCGCACGGGCGGGCGAACATCGCGGCGTTCAACTTCCTGCAGGAGGCGGGAGCGTTCACGCGCGATGCGTCGACCGGCAAGTATTGGGTGGACTTCGCGAAATTTCAGGCCGGCATGAACTTGCTGACGGAGAAGATTCTCACGTTGCAAGGCAATGGGGATTATGACGGTGTTGGGGCGTATGAGCAGCAGTACGGCACGGTCAGCGCGGAGCTGCGAGGGGATCTCGAGCGGTTGAAGACGAAGGGCATTCCGGTGGATGTCGTGTTCGAGCAGGCGAGGTAGGTCGGTGGGCCGGGAGGTCACTTCCTCCCGTGCACACCACGTTTCGTTCAATCGGATTGAACGAAACGCGCGCTCGACGTGCCGCGCGAGGTTCGAGCAAAAGCGCCAAGGTGTTGCGTGCCAATCACTTGCGGAGATGGCGTGCAGTGGATCGGGGCATGTATGTGCACCCGTACGTCACCACTCTCCGCGCGTCGCTCTCCGGCGTGCATGATTCGCTGTCCTCCACCGGGACCACTCATGTCAGTCCGGCTCCATCTGGCCAGTCTTGCGATGGCAACCCTTTCGCTCGCGGCGCTCACGCCACTGTCATCGCAGCAGCGTGCCGCCACGTTCAGGACATTTGCGCGGTTCACGAGCGCAGATTCGACGGACGGATTCGCAGTCGCTCCCACCGGAGCGCTCTATCTGGTGCGAACCCCGCGCGGTGTCGGCATCCGGGAGGTGCGAAGCGGTCGCATCACCCCACTCACGGCCAGTACCGCTGACGACTTCGTGTGGGCGCCGCTCGGCGATCGCCTCGCGTGGTGGCAGCGCGACGACTCCGGGAAGGGCCACATCTGGACCGCGACCGTCAGTCCGGTGAGCGGTGCGCTGACATCTGCGCCGCAGCGCGTGTCGTTGTCTGAAGCGAGCGGCGCGGCGGCGATTTCTCCGGATGGCAGATCGTTGGCGTACATTCGCGATGGAAGCACCTCGGAGGCCCCGCTGCTGATCATACCGATCACCGGCGGACCGGAGCGCGAAGTGGCTCGTGTCCACTCCGGGTGGGACCTCACGTGGAGTGCCGATGGCCGGTCGGTCTATCTGCGCCATGCCGCGAGCGGCGCGCCCGGCAACCGGACGCGGTATCTGTCGCAGGTGTACCTCGACGGCCGGCCGATGCGAAGGGTCCGCGACGTGAGCAACGTGTCCATCGCCGGGATGACCGGGACCGGATCGGCATTCGTGCTGATTTCTGCCGGAGCACGCGTGAGGCCGACGGACAGCTTGTTGCTGGTGGATACTCTCGGTCGCGAGATACAAAAGATGCCGTTGCCGATGGGGGCGATCGTGGAATCGTTCGGTGTGATCGGTGACAGTATGCTGGTGTGGGAGGATGCGACGGAGCGAGCGCAACTCGCGCGCCTGTCGCTCCAGGGTGACAAAGCGAGAACGGTGATTACGAAGGTGCCTGGGTCATCACTGTTCAAATGGTCACCGGATGGGGGTTCGATCGCGTTCATGACGCGTGACGGCAACCAGGCCTTCCTCGGCGTGATGAACGCCGATGGGTCGAACGTTCGACACTTCCGGGATCTTCCGATGCTGGGGAACCGGTTCGCCTTCGAGTGGTCGCCTGACAGCCGGCACATTGCCATAAAAATGGCCGATCGAGCGCGTATCTCGATCATCGCCATCGGCGGTCCTGGCAGCTTCAAGACAGGTGTGTTGACTGACGGACACCTCAGTCTGCTGCGCTGGTCGAGCGACAATCGCTCGCTTCTCGTGGGTGCGCGCCCGTCGGTTCCGGGCGCGGGCACGGTGCTGAGGATCGCGATGGACGGCGCCGTGACACCCGCTGGTACGCTACCCGCGCGTGACTCGACAGACGCTATCTTCTGGTTCTCTGACTCGAGCATCGTTCGCACGGGAGCCGGCGCAGTTCACCTTCACAACATCCGCAGCGGCGTGTCGCGCCGTCTATACGACATACCAGCGAAGACTACGCTCAGAGAGTGGGTCGTTTCAGAGAATCATGGCATGGTCGCGACGCTGCTGCGCCGTGAAGACAACACCAGCTTGCTGCGTGTCGTCGACCTCAAGTCAAACGAAACTCGAGACGTGTCACTTCCGTTCTGGTTCATGCCGCCAGGCGCCGCGGCATTCTCACCGGACGGAAAGCGGATCTACACGACTGGACGGCAACTCACTGATCCCGCCGGAGCGAACATTTATGAGATCTCACTCGACGGGGAGCGCCCGCGTCGCATCGTGAATCTCGACGGCTTGTTGGAGAACTGGGCGTATGCCCTCGCGCCCGATGCACGCTCCCTCTTGATCTCGACAGCTGCCGAGCAGGAGAGCAGGCTCCTGCTGGTTCCACTCAAGCCCACCGCCGGCCGCACCACCCCGCCCCGCCGCCAGTGACCGTACGCGTTCACCGCCTCCTGCTCGTCGACGACGATGCTGCCGTTCGTGCCTCGCTTGGCGATGCGCTGCGCGGCGCCGGTTTCCTCGTCGAGACGGCAGCGAGTGCGGTGGCCGCGCTGGGTATGATGCAGCGTGTGGATCCGGACGTGGTGCTCACCGACGTACGGATGGACGACCTGAGTGGACTCGACCTGTTGCGCGAGCTTCGCGCCCGAGCGCCCGATGTGTCCGTCGTGTTGATGACCGCCTTCGATGACATGTCGACGGTCGTCGAGGCGATGAAGCATGGGGCGGCCGAATTCCTCGTGAAGCCACTCGACATCAACGAGCTGCAGCGCACGCTCGAACGCGTGACCTCGGATCGAGCGCTGCGGGCACTTCGGGCACGACAGCCCGCCGATCCGCCCGACACACCCGATGGCGTGCTCGTCGGGCGCGATCCACGCATGATCGCGATTTACAAGCTCGTCGGCCATGCAGCAGGCACGCACGCCACGGTACTCATTCGGGGCGAAAGCGGCACGGGCAAGGAGCTTGTGGCGCGCGCCATTCACACGCACGCGAATGGTGACGGGAAACCATTCGTGCCGGTGAACTGTGCCGCGCTTCCCAGCACGCTGCTCGAGTCGGAGCTGTTCGGGCATGTGCGCGGCGCATTCACCGGTGCAGTGGGGGATCGCAAAGGGCGCTTCGCGCAAGCTGGAAACGGTACGATCTTCCTCGACGAGATCGGCGACACGTCGGCCGACTTTCAGAGCAAGCTGCTACGCGTGCTGCAGGATCACGAGTATCAGCCGGTCGGCTCCGACCTGACCGTGCGCACCGACGCTCGCGTCATCGCCGCCACGCACCAGCCGCTCGAGGCGATGATCACCGATCGTCGCTTCCGGCAGGATCTCTACTACCGATTGCGAGTGGTGGAGATCGTACTGCCGCCGCTGCGGGAGCGCATCGACGACATTCCGCTGCTTGCGCAGCATGTGCTGCAGCGTGCCGCGCGTGCCCTTGCCGTGAACCCCTGCGTACTTGCACCCGATGCCCAGCAACGGCTGCGTGAGCACGACTGGCCCGGGAACGTCCGTGAACTCGAGAACTGCCTGATGCGCGCCGTCGTAGTTGCCAGCGGTGGCGTGATCCGCGCTGAGCATCTGTCGATGGCTTCACCCGCTACGGCAGGCGATCGCCGCGTACCGTCACTCGAAGACCTCGAACGAACGCACGTGATGCGGGTGTTCGACATCACGGCAGGACACAAGGGACGCGCCGCCGACCTGCTCGGCGTTTCGCGACCACGACTCTCCCGGCTGCTCGAGAAGTACGGCCTCACCTGATGCGCACGCTCGGCTCGCGTTTCCTGCTGATTGTGCTCATGGGCGTGGTCGTACCACTTGCCGTAGTAGGCGTGTGGCTCACCCGATCAGCGGAGCGCTCCGGTCGCGAGTTACTGCACCAACAACTCGAGCAGGAGCTCACGCGGCTCGCCCGGAGCGTGGAGGACCGAGCCCGGGCACGAGCCGGGGAAATGCAGCTCCTGGCGAACAATGCCTCTGCGTTGGCGTTGCTCTCCGGCGTTCAGCTGTCGGCCGCCGATTCCGGATATCTTGGAGATCTCGTCCGGTCGTTGGGGCCAGCCATCACCGGGGTGCAGTATCGCAATGGCGTGGAGCAACTGCGGTGGCACACGGAACTTGGTGACCGAACCCCGAGCGACTCCATGCTGCGCCCTGTCGATGGACAACGCATCAGCATCGCGTTGCCGGTGCGTAGTGCTGCCGGCGTCGATGCGACCGCCATGCCAGCAAGAATCGGGACGGTGCAGGCAGAGGTACTGCTCTCGCGAATCATTCCGCTCGATTCCACGACCTTACTCGCGGCTGGAGCGGTGCTGGCCCTGCACGACAGCCTGGGCACGGTGATCTGGTCGTCGCGACCGGGCGCCGTCGATTTGTTCGATAGCGTCGGCAGCGAGTGGGAACGCATTACGCGCCCGGTGTCGCTCGCGGCGATGCAGCTCGAGCTTCTGGCACCCGTGGCGCCGTTCGTCGAGCCGTTCGAGCGCTCCACGCGCAACGGCCTGCTCGTGCTGTCGTCAGTTCTGCTCGCATCGATGCTGCTGAGCGTCGTGCTGACGCGCCAGCTTACAGCGTCACTTCGCGAACTTTCTGCAGCCGCGTCCGGTGTGGCGAGTGGCACGCTCGATCGCACGGTGCGTGTACGCGGCGACGATGAAGTGGGGCAGCTCGCAGAGGCCTTCAACGCGATGACCTCGAGCCTTCGCGATACTGTGGCCGAGTTGTCGCGACAACGATCGCTGGCGGCGGTCGGTGAGTTCGCGACTCTGCTCTCGCATGAGGTGCGCAACAGCCTCACCTCGGTTCGTGCCGACCTGCAGCATGCCGCCCGACATGTCGACGAGAGTCATCCCGGTGCACCGCTGCTCGCCCGCTCACTCGATTCGGTGCGGCGTCTCGATGGCACCGTAACGTCGGCGTTACGCCTTGCGCGAAGTGGGCAGGTAGCGCGGGTCGCGGTTCCATTGGCCGACGTACTGCATGATGCGCAACTCATCGTGCAGCCAGTGTTCGACGAGCGGGAAGTAATGCTGGCGATACCGGAAGCGCTGGACATCACGCTGCACCAAGCGGATCACGCGGCCTTGTCGCAGCTGTTCGTGAACCTCCTGCTCAACTCTGCGCAGGCGATGCCGAGTGGCGGCGTGGCTGCCGTCAGCATCGAGCGTGACGAACAGCATGTGCACATCTCAGTGCATGACGACGGCAACGGTCTCCCGGCCGGAACCGCGATGTTCGAGCCCTGGCGCACCACGAAACGCACCGGCACAGGGCTGGGACTCTCCATGGCACACCGTATCGCCGAAGCGCACGGCGGCACGTTGACCCTCACCAACGGTGAGCGAGGAGGCACCCGGGTTGTTGTCTCACTCCCTCTTTACAGACAAGGCCCAGCACATTCGCTAAGAGATGCGTCCTGACGAGTCGAGACGAGCCGGCGTCTCGCGCCTGGCGTCCATGCGGAATGCTTACCGGACCCCACCTCCCCGCAACGCCGCAGCGCCACCTACAACCGGCAGAAAGAACGTCGATCGCGCCAAGTCCACCGTCAGCTCCGTGCCGGGCTTCGGCCACAGCGTGAACTCCCGATCGCTCGACATGATCATCACGCCGATGCGCTTGCCGGCCTGCACGTACTCGTCGCCCGGCTCGAGGTCGAACGTCACGTCGTAGAACTTGCCAGGCGCGAGCGGCTCGCCCCTGGCCATCGACGCGAAGTTGCCGCCGGTGGTGAGCGCCTTGTGATTCTGGATGTCGGCCCAGCCGTGCGTGATGCTGCCGATGTGG
>DASQZA010000020.1:0-3010 GCA_035638935.1 Gemmatimonas sp. | reverse complement strand
CCACTGCGCCGCACCACGGGCTCGCCAGGCATCGAGCCGTTGCGCGAGTCGCTGCAGGTAGGCGGGTTCGTAGCTCGAGCGGTAGATCACCGGTGAGCCATGAAGCCGGTAGTACACGATATCGAGTGATCCACCCGGTTCTGCGGCCTCGGGCACGCGCGCAGGATCTGCCGCGACGCGAGCAACAGCAAAGGACTGCAGCAGTACGTCCGCGTCCGGGCTGAACCAGGTCGCGTGCCGTGGCTCCAGCACCACGTCGCCCGTGTGCAACTCCCGCAACAACTCCAGAAACGCCCCGGCAACGGCACTATCGAACTGCAAACTTGGCGGCAGCTGGACGAGCAACGGGCCCAGTGCCGCGCCGAGTGATGCGACCTGCTCCAGGAACGGCTCGAGCAGTTCGCCGCGATCGGCGAGCTTTCCCTCGTGTGTGATCGATCGTGGCACCTTTATGGAAAAGCGGAACCCCTTCGGCACGCTGGCGGCCCATCGCGCGTACGTCGCGGGCCGGTGCGGGCGGTAGAATGACGAGTTGATCTCGACGCCGTGCAGAACCGCCGCGTAGCGTTGCAAGTGAGTACCGGCTTCTGGGAATGCGCCTTGTGCATCGCGAGGCAGGCTCCACCCCGCCGTTCCGATCACGAGGGACTTGTTCGGATCGTTCTTCGCATGCTTCCGCGACTTTTCCGGGGACGTCGTCATGCTGGCGAACGTGGCAACATGTCTGCCACGGTGCGGTGTCCGCGCGCGCGACGCCCCTCGCCTGCGAGGTCCGGACGTCAGCTCGTGATGACTCCGTCGGCGAGTTCGATCACGCGATCGGCATAGCGGTTCGCCCATTCCCCGTCGTGGGTCGCGATGAGAACGGCTCGACCAGTGGTCGCGAGGTCCCGCACCGTGTCGCCCAGCGATGCGCGCCGCGCGGGGTCGAGGGCGGATGTCGGCTCATCCATCAGCAGGAGCTTCGGGTCCGGTGCGAGCGCCCGCGCGATCGCGATACGTTGCGCCTCACCGCCCGACAGTTGATGTGGGTAGGCTGAGGCCCGCGCCTCCACACCGAGGCTCCGCAGCAGCTCATGCGCCACACTGTTCGCGCGCGTCAGGGGCCACCCGAGCGCGTGCACCAGAGCCAGCGTCACGTTGTCGATGGCGGGCAGATGCTCGAAGAGCGCATGTGCTTGGAACACCATGCCCACTTTACTGCGCAAGCGCTTCAGCTTCGATTCCGGCGGGACTCTACCGGGTACGAGGCGGACATCATCTACGAGAATCGTGCCTTCGTTGAACGCCTGGAGCGCGACGATCGCACGCAGCGTGGTCGATTTGCCGGACCCCGAGGCGCCCATGAGCATGCACACTTCGCCCGGGGCCACATAGAGGTCGATGCCGCGCAGCACCTCGCGGTCACCATGCATCACACGCAGCGCTCGCACGGACAATCCACTCATGCCTTGCTCCACCGCCGTTCGAGCCCGCGCGCGAGTGCCGAGAGCGGGAGCGACATTGCGAGATACACGGCCGCGCACAGCAGGCCCGGCACGAGCCAGCTGCCGACGTTGGTCGCATAGATCGCCGTCTGCTTGGTGAGCTCGACGACGGTGATCACGCTGACCAGCGACGAATCCTTGAGCAGCGCAACGAAGTCGTTCGTCATCGGTGCGAGGGCGACCCGGAGCGCCTGCGGGCCACGCACGAGCCGCAGAATCTGCCATTCGGACAAGCCGAGGGTGCGCGCGGCTTCGAGTTGCACGCGCGAAACCGAGCCCAGTGCGGCGCGATAGACTTCCGACTCGTATGCTGCATAGTTGAGACCGAGGCCGATGACGGCCGCAAGGAATGCGGGGAGGCGCACGATGCCCGAGAGCCCGTAGTACAGCACGAACAGCTGCAGCAGCACGGGCGTGCCGCGCACGACCTCGACGTACGCGGTGAGCGGCATCCGGAGCACGGGTGGCCCGTAGACACGCCCCGCCGCAATGCCGATTCCGGCGGTGACCGCGAGCGACATCGCGAGTACGGATAGCGCGAGCGTGATGAGCGCTGCGCGGAACAGCGCCGGCAGGTACGCGCCGATGCCACGCGCCTCGCTCGCCGTAACGGGACCGACAGCTGCGTTCTCGTCCAACATGCGAGCGTGGAATGTTGGCTGCCGGTCATCCCACACCTCCCACCGGCGGAAGATGCGTTCGAGCGTACCGTCCTGCATGCGGGCGCGCAGGATCACATTCACCGAATCGCGGAGCGCCGTGTCGTTCTTCGCCAGCACGGCCACATAGTAGCCTGTTGCGACGGTCGTGGGCTGCACGACGAAGCCGCCACCCAGCCGTCGCAGCGACCGCTCGGCGATCACGTGATCGAGAAGCACCGCATCGACGCGGCCCGCGACGAGATCGGTGTAGGGATGGACATCGTCGTCGTACGAAACGGGTACGAGGCCGGTGCGCTTCTCTTCATCCAGCAGGATGTCGTAGGCCATCGTGCCACCGAGCGTCGCGACACGGCGGCGCGCGAGGTCCGCGATCGTGCGGAATCGGGCAGAGTCGGCGACACGGACCGCGATGACTTCGCGAAACTCGTAGTACGGAATCGACAACGCGTGCCTGGCGCGGAGCGCAGGGCGATCTTCGACGCCGGACATCCCGATGTCGAAATCGCCACGTTCCACCGAGGCTTCGATCGAGGCCCAGGCAACCTGCACGAACTCGGGCCGTCGCGAGAGGCCATCGGCGATGGCTTCTGCTATCTCGACGTCAAATCCACGGGCGCTGGACGGGTTCGCCGGATCGGCTTCGACGAAGGGCGCACCACCTTCCGCGTCGCCACCCCAGCGCAGACGCGCACCTGCTGCGCCGATAGCTGTTGATGGAGCTGCCGAGTCCACACGGGTGCGTGCACCGGAATCGCTGGTGCACGCGACCAATGCAGCGAGCACGATGCAGGAGACCAACCCCACGCGTGGAGTCGCTGGAAATGGGAAGGCGGGCACGTCCGTGAACCTTCACGCGGAGAG
>DASQZA010000019.1:0-7289 GCA_035638935.1 Gemmatimonas sp. | reverse complement strand
CAGTCATCCGAGTCTGTACTCTGGTGAGCGGAGGGGCCCGCGAGCATGGTGCGCAACATGGCAAGCGAGGCGATGCCGGCCGTCTCGAAACGCAGGATGGTGCGGCCCATGCTCGCGAGTCTGAATCCGGCCGAAACCAGCAGGTCGATCTCCCCCTGCTCGAACCCGCCCTCGGGGCCCAGGGCCACTGTCACCGGAGCGATGACGCCAGCCGCGAACGGACCGACGAGCGGTATCCCCGTCGGATCCAGGACGATGCGATCACCCGGTGGCGCCGCCAGAATGGCGCGCTCGGGCGACGCCTCCGGAAAAATCTGCGGGAGCCACGCACCTTGGGACTGGGCGAGCGCTCCCTCCATCCGACCGCGAGTCTTGGTCTGGAAGACAATGCCTTCGCCTCGCGGCGACACGCTACGCGAACGTTGCCAGAGTACCGGCCTCCAGCTGGTGCAACCGAGCTCGCATGCCTTTTCGGCCAGCCACAGCATCCGGTCGCGGTCGGCGACCGGCACCAGCAGGTGCACCGGCGGCAACGGGGGGATCGTCTCGACGACATCGACGTCGATGTGCGCCTGGATCTTGGACAGCCGAGCGAGCCGGCCCTCCGCCACCACCCCGTGACCGTCGCGTATGCCGACTGGTGCACCGGGGTCGAGTCGCAGCACGCGCATGTGGCGCGCGGCCGCTTCGTCCAACACGCACGTCGTGCCTGCAACGAGCTGTTCACCCGTCACGAAGTTTGGACGACCCGCGGCTACGCCCGAACGATCGACGCCGACCACCAGATGTCCTCCGCGTCTTCCGCCACGACTCGCCATCCGGTTGCGGTGAGTACCTCCATCATCGCGTCGCGCTCCTCCTGCAGTATCCCGCTGATGATGGCTGCGCCATCCGGCAGCAACGACTCTGCAACCGTGGGCAGTAATTCGACGAGCACCGACGAGATGATGTTTGCAAGCACGACGCGCACTGGCGCCACGAGCGGCAGTAACACCATCGCGTCAGCCTCGAACACGTGCACGTGTTCGCCAACCCCGTTCGCTGCGACATTCGCTTCGGCATCGGCTATCGCGTCGGCATCGAGCTCGATCGCATACACACGCGATGCGCCGAGCTTTGCCGCGGCGATACTGAGCACTGCGCTCCCCGCACCCAGGTCCGCGACCACATCGCCGTCGCGTATAACCGACGGCAGCAGCCGCACGACACCGCGCGTCGTCGCGTGATCACCGGTGCCAAACGCCATTCCTGGGTCGATCACGATCGTTCGTGCAGGATCCCGGTCGCCTGCGAGCCACGGCGGTGCAATCGAAAGCGCACCGAGGTCGTGCGCCACGATGCGTGCCTTCCACGCTTCGCTCCAGTCGATATCCGGCACTACCGACGTTTCGACGACGACGTCGATGTCCGCTTCCGTCAGCGCCGCATGCACGGCCGCGAGATCGGTGTCGGGCGGGAAATGCGTGACGAGCGCGCGCTGGTCCTCGTGCACTCCCTGTGCTCCCACCGCAAAGAGAGCCGCAAGACACGCACGGCGTGTGGATTCGGCCTCACCGGACGGGCGCACCCGGACACTGGTCCAGCGCTGACTGGGGTCACGCACCGAGCGCTTCTTTCATCTTCGACCAGATGCTCTTCTCGCGTTGCGGCGGTGCCTCCCCCTGCAACGCCGCGAGCTGCTTGATGAACGACTCCTCGTCGCCGGAGACCGATTGCGGCGTCCAGAGCTGCACCTTCACGTGCAGGTCGCCCACACCGGTCGCATTCACGCGCGGCAAGCCGCGGCCGCGCAGGTTAAACACCTGGCCACTCTGCGTCCCGGCCGGAACGCGGAGCGACAAGTTACCCAGCACGCCCGGAACCTCGATGTCGGCACCGAACACGAGTTGAGGGTACGTCACCAGCGCTTCGCAGTACAGGTCTTCACCATCGCGGTCGAAGCGCTCGTCGTCCTCCACCTCGAACACGACCAGTACGTCCCCCTTCGGACCGCCACGCGGGCCAACATTGCCGGCGCCGCGAAGCGTCATGTACTGGCCGGTCGCCACGCCGGCCGGCACCGTGATCTTGAGCGTGCGCTCGGCACGCACCCGTCCTTCGCCACGGCACTTCTTGCAAGGCGCGGACACCACGACGCCCTCCCCGGCGCACGTCGGACACGGCGCCACCGAGACGAACTGGCCGAAGAAGGAGCGCTGTGCCCGGCGTACCTCGCCGGCCCCTTGGCACGTGGTGCACGTCTGCGGTTTCGTTCCGGGCTCCGCGCCCGAACCTTCGCACTTGTCGCAGGACTCCAGGACCTTGAGCACCACGGTCTTCTCGACGCCCATCGCGACTTCCGTGAGCGTCAACGGAAGCGGCAGCTTGATGTCCGAACCGGCACGCGGTCCCTGCTGCCGACGACCGCCGGCGTTGAACAGGTCGCCGAAGCCGCCGAAGTCGCGCATGAAGATGTTCAGGGCTTCGCTCAGGTCGACGTGCTGGTACTGCTGCTGCGCGCCTCCACGCAGGCCCGCCTCACCGTAGCGGTCGAACGCTGCGCGCTTCTGCGGGTCGCGCAGGACGTCGTACGCCTCGGAGATCGTCTTGAACTTTTCCTCGGCTTCCTTCGCGCCGTTGTTCTTGTCGGGATGCCACTGCATCGCCAGTCGGCGATAGGCCTTCTTGATGTCGTCATCAGCAGCGTCGCGCTCGACACCGAGCACTGCGTAGTAATCAGCCATGAAAGAGTTCAGGAGAAAGTGCGACGCGCGCTGCGCCAAAGCGATGCGCCCGAGCGCGGCGCCATGGCGCCGCGCTACTGCAAGTACGGCGCGGGATCCGCCTGACACAATTTAGCAGGGCACGGAACCCTGCGGTCAGCACAACAGGTCCGACACCAGCCGGGAAGTGTGGCCGACCAGCGCGATGACCTTGTCGTAGGGCATGCGGGTGGGTCCGATCACGCCGATCACTCCACTCAAGGAGCCGGCCGAATACTCTGCCGTCACGACGGTGAATGGCTCGAGGCGCGGATCCCCATGTTCGTTGCCGATCGTGATCGACACGCCGTTCGCACCGGGACGCGCGCCGAGCATGGTCGCGAGCTGCTGCCGCGTTTCGGTGAGTTGAATCAGCTGGCGCATGCGCTCGCCCGTGGCAAACTCCGGCTGGTCTGCGAGCAGCGAGGCTTGGCCGATGACCACGGTCTCGAGTGGCTCCACAGCCCGCCCGAAAACCTGCTCACCTTCCTGGACGAAGATATTGAGCAGTTCTGCACTGTTGGGCGTCGCCTGCACGTCGCGCAGTCGCGATGCGAGCGTCGAACTCACCTGGTCGAGCGTCAATCCGGCCAGCCGTTCGTTCAGCACGATGGTGACCTCGACCAACGCCGCGTCGGCGATCACGCCTGGCACCTCGACGAATACGGTGCGTACCGCGCCTCCGGTGAGGCCCAGCACCATCAGGATGCGTTCGGACGACATGCGCACGAGCTCTATCTGGCGCAGCGTAGCGCGATCCAGGCGGGGGCCAAGTGCGACGCCCAGTTCCTGCGTCAGCACGCCAAGCGACTGGGCAGCCCGGCGCAGGATCGTTTCGATCGCCGACGAATCGCCGCGGATCTCCTCGGCCAGCACGCGCCGGTCCTGGTGCGTGACCGGATCGACGCGCATCAGCGAATCGACATAGGTGCGGTATGCCTTGTCTGTGGGAACGCGTCCGGAAGAGGTGTGCGGATGAAAGAGATATCCCTTCTCTTCAAGATCACTCATCGTATTGCGAATGGTGGCCGGCGAAATGCCGAGCCCGAACCGACGCGACAACGTGCGCGAGCCGGCTGGCTCAGCCGTCGCGACATAACTATGAATGACCGCTTCCAACACCTGCCGCTCGCGGTCCGAGAGCTCTCCTGGATGAGCCATAAGTGTAACGCTATGAATGACTTCGGCGTGCTGTCAAGTCGGCGGCGAGCGCATCGAGTCGCAACCAGCCTTCCGCGGTGCACAGAACGCGCTGGTGGCTCATCGTTTTCTGCTCGACGAGCCACCCGGCGCGGATCCACGACTGAAGCACCGCGACCTCTGAGGTCGTCACATCCAGCCCGTCGCTGGTGCGCAATCCCAGATACACGGTTTCGGCGGCGCGGTTCTCGTCGGTCAGCCTTTCGTGTCCGCCAACGGGCAGCACTCCACGGTCGAGCGCACGAACCCACTCTGCATAGTGCTTCAGGTTCCATGCGCGCGAGATCCCGTCGAAGCCATGCGCAGACGGGCCGACACCCAGATAGGGTGCGCCGGTCCAGTACGCAGAGTTATGTCGGGCGCGACATCCCGGCTGGGCGAAGTTGGACACCTCGTAGTGTTCGAAACCCGCGTCCGACAGCACACGATGCGCGTGCAGGAACTCCACCTCGTAGCGTTCTTCCGGCGACTCGGTGACATCACCCCGCTCACGCCAGCGCCCAAGTGGCGTCCCGTCCTCGATGGTCAGCCCGTAGAGCGAGACATGGCCGGGCGCGAGCGCGAGCGCCCGACCAACATCCTGCTCCCAGTTACGCTCGATGCCCTGCGGCAGTGCAAAGATCAAGTCGAGCGAAAACTCCTCGATTCCGCCGTCTCGCGCGGCATGTACCGCTGTTTCGGCGGCTGCGCCATCGTGCACGCGGTGCATCCACTGGAGTACACGGTCATCGAAACTCTGGACGCCGATCGACAACCTCGTGACACCGTGCCCTTTCCAGCGGCGTACCGTGTCGACGGTGATGTCCTCCGGGTTTGCCTCCATGGTCACTTCCGCGCCGGGCGCGAGGTCCGCGACCTCGCGGATGGTATCCAGCAGCGCGCCGATACCGTCGGACCCGAGCCGTGATGGAGTGCCGCCCCCGAGGTAGAGCGTGTCGAGCGTAGGCCGTGAATGCCGCAGCCCGCGGATCGCGAGTTCCGCACCGACTGAGGTCACGTACTCGGCGACCGGAACGTCGCGGCGAACCGCGATCGAGAAATCGCAGTAGCTGCATCGTCGCGCACAGAAGGGCACGTGCACATACAGGTGGCGGTACGCCGCAGCTGCGACGTCAAGCATGCAGCGCGCGCCGGGACGCGGTGAATGCAGCGATGCTCGGCGTCACGGTACCCACGAGGTCGATGCTGACGAGCCCCTCGATTTCCAGTGCGGCCAGCGCGGAAGCGGAAGCGCGCGCCGATAGGCCGCTGATCCGCGAGATTGCGGCGGAGTCACGCGCGCCTTTCTGCAGTGCGTCCCAACAGGACGCCGCGTCACCATCGAGCAATGGACCAGGCGTCGGAGTCGCCGTGAGCTTGAGCAGCGACAGCACGTCGTCAGGGTGCAGAATCGGCTCGGCTCCGCGCTTCAGGAGCGCGTTGCTGCCAACCGCGCCAGACACGTCGATGGCGTTCGGCACACAGGCAACGGTGCGATGCAGTTCGAGCGCGTAATCCGCCGTGATCAGGGATCCGCTACGCTCGCCCGCTTCGACGACGACCGTGATGTCGGCGAGTGCGGCGATGATGCGGTTGCGCCGCGGAAACGAGCCCTGATGTCCTGAGGACGTTGCGGAAAGCTCGGACAGCAGCAGTCCATGTGCGGCAACATCCGCCTGCAGTCGTGCATGCGCGCGCGGGTACACCACATCGAGCCCGGTGCCCAGCACCGCAACAGTGCGTCCGCCAGCTGCCAGTGCCGCCTCGTGGCTGGCCCCGTCGATTCCGCGCGCCAGCCCGCTGATGACGGCGACGCCGGCGCGGGCACATGCGGTGGCGAGTGCTTTGGCCACGCGTATTCCGTAACCAGTGGCGTTGCGCGCACCAACGATCGCGACCGCCGGTGCATGTGCTGTATACAGCGTTCCGCGCACATGAATGACGGCTGGCGCGTCATGCAGTTCGCGCAGTCGCGCCGGGTAGTCGGCGTCGTCGTACCGTATGGCGAGTGCGTCACGACCGGAGTCGTGGTTGGTACCGCCGTGCACGCCGTCCACACTCACGGACTCAGGGAAGGAACTGATTTGCGCCCTCTTCGAGCGTGATCGCTGCCGCGCGAAGTTCGAGCAGCTGCTTCCACCATGCGTCAAGGAGTGTGTCGAGTCCCATCCGCCCCGGGGCGCTGATGGCGAAACGCCCGAATGCGCCGGGCGCATCGATCTCGGGCACGTAGTGCTCACCCAACAGATCGAGCTTGCTGAATACGACGCAATACGGTTTGGCCGCGAGTTCCGCCGAGTACTCCGCGATCTCATGGCGCAGCGCGTCCAGTTCGACTTGCCAGTCTTCGGCGTCGATCGGGAGCACGAACGCGAGAATGCGCGTGCGCTCGATGTGGCGAAGGAACTGCAGCCCGAGCCCTTTCCCTTCGTGCGCCCCCTCGATGATGCCCGGAATATCGGCCACCACGAACGAACGGTGGTCGCTCAGCGGTACGACGCCAAGGTTCGGCGACAGTGTCGTGAACGGGTACGCCGCGATCTTCGGCCGCGCGGCGGAGATCACCGACAGCAACGTGCTCTTGCCCGCATTGGGTTGTCCGACGAGCCCTACATCGGCGATCATCTTGAGCTCGAGTTCGAGCTGCCGCACCTGCCCTTCTTCGCCCGGCTGCCATTCGCGCGGCGACTGGTGCGTCGCGGTGGCGAAGAACGCGTTGCCCTTGCCGCCACGACCGCCCTTCGCGACGAGGATTGTGTCGCTGTCGTCCAATACCTCACCCAGCAGCTCATTCGTCTCGGCGTCGCGAACCACGGTTCCGGGCGGTACAGGCAAGATGATGTCCTCGCCCGACCGTCCCGTCATGTTGTTGCCCTGCCCGTGCTGGCCGCGATCCGCGCGCCAGAGGTCGCGATAGGTGTAGTCGAGCAGCGTGATGAGGTTGCGATCGGCGCGCACGAAGACGTCGCCGCCGCGACCACCGTCACCGCCGTCCGGCCCGCCCATCGGATAGAACTTTTCTCGGCGGAACGAGGTCTGGCCTGACCCACCGGTACCCGCTTCGATTTTGACTACGACGCGATCGACGAACATGACGTGGGTTTTGGTGCTGGAGAATTGAGACGAGACATCGCGCGAACTGCGAACGGAGTCGACTGGGGTTACTTGCCTTGCACGCGTGCCCAGAGGCCGCGGTACCGACGCATGTCGTCATCGGAAATCAGATCATCGATCGCATCGAGAGTAGCGTTCACGCTCTCACGGCTCGCACCAGCATGGAGCGCCCCGTGAAAATGCGAGTGCAGCTGCCGGTCCTGCCGAGCGATTGCGCATGCCGCCACGACGCACAGTTCACGCCGAGCGAGGTCG
>DASQZA010000018.1:0-18626 GCA_035638935.1 Gemmatimonas sp. | reverse complement strand
TGCTCTTCGCGGGCGTACTCGCGATGGCCGCCGTATCGCTCCCACGCGACGCAACGACTCGACGGCGGGCCTACGCGTTCGCGCGCGACACGCTCGCGCATGCCGAAGCCGAGTATACACAGTATCGGCTCGAGAGCGCGGAGCTCATGTACCGGAGTCGCGCCACCCAGATCTGGCTCGAGTACTCCGTGACCAACCCCGCGCGCTATTGGGACAGCCTGGCCGCGCTTGCAGCCGCTCGGGCCGCGGCACTCCGTGCCCCCTACCCTGAGATCGAGGCCGCACGGCGTGCGGCCGACACAGCCCGACGCGCCCTGCTGCTCGCGAACGTGCGGTTGACCGTCACGGGAGTCTTTCTACTGGGAGCGATGGGACTCGGGCGCGTGTGGTGGAAGGCGCGCCGCGTCTCCGCGCAGGGCGCATCCGGTGTCCGACCTGCTTAAAGTCCGTCATGCCCTTCCGACCAGCTATTGCGGCCGCCGCGCTCGCGATGTCGTCCGTGGCCCACGCCGGTCGCATCGACAGCGTGCCGCGCGCTGTGCAGAGCCCTGCCCCATGCACTCGTCCCGGCGCCGTGCTCCCCGGCATCGAGACGCTCCTCCTCGACTCCGTGCATCTCGTGCGCGGAAAGCGCGTCGCGCTGCTCACCAATCACACAGGTGTTGACCGTTGTGCACGCCGCACCGTGGACCTGCTCGTCGCGACGCCGGGCGTGGAGGTCGTCGCGCTCTTCGCGCCGGAGCATGGGCTCACGGGCACCGCGCGTGGTGGTGCCGTGATCCGCTCCGGGCGCGACAGTGCGAGCGGCGTTCCGGTCGTCTCACTATACGGTGAGCGGCAAGCGCCGACTGCGGCCATGCTGCGTGACGTCGACGTGCTGCTGTACGACGTGCAGGATGTCGGTGCACGCGCCTACACCTTCGTGTGGACGATGGCGCTCGCGATGCGATCGGCGGGCCAGGCGGGGAAACCGGTGCTCGTGCTCGACCGCCCGAACCCGATCCGCGCTGACCGCGTCGGCGGTGGTCTTATCGAGCCGCGGTATCGCACGATTACCGGGCTGTTTCCGGTGCCGATTCAGTACGGGCTGACGCCGGGCGAGCTGGCACGTTGGCTTGTCGGTGCTGGCCACGTGAAGGCTGATGTGGGAGTCGTGCCGATGCGTGGGTACAGGCGCAGCCACTGGTATGACGAGACAGGCATTCCGTGGATCGCGCCGTCGCCGAACATACGCGATGTGGAGACGGCGTTGCTATATCCCGGCCTCGTGTTCTTCGAGGCGACCAATGTGAGCGAGGGGCGCGGGACCGTGATGCCGCTGCGGACCATCGGTGCGAGCTGGCTTGTCGATGCGGCGAATGCGGCGCGTGATCTGAATGCACTGGAGCTACCCGGCGTGCGCTTTGCGTCGACGCGGCGCGCGGTACGTGGGGGAGAGAAGTTCGGCGGGAGCACGATTCCGATGATCGATGTCGTCGTGACCGACCGCGACTTGATCGATCCGGTGACGGTTGGTGCGCACCTGCTGCGTGTGGTGCACCGCCGGCATCCGACGCGCATGCGATATCAGGCGCGCGGACTCGAGGAACTCGCGGGGAGCCGAGCGTTGCGCGAGGTGGTTGCTGCGCCCGGCACCGCACGGCAATCGCGTGCGCGTCTCGACACGTTGCTGCGCGCGTGGTCCGGCGAGGCAGCCGTGTTTCAGCGCGGGACTCAGCCGTTCTGGTTGTATCCACCGTGATGCGGAGACGCTCGCAGCATCAAGCCACGTACGCCAAAGGGCGGCGCCTCGACTAGGCGCCGCCCTTCGATTCAGCATCAGTCTGCGCGTGCGATCACCCGCACTCGCTGAACCCGCAGACGTGGCATTTGACACAGCCCTCGGCAAACTCCAACTGTGACCCGCAATCCGGGCAAGTCCCCATGAACACTTCCCCGCCACCAGTGCTCAAGAACTCCGCCTCAGCCCCACCCGTCGCCGGCTGCTGCACACTCACCGGCACCGGCGGCGTCAACGAATTCACCGGACTCACCACACCCTGCGGCGCAGCACTCCCACCGAGCAAGTCCTGCTGCACGCCCTGCTTCTCTCTCCACCACTGCTCAAGCGCGATACCCACCGCGTCCGGCATCGACAGCACCTTGTTGGGCCCCAAGCCCACCGCGCGATCCGACGAGATCCCGCGCAGCTGACGATGAATCTCCATCAGCGGAATGCCACTGCGCAGCGCCAACGACACGAGACGTCCGATCGCCTCCGCATCCGCCATCGCGCTACCACCCGCCTTGCCGAGGTTCAAAAACAGCTCGAACGGCTGGCCCTTCTCGTCTTCCGTGATGTTCACGAACATCACACCGAGCGGCGTCTCCTTGCGGTACGTCGTGCCGCGCAACGTCTCCGGGCGGCTCCGCTTCGCGCGGCGCGTACCGTTCTCCGCTTCAGCACTGAACAGCGCCCGCTGCGTGCGAGCGAGTTCGTCGCGGAGCTCCGCCAACGTGCCCTGCAGCTCGCCGATCTCGCGCTTGAGCGCGGGCTCCGCGCTCGCGCCCTTCGTTGCACCTTCGCCACCGGTGACTGCGGCCTTCGCATCGTCACGCTTCGCCGCCGCGTCGCTCGTGGCGCCGGTGCTCAGCACCTGGTTGTCACGTGAACCGTCGCGGTACACCGTGACACCCTTGCACTTCATCTCGTACGCCATCTCGTAGATCGCGCGCACGTCGTCCTTCGTCGCGGCGAAACCGAAATTGGTCGTCTTGCTGATGGCGCTGTCGCAGAAATCCTGGAAAGCAGCCTGCATCCGGATGTGATACTCCGGCGAGATGTTGTTCGCCGTGTTGAACACCGCCTGCCACTTGGCCGGCACTTCCTCATGCTTCACGTGACCGGTCTTGGCGATGCGCTCCATGAGCTCCTCGCTGTACCAGCCTTCCGTCTTCGCGATCGCGGTGAAGTCTTCATTGACATCCGGCATCATCACGCCGGCCTGGTTGCGCATGAACGCCACCGCGAACAACGGCTCGAGCCCACTGCTGCAACCGGCAATGATGCTGATGGTGCCGGTCGGTGCGACGGTCGTGACGTTGCAGTTGCGGAGGAGCTGCATGGGGCGAATGCGCTTGCCTTCCGCATCACGCGCGCACGTCTCGTCGGGGCCGAAGATGCTGCGTGCCCACTCCGGGAACGCGCCACGCTCCTTCGCCAGCCGCTCGCTCTCCTTCTTGCCTTCGGTATCGACGAACTCCATGACCTTGCGGCCCATCGCCACGCCTTCCGGGCTGTCGTACGGGATGCCCATGCGCACGAGCATGTCCGCGAAACCCATCACGCCCAGGCCGATGCGGCGGATGCGCTTGGACAGCGCATCGATCTCCGGCAACGGGTACTTGTTGACGTCGATGATGTTGTCGAGGAAGTGCGTGCTGAGCGCGATGTCGGAACGGAAACGCTCCCAGTCCATCACGCCTTCGGCGCTGACGTACTGCCCGCAGTTCACGGAGCCCAGGTTGCACACGTCATACGGCAGCAACGGCTGCTCGCCGCACGGGTTCGTGGCCTCGTACTCACCGAGATGCGGCACCGGGTTGTAGCGGTTCGCTTCGTCGATGAAAAACACGCCCGGCTCACCCGTGCGCCACGCGCCCAGGATCATCTTGTCCCACACTTCGCGCGCCTTCATCGTGCCCGTCACGGCCTTCGACACCGGATCGATGAGATCGTACTCGCCGTCGGCCTTCACCGCGTCCATGAACTTCGTCGTGATGCCGACGGAGATGTTGAAGTTGGTGATCTTCGTGAGGTCTTCCTTGCACGCGATGAAGTCCATCACGTCAGGATGATCGACGCGCAGGATGCCCATGTTCGCGCCGCGACGCGTGCCACCCTGCTTCACCGCATCGGTGCTCGCGTCGTACAGCTGCATGAAGCTGATCGGGCCCGACGCAACACCGGTCGTGCTTCGCACCATGCTGCCCTTGCTGCGTACGCGCGAGAAGCTGAAACCGGTGCCGCCGCCACTCTGATGAATCAGCGCCATGCTGCGCAGCGTGTCATAGATGCCGTCCTGCCCGTTCGACAGCGCATCACCCACCGGCAACACGAAGCACGCCGAGAGCTGTCCGAGCGGACGGCCGGCGTTCATGAGCGTCGGCGAGTTCGGCTCGAACCGACGCTGCGTCATCAGGAAGTAGAACTCCTCGGCCAGCGCCTGCACGCCGCCATCACTCGCCCCGTACCGCCGGTCCGCCTCGGCCACCACCGTCGCGACACGCCAGAACATGTCCTCCGGCTTCTCGACGGGTTTGCCCGTCTTGTCCTTCACGAGATAGCGCTTCTCGAGAACGGTGCGCGCATTGTTGGACAGCGTAACTGGGCCTTCCGGAGGCGTCGCGGAAAAAGGCATTCGGTGATGCTCCTGCACTGTGTGGTGGGGCGAGACACGCCGGCTGTGGCGGGAATAGCGGGCTCTGCCAACGGCGATGTGGGTCGCTCGCGGGCGGGAAGAGTACCCTATTCGTGAAGCCGCGCAAGCGGTCTCGCAACGTGTTGCTGTCTAAGGCTTTGCTCGTTGCAGATCACGTACCTGCGACGAGGCTGCCTTTATACACTTGTGACATCCCTGTGATGTCGTTGGTCTCACGCAATACCGTTGAGTCGACGCGTCAGGGAACCCGACAGCGCAAACTCTTCCGAACGTTTCCTGTAACGTCATATAGAACAATCGCTTGCAATTTCCGGTTCCCGTCACGTCGGTGCACCATGCGCGCACTGTCCCGACAGGGCCACGCTGTGATTGTCACAACGTTTCACTACAGAGATGCATTGCTTGCCTGGAATCGCGAGCTGGAAACGCATTTGCCCGCATACACGAAGAGGCAGACTGCGACCACTACATTGCACTGATTCGCTTCACGTTCACCGCTCCGCTTCCCTGCTTCTCTGCCTCGCTACATCTCCCCTTTTGTACTTTTCCTTCAAGTCTGCATACCGCCGCGCATTCGCAATCGTCTTCGCGCTTGCTTCTGAAGAGAGCGCTCGCACGACCTTCGCGGGAATGCCAACCACCAGCGAGCCGGGGGGAATCATCATCCGCTCGGTGCACACGGCCCCCGCTCCGATGATCGACCCGGCACCGACATGTGTGCCATTCAATAGAATGGCACCCATACCGATCAACACCCCGTCCTCCAGCCGGCTGCCATGCACGATTGCCCGGTGCCCGATCACGCAGTCGTTGCCGATGATCGTCGGCACGCCCGGGTCGCAGTGGATCACCGCTCCGTCCTGAATGTTGGTCCGATCGCCGATCAGGATTCGCTCGACATCACCGCGGATCACGACCAACGGCCACACTGAAACATCGGCGCCGAATGTCACGTCGCCCAACACGACGGCCGATTCATGAATCCAGACGGTCATGATGTAACCTTCACGGGAAGAGGAACGGGCATGTGGTGATGCCGAACGATCAGCTTCTTCCGAAAATCCCGCCAGCGCTGCACCATGAACTCGTGCATTGCGTCCCGCCCTTTCCCCACCGTCCCGACCGCACATGGCAGACCCGTCCACTGACCTGACACAGCGGGTACGCGATGCGGTCGCTGGCAGCTACGATCTTCTGGGTCCCCTCGGCACTGACGAAGCCGGCTTGCCCCTATACCTGGCGCGTGAGCTCGGCTCGGGCTCGCTCGTGGGAATGACGGCACGACGGGAGCGCCCGGACGACGACGAGTACACCGTCGAAGTGCGCCGCACGCTCGGCGAGTCGGTCTCGGTCGGAAACAGCACGTGCCCGGAGTGCAACAGCGCGCTCACGGCACTCGACCGGTTCTGCCCGAACTGCAACACCGATCTCTCCGGCGGGATGGACGCGGAAGGCTCACCGGAAGCGGCGCAACTCCTCAACGCGCTCGCGCTCGCGACGGTCGGGCGTTACGAGATTCTCGGACGCATGCTCAGCGAAGGACACGGCGGAACGGTGTACTTCGCACGCGACATCCCGTCAAAGGCGATTGTCGCATTGCGCATGCGACGCGCAGAAAAGAGCGACGGCGTGACGGCGGAATACGTGGTGCGGCAGACGCAGGCGTTTCGCACGCCGATACAACCGTACCCATCGCGTCCGACGTCGAAGTTCGGAAGCATCCTCGGTTCGGCGAAGGCAGCGATGTCCGGCAGCTTCTCGCCGGTCGCGGGCGCGCATGGCGCTGCAAAGAGCGGCGGTGCGGCAACGAGTGGTGCATCTCCCGCGATCTCCGCGTCCACCAAGGCGGTCGCGCCCACGGGCAGCGGACCGATCGATGCAGTCGCCGACAGTGCACCCGGCGACGGCGCACCGCGCAAATCGCGTGTGCCGATGATCGCGGCTGCAGTGGTGATCCTCGCAGGGGTCGGCTACTTCGCGACGCGAGGTCGCGGTGGCGCCGAGACTGCGGTCGCGCCGGCGGTCTTGGATACGAATGCGGCAGTTGCGGTCGCACCACCACCAGTAGGCGCACCGGTAGACAGTGCAGCCGCGATGCCGGTCGCGACAACGCCCACGCCCACCGAGGGCGCGCCTTCTGTCGCGGGCGTCGACTCCGGTACGGTGCGTATCGGCACCATCCCCGCCGATGCACGGGTAACGCTGAACGGACGCGCAGTGCGGGGTCGCACGCTTCGCGTTCCCGCGGGCACCTACACCATTGCGGTCGCGGCAAACGGCTTCGAACCATTCACACAGCGCGTCGCGGTCGGTGCCGGGCGTGAAGTGCGATTCGCACCGACGCTCGTCGCGACGGCTGCAACGGGCGGCGGCACACCGACGCAGTCGGGTGGTGCAAACACGTGCCGAGCTGCGGTGCGACAGGAGCAGTGGGCAAATGCACTCGACTTGTGCGCCGCAGAGGCGAACGCCGGCGAAGCGACGGCCGCCACGGCCCTCGCGCGCATGTTTTCGCGCGGCCTTGGCACGGCACGCAACGGCACGATGGCGATGAACTGGTATACGAAGGCCGCTGAAGGTGGCGATCTCGAAGCACAGACGGCACTGGCCTACGCGATGCGCGACGGCCGCGACACGCGCAAGGACGCGGGCGGATCGGTTCGGTGGTTCAAGACGGCTGCCGAACGCGGCGACGCATCGGCGCAACTGGAGTACGCGGTTGCACTGGAGAAAGGGGAAGGCACGGCCAAGGAAGAGCGCGCGGCGCGCGACTGGTATCGCAAGTCGGCGGACGCAGGCAACTCGATGGCGGCTCGCCGTCTCGCCAAGATGCTGGAACGCGGCGCCGGCGGCGCGCGCAGCGACGCAGATGCTGCCGTCGCCTTCGAACGCGCCGCATCACTCGGCGACGTCGAGTCGACGCTCACGATCGCCAAGTGGTACCGCGACGGCAAAGGCGTGGCGAAGTCACCGGAGAAGGCGCTGCAGTGGTTCAGGAAAGCGGCCGAGCAGGGGAACGCCGAGGCCGCGGCAGAGGTGCGACGTCTCGAGAAGGGTTTGTGAACGACAACGGCAACAGCAACCGCGGTTCACGCGGAGGTCGCGGAGAACCGCGGAGATACGCGGAGGCTCGATACCGCTGAATCCTTGTAGCGACTTTTGATAAGTGGTGGTTCCGTGGCCGGCGACGGGACCAACATTCATGAAGAGTGAACCGCAGCGGGCTTGCGGCATGACGAGCCTCCGCGTTGCTCCGCGGCCCTCCGCGACCTCCGCGTGAACCGCGGTTGCTTTTCGCGGTTGCCGTTCGCTGTTCCAGTCTCGACGTGCTAAAACAGCGACCCTAGCGTGAGATAAAACCGCCCCTTGGTGCTGATGCCCGGTGGTGCCGCCATCGGTATGCCCGCACCTATGCGTAGTCGCAGCGGGACGTCGTACTGAATGGCGACATCTACCGACAGTTCACCGCCCGCCGATGCGATGATGCCGTCGCGGACTCCCGGGCGTTCGCACACCGGTGAGTTGGTTGCTGCGAGCGCCGCCGGGCATGTCGCGCGTGCTGCATCCGAGAACAGCGTCAGCGCGATGCGGTCCGTGTAGAGCGTAAACGGGCTCGGCAGGTCGCTGAACATGCGCAGTGGTACGCGATACTCCACCGTACCGCCCACTGCGCGAATGCCGCGTTGTGCATCCGGTTCGACGCCGCGCACAGGAAACGAGCGGGCCGGGTCGCCCACCGTGACGCCCGGGATCACGTCGGTGGCGAGCCCGCTCACACCACCGATCGAGAATTCCGTCGCGGTGCGCTCATCCGCGATGCCCGCCGTGATGCGTGCGGACAGTACATGTCGCGCGAAGCCAGGCAGGTCGAGTGGCAGGTACCCGCGTCCCGTGCCCACCGTTCGCCACGAGCCGGTACGTGGAACGTCCTGTCGCCAGCGGTACACCGTGTTGCCTGAGAGCGTGAACCCTTCTTCGAAAGCGATGCCGCGGCCGCCCCGGCGCACCGTCGATACACCGCCGCTTGCGAGCAGCGACGGGTAGCGTGCGCCCGTGCGTAACACTGAATTTGCCGGGCCAAGTATCGAGTCGGCGGCGGCTGCGAAGTCGCGCCATTCATACTGTGCGCCGAGGCTGCCGTTGTACGACACGCGTACGCGCGGGCGCGAGAATCCGGTGCCGATGCTCAGGAAACGGCGCCGGCGCGCCACATCGCCGAGCGTTCCGCCGGCCGGTGCCGCGACGCGAAAGGTGGCATCCCACTCCTGCGACAGCGCGACATCGAGGATCGGCTGGCCGAACCCGCGATAGCGGTAGAAGACCGAACCGTCCGTCTCTTCGAGTCGCGGATTGTAGAGCGCGCGCGCGAACCATTCGTGCCGGCCGAGGATGTCGGAGGAGCCGCTGGACGCGCCGATCGTCGTGGCGTCATCACGTCCAATGCCAAGCTCTGGTGACCAATAGCGCGGCAACAGCTGTCGTGTCCAGCGGTATCCACCTGTGCGTGCAGCGGCGACGTCGGCCACGGCTGCGGTCTGTTGCGCGGCGCGGCTGCCGGCGCGTGCATCGTTCTCCTGCGCGGTCGCGTACCATCCGCCGCGTGCGATCGGACCCGTGGTATCCAGCGGTGCCACCGCGACGTGAAAGCCGTCGACACGATACACCAGCGCCGCGACCTGCCGGCCATCCGGGGAAATGCTCGGCTGGTACACCCCGGTGGTGACGTTGCTGGCCGCGCGAACGGTCTCGCGCTCCGTACGCCATCCGAGCGTGTCCGGAGTGACGCGTGACATCGCCGCGAGATCGATCGACGCGGTCTCGAGCTGCATGCGGCCGCTACGATCGCTCGTCCACACCAACCGGCGCCCATCCGGCGTGAATGCAGGCGCCGCGAATACTGCGCGCATTCCCGCAACCACACGAACGATTGCACCAGCGCTGTCGAGCACCACGATGCGCTGCTCACCACTCGGCAGCAGTTCCGTTGCCGCGATGAACCGACCATCGGGTGACCAGCGTGGCTCGGCCCACAAGCTTCGCGGGGCTGCATCCGCAGCCTGCGCCGTCGGAGCGACCTGCGTGATTGGCGTGACCTGCCCATCGCGCGTCACGCTTACGAGCCGCGATCCCCCGCCCTCCAGCTGTACTGCGACCACCAGCCCATCGCGGCGCACATCCGGTTGCGTGAGACGCGCACCGCTCGTGATCGCCCGCTCGTCGCGGCCATGACCCTCGTACAGGTCGTAGCGCAACGAATAGAGATCGGTGAAATCCGGCTGCGCGAACACCGTGCTGTCGCCACCTCTGGGCACGTTGACGTCGGTACCGTTGCGGCGCGCGACTCGTTGCGGCTCTCCACCGATTCCTGCTTCGTACAACCCCGTCACCTCGCGACCGTTGCTGGCCGCCCACATGATCGTGTCGTTCGACTTCCATCGCGGTGCATCGGCGAACCACCCGTCCTGGCTCACCGTACGCCAGCGCGCATCACCACTGCGATCGAGTACCGCCACGGCCGTCAACAACGAATCGCGATAGCCTGCAAAGAGGTCGCTGAAGCTCGTGCCGAACCCTGCCTTCGCGCGCGCGTTCAGCAAGTATGGAATCGGGAACGCGGCCGTGCGGTCGACGAACTCGCGCATGCCGTACTGCTTGCTGCGGTTCGCACCGTCTGCAGCGTTGCCTCCGCTTCTTGCGCCGGCGCCTTCAGCCGCGCGCGTCATGAGCTGCGTGCCCCACGCATACGCCGTCTGCCCCAACGGGAAACGTGTGGTCGCGAGGCTCCAGCGCGACATCGGTGGAATCGCGCTGTCTCTCGCGGCAGCTCGCACCACGAGCGGAAACTCCGTGCCCGCATTGCGCCCGCTGCCGGTGAGCTTCGTCTCGTAGTAGACCGCGAGCCCCTCCTTCACCCAGCTCGGCGTGAATGCATTCGGGAAGAGCAGCGGATGCCGGCCCAGCACCGCGTGCCCAACTGCCCAGATTCCGCGCGCGCGATCGAGATGGAAGATGTGCGCGAGCTCGTGCGTGATCACGAGACGCAGCCAGTCATCCGTGAAGCGAAGCTCCTGCACCGTCACCGGCGGCACCGCGTAGATCACCACGCGGTTGGTCGGAAAGGTCGTGGCGTACCCGTTCGATCCGTCGAGGTTGTCGGTGATCGCCAGCTCGATGCGCCCGCGAGGTGCAGTGAGCTCCGCCGACAATGCAGCGTACGCTGCTTCCGAATACGCCGCCGCACTCCGCGCAAGCGCCTCGTGCTCGGCCCGGAAATGCACGTAGAAATGTTTCGTCGTGATCGTGCGCAGCCGACCGCGTGGGTCCGTCTGCGCAGTTGCGGGCGCTGGGAACAGCAATGTCACGCAGATCGCGAAGCATGCCACCACCAACGCCAACGCATTCACGGCACGCTTCACGACCAGATGCACGACGCACTTCACGACATGCTTCACGACATGCTTCACTGCTTTGCCAACCCGCGGAAGTAGGCTTCGAGGCCAGCCAGCAGCCCGTCGGCGTATCGACGTTGGTACAGTGGCGTGCGCATTGCGGCTTCCTGTTCCGGCATCATGAGGAATGCGCCCTCCGCAAGCACGGCGGGATACCAGCTCGGACGCGCGACCGCGAGGTTCTGATAGTGCACGCCCAGGTCGCGCAGGCCGAGTCGCTGCATGAGCTCACGTTGCACGGGACGCGCCAACGGTTCGCTGTGCTGGTGAAAGAACAGCGTGCTCGTGCCGTTGCTCGTGAACGGGTTCACGCCGTCCGGCAGCGCATTGAGATGAATGCTCACAAAGGCATGCGCATCCGCGCGCCGTGATGCGACGCCACGCTCCGTGAGGCCAAGCGGGTCGCGCGTGGTGCGCGTGAGCACGACGTTGGCGCCGCGTGCGCGCAGCAGGTCGGCGAGCAACAGCCCGACCGGCAGCACGGCGTCTCCCTCGTACAGGCCCGTTGGTCCGGTCGCACCCGCCGGCGGATGTCCCGGGTCGACCGCAATCGTGAGCCCACGTAACGGGTTCGCGGGGTCGGCAATCGTCGGTGCGCGACGAACACGCAGCACGAGTGCGCGACGAGCCTCATCCCAGATCGTGAGCCAGCCGAACACGGGCTGCGACAAGGTGAGCGTGACTCGCGCGCGGTCGCTCGTAACCTGGTCCCAGCTGATGCGACGAATCAGTGTGTCGTTGCCAATGATCGGCGAAATCTCCGGGTTCACCTGCGTGCCATACAGCGTGAGCACGATCGTGCGGCCGTCGGGCTCCACGAGAAATGCCGGTCGCTCCCCGGTGCCGATCACCACGTCGACCCACCCGGCGGCTGGCAACACGCGAAACCCACCGGTGACGCGCCGCGGCCGCGCACTGCCGTCCGCGATCGGCGCGAGATCATTGCTGTCGACCCACACCTCGAGCGTCTCGTCGAGCTTCACGCGCGTAAAACCACCCTGCCGCCCGGTGACCTCGAGGATGGTGCCCGGAAAGAGCAGCCACTTGTAGGTGCCATCGGGAATGGTGCGCGCATTCACGACGCGGTCGGTGTCGCTGCCGACCGTACCAGTGCTGCGGAGCACCGCGAGCGTGCGACGCGCGGGATCGAGCGTCTCCACCGGTGCCACCGCGAGGCGCACCGTGTCCGTACCGCGCGCCACGACAACACGCGTGAGAGCAGTGAGCAGTCGTGCCGGTGCATCGGTCGCGAATGTGATCGATGCGTCCACGGGTGCATCCATCGCACTCGGCGCAGGCTGCGCGACCGGTGTGCGGCCGAGCGGTGGCATCGACAGGCGCGTACCGTCGGGCGTCTGCACCCACACGGTCGCGTTCAGCGGCGCGCGTACGCTCACGCGAAGAAATTCATCGGCGGCGGCACGCGTCCGCGCGGCCGGCAGCAGCGACAGGCTGTCGACCAGCAACGGTCCGCCAGCAGGGAGCGCCAGGCGTGCGGCAGGGTAGCGCACGCGAAGTGTCTGACGCACGACGTCCGTCCCACGCGAGGCAACGATCTCGTATTGCGGCGCCGAGACGGGGGGATTGGGCAGCCATGCGATGAAGGCGCCGTTGGCGGCCACGGGAACGGCCGACCCATTCACCGTCAGCGTGGCGTCACCCGACCCGATCGCGCCCAGGACGAAGTTCGAGTCACGGCTCGTGATGACCTGGTTGGTGCCCGGGTACTGTACCCGAATCGCCAGCGGCGCGCCACGAACCGGCGCAACCGGTGGCAGGGCCAGCCGGCTCGCCTTCAGGGCCGAGTCGCTCGCGGGGATGGGTGCAGCAGCGGTGCGGCCGGACGGCGCTGCGCACCCAGCCAGTGCCCACAGCAGGGCGGTTGCCGGGAACGTGCGCGCAGTCAGATCTTCCGCGTGGTGCCTGACGTACTGGAAGGGATGCATGCGCTCCAAGGTCGCCGCCGTGGCAATGGGAGGGAAGCCGGAAGCTGGTGTGCCGCAGGCGCTCGCGATGCGGCTCGCGGCCGACTACCCTGTGAGGTCGGGATTTGACCCGCTGGTGAAACGGAGCCCATCTTTACCACGACGTCAAAACCTACGGCGCGCCCGTCCGTAGGGATTGGACAGACCTGCCCTGATCGCACCGGCCCGCCACATGACGCTGTGACCGCTTCCGTTTCGCTTCCCAACCGATCGCCTTCGCCGAACACTCCGGTCGTTGCCCGGGTGTTTGCGCTGACCGATGTCGGTCACACCCGCGAGCACAACGAGGACACGTTTCTCGTTGCCAATCTCGAAGCCGGCATGCCGCTCGATTTCGAGACCGCGCATCTGGAGGTGCCGGTTCCTCCGCATGGCCTCCTCTTTCTCGTTGCCGACGGCATGGGCGGGGCGGCGTCGGGAGAGTTGGCCAGCAGCATGGCCGGCGACGCGGTGATGGACACGCTGCGCGAGACATGGATTCCCGGCTCGTCGTCGTCGCAGGAAGAGTTCGCGGAGGCGCTGCGGGATGCGACGGAAACGGCCAATGCGCGCATCCACCGTTTCTCCCGCGAGCACCCCGAACACCGGGGCATGGGCACCACGGCCACGCTGGCCGGCCTCCTGGGTGATCGGCTCTTCTGCGCCCAGGTTGGAGACAGCAGGGCGTATCTGGTGCGGGCTGGTCAGGCCCAGCAACTCACGAAGGACCAGTCGCTGATGCAGCGGCTCGTGGAAGCCGGGGAGATGACGCAGGAGGAAGCCGACGTCAGCGACCGTCGCAACATCATCCTCCAGGCGCTCGGGCCGGAAGCGCATGTCACGATCGACCTCACGCACCAGCAGATCCGCCGCGGCGACACGCTGATCATCTGCAGCGACGGCCTCTCGGGCCTCGTGCGTGCCACAGAGATGGCGGAGATTGCCAGCAGCGAGACCGACCCGCGCGTGATCTGCCATCGCCTCGTCGACCGGGCGAACGAGCTGGGTGGCCCCGACAACATCACGGTGATCGCCGCACGCTTCGACGGCGAAGCGCTCGAGTCGACGAACGACGACGACCGCATCGGCTACACGACGTTCCCCCTGCCCCGGACGCTCTCCGACGACACCACGGAAGAACGCGTCCCGCAGGCCCCCTTCCGCAGCGACCCGACGCCGGCGTACGGCACGCCGATTTTCGAGGCACACCCGCTCGAGGAAGAGTTCGCGCGCGAGGATCAGGCGAAGTTCGACGCGATCGACGACACGGTACAGGAACGCAAGCGCCAGGTCACCCCGGTATTCCTGATTCTCGCAGCGCTGGCCTTGATCGCCATCACCTGGATCGCCAAGACGCTGCTGCTCAAGCCAGCGCCGTAACTCAGCCTTCTCTACTTCTTCGTTCTCACAAGCGCGCGAGCCGCAGCTTGCTGCATCACGCGGTCGCCGCTCCATGCACTGATGGTCGGCACCGCGAGCGACAGACTGTCGCCGAAGCGCGGGTCGCCGAACGATACGAGGATCACGCCGCGCCCGAGCGCCGTAGTCTGCTGGACGATGGTGCGAACGGCGGTCTCCGACGCGGCCTGCAACGCCGAACGTTCCTTGTACGGCAGGTAGTCGGCAAAGAGCGCGATCACCACTGGCCCACCGCTCACCGGCGACGGCACTTCCGCATGACGCGCATCATGATTCGACGCGCGCAATGATTCGACGAGCGCTGCAGCTCCCTGTGCGCTGCCACGGGCCTCTGCATCGTCGTCTACCACCACGACTTCGGTCACGGCACCGAGTGCCGGCAACGGGCCATGCGTCACGCGCAACACGCGGTCGGCGAGCAGTGCGCCCCACGCGGTGTCCGCACCACTCGGCCGGCGCCAGTCGTTCGGTGGTGACGCCCACTGCGCCCACTTGAGTCGCCGTCGCACGCTCTGACGTACGCGTTCCGGATCGAGCGTGCCATCATCGAGTGCGCGTTCGAGCGCGTCGAGTGTCGTCAGGAGATCACCAGGCGCGAGCAGCACGTCGCAGCCGGCACGCAGCGCATGCACGGCGGTTTCCTCGACCGTGCGATCTCCCGTCACGGCCACGAGTGTCATCGCGTCACTCGTGATCAGATTGTCGTACTTGAGCTGCTGGCGCAGGAGCCACTGCAGCACCTCACGCGACAACGTCGCCGGCGCGCGGCTTCCATCGAGCGACGGGTATGCGGCGTGCGACGTCATCATGCTCGCGACACCGGCGCTGATCGCCGCGCGGAACGGATGCATGTCCGTGTCCTTGAGGATATCCGCCGCCACATCGATGCTCGGCCCCGCCACATGCGGGTCACGCGTCGCGCGACCCATGCCCGGAAAGTGCTTGGCACAGGCGAGCACGCCCTCGGCCTGACACGCTTCGATCCACGCCGTCACCATCGGCGCGACACGTCGCGGATCGTCGCCCATCGTGCGTGTGCCGAGTGTGGGATTGTCGGCAGTGAACGAGAGATCGCACACCGGGGCAAGATTCCAGTTCACACCCATCGTGCGCGCTTCGCGTGCGGTCAGTCGCGCGGCGCGGCGCAGCGATTCCATGTCGCCGGTCGCGGCGATGGCCGCGAGCGGCGGCAATCCCGTGGCGCCACCGAACTGCTGGCCCGCACCGCGCTCGAGCTCCGCGCCGATCAGCAACGGATGCCGCGACTTGAGCTGCAGCTCCTTCGCCAGCACACGCACCGCATCCTGCTCGCCGCCGATGAGCTGAAAGCCGCCCACACCGATGCCCAGCGACGCATCGATGGCCGGGCGCGCGCCAGCGAAGCCCGTACCCGTCTCCCACGTGATGACGGGAATGAGCAGCCCCGCGAGGTCGCGGCGCGTCTGCTCACTCATGCGCGTACGCCCGCATGCTGCGGCTGCTGCGACGCTCGCACGGTCTGTGGCGTCAACACGCCAAGCTGGCGCGGACCACGGGCGCCGGTCGCAGAGGGCAAGTTGCCTGGACGATGCGTGAGATGGAGGTAGCCAAGCAGCGCAAAGGCGACCGCTTCCTTGGCTTCGCTGTCGAAGAACATGTCGTCGAATCGTAACACGCGCGCACCTGGCATCGCGCGTGCGAGCTCGCTCCTGATGTCGCGCACGAGGACAGGGTTTTGCGCGCCGCCACCCGCCAGCACGATCTCCGTGACTGGTTCCGGCAGGAAGCGGGCGTACTGGTCGGCGATGCTGCGCGCGGTGAACGAGACGGCTGTGGCCACGATGTCCGCATCACTGGCGCCCGCCGCGCGACAGCGCTCGATGAACCCCGCGATATACGACTGGGAGAACAGTTCGCGCCCCGTGCTCTTGGGCGGCTCGGCCGCGAAGTATGGGTGCGCGAGGCTGGCGTCGACCACCGATGGAATGGCCTGTCCGGTCGCGGCGAGTGCGCCATCGCGGTCGTAGCTCCATCCCGGACGCAGTACCCGCGTGACCCCGTCGATCACGACGACACTCGGACCCGTGTCGAAGGCACGCACGAGCGGCAGCGCCGATGGGTCCTGGCCCCGCGCGCGTTCCATTGCCTCGATCGGAGGCACGACCGCCACATTGCCGATGCCGCCAAGGTTCTGCAGTGCACGAAACTCGGTGGGATGCGCGAACAGCAGTGCATCCGCCATCGGCACGAGTGGCGCGCCCTGCCCGCCGGCGGCGACGTCACGAGCGCGGAAGTCCGAGACAACGGCGCAGCCGGTCCGCTCCGCGATGCGCGCGGCATCGCCGACCTGCCACGTGCTGTGTCCCGGCTCATGCCAGAGTGTCTGGCCGTGCGAGGCGATCGCGGCAACATCGTCGCGCGGTACGCCCGCGTCGGCGAGTGCCAGCAGCGCTGCGTCGGCCAGCCACTCTCCGAGGTCGGCGTGCAGCCGGCAAAATTCCTGTGCCGTGCTCTGCCCCATCGCGCGCTCGAGACGCGCGCGCTCATCCGGTGCATACGGGCGATGCGCGAAGGAGATCAGCTCCGCGCGCACTGTGCCCTCCGACTCGCTGAACCGGGCCACCGCGGCAGAGATGCCGTCGAGTGACGTGCCGGACATGAGACCGACGAGAATCACGTTGTCACCGTACTCGGCACGGCCATATCCGGCACGGCCGGCGGCGCATTGCCCGTGACACGCCGGATCACGCCACCTGCCTCGTCGAGACGGCACACTGCTTCGCGGTGATCGATGCCGAGTGCCTGCATGACGATGGCGTGCTTGACGACGCCACCGGCACGCGCGAGCAGCGCACGCGCTTCCTCGCGAGTGACGCCCGTGGTTTCGACGACGATGCGCTCCGCGCGATCCTCGAGCTTGGCGTTCGTCGCGCGCAGGTCGACCATCAGGTTGCCGTAGCTCTTGCCGATGCGGATCATCGCGCCGGTCGTGATGGTGTTGAGCACGAGCTTCTGCGCGGTGCCGGCCTTCATGCGCGTGGAGCCGGTGAGCACCTCGGGGCCGACGACCGGCACGATCAGGAGGTCGCTCACCGCGCGCATCGCTTCCGGTGGCGGGCTGCAGGCCACGAGACCCGTCGTGGCGCCACGCGCCTTCGCTTCGGCGAGGGCGCCGCGCACGAACGGCGTCGTGCCGGATGCGGCGATGCCGATCACCACGTCGCCGGCGCTCACCCCATGCTCACGCATCGCCTCAGCGCCGCCCTCGACGCTGTCTTCGGCGCCCTCGATCGGCGTGCGCAGCGCGCGGTCACCACCCGCAATGATCCCCACCACCATCGACGGATCCGTCCCGAACGTCGGCGGGCATTCGCTCGCGTCGAGCACACCGAGGCGGCCGGACGTCCCCGCGCCTGCATAGAGAAGACGCTTGCCCGCACGGAACGCGGTTTCGACGAGCGTGATGGCCGCCGCGATCTGTTCACGCTGCGAGGCTACGGCGTCCGCGACCGTGCGATCCTCGGCGTTGATGAGGTCCACGATGGCGACCGCGGGCGACAAGTCGATGTCGGCGGTGCGCGGGTTGCGTCGTTCGGTTACGCGAGGGTCGAGAGTCGTGGCGGGCACGAGGGCGGTCGAGGGGACGCACGCACAGGATGCACGCGTGGGTACGCGCACATCGGCTGCACGCGTGGGGATGCACGCATCATGAACGCGAGAGTACCTTGTGCACAGCACCAAGCGGTCGCTGACAAAACGTGATGGTACTCGTGTTCCAACTTACGAGTCAGAATGCACGAACCGCAACCCGATTTCCCACCATCCGGACCTGCATGACGCCTCGCAGCCGCTCCGTCGCGCCGTGCCTCTCGCGAGCAGATTCCTCTCGCCTCGCACGCAACATCCCACGGATCATCCCGTGCGTCATCGCGCTGGTGTTCTCCGTCACGCTGGCGCGCGAAGTAACTGCGCAGATTCGCGGCGGTCCGGTGTCGGAGGGCTATTCCCGCTACTGGATCTCCGGTGGCGCGAATGCTGTCGTGCTGAGCGACATCAACGACGGCGCTTCCCGGAGCGTCTGGAAATTCGGCAGCGATCCGGCGCTGCTCGTGCGCGGGGCGCTGGAAAAGTCCCTGGATGAGGCGACGACGATCGGCCTTGCCGTCGCGTACGGCAAGGTGGACCTGACGCTGACGCCGCTGGCCGGTACACAGGCCCCGCTCGACCCTGCAGCCGATCTCCTGCCTGCCCAATGTCAGCCGGGATGCAGCGCTCAAGTCGACCTCTGGTCGGCGATGCTGCAGTTCCGCTCGGGTGGTGGCCCGGGCTTCCATACGTTCTTCGAAGGCAACGGCGGCGTGACGTCGTTCCGCAACATGCGCACTCGCGCCGAC
>DASQZA010000017.1:0-4713 GCA_035638935.1 Gemmatimonas sp. | reverse complement strand
GAGGACCAGCCGCCGCCCCGCGTCGATGGGAATGTTCTCGACCGGAAGTGCATCGGGTGACACGTCCGTCGACAGCAGGTGCGTACAACCACGCCCCATCACCGCGATGTCACCGGCCTCCAATCGCAGCGGCCGGTCCAGTATCTCCGCGTGCACGTAGACGGTGCCGTCGAGCACGACGTGGAAGCCAATGCTGCGATCGCACGGAAAGCGCACGGCATGGTCGGAAGAGAGCCAGCGCTGGTCGAACATGCGCCGCTCGAGGCCCGCATCCTTCCAGAGCTCGGTGAGTAAGTCCATATCCAAAATGTACTATGTCCGGACGCGAAGACAAAGAAAGCCGACCGCAGGCCATTCAGCGTCCACCACCATCTGCGTATCCTCCCCGTCCAACCCCAATCAAGGACGGATGCATGACGACGATTCTGGTACTCGGCGCGAGTGGCACGGTCGGGAGCGAGCTCTCGCGCCTTCTCGAAAGTGCGGGCCACACCGTGCGACGTGCAACGAGCCGTACACCGGGCGCTGGTCAGGTCGGGCTCGACCTGGTCACCGGCGAAGGGGTCGCGAACGCACTCGACGGCGCGAACGCCGCGTTTGTGCTGGCACCGCCTGGCCACGTGAATCAGGACGAGCTGCTCGGCCCCGTCATCGAGCAAGCACGAATTCGCGGAATCGAGAAGGTCGTGCTCATGACCGCGATGGGAGTAGACGGGGACGAGTCGCTTCCACTGCGCAAAGCCGAGTTGCAGCTCGAGCGCTCGGGTCTTGCATGGAATGTGATTCGCCCGAACTGGTTCATGCAGAACTTCAATTCCTACTGGCTGCACGGGATCACGCACGCCGGCGCAATTCAGCTGCCGGTGGGCGCAGGGAAGGGCAGCTTCATCGACACGCGCGACATCGCGGCAGTGGCCGCACTGCTGCTACAGCGCGGCGAGTTCGACAATCAAGCGTTCGATCTGACGGGCGGCGAGGCGCTCGACCACTACGAGGTCGCGCGAATCCTGAGCGCCGAGGCTGGACGAGCGATCGAATTCGAGGACGTTGCTCCAGAAGCGTTTCGCAGGAAGCTGCTCAGCGCCGGAATGCCTGCGCCCTATACCGAGCTGATGCTCGTGCTTCTGCATAATTTCAAGCTCGGTCACTCCGAACGCACGACGGACGCGGTACAGCGCATCACGGGGCGCGCTCCGCGCACGTTCCAGGCGTATGCGAGAGATTATCGTGATGCGTTCACGCCGAACGACTCATCATCGCCCTTCGCACTCGTATGACATGATTGCAGCGACGACATCGCTGGAACTGGGCCTCGATACTTTCGGCGACGTCACCCGCACGGCCGACGGCGCGTCTGTCTCACACGCGCAGGTTCTCCGCGATGTCGTCGCCGAAGCGGTGCTCGCGGACCAGGTCGGTGTGGACTTCATCGGTATCGGCGAGCATCACCGCGAGGACTTCGCGGTGTCCTCGCCGGAGACCGTGCTCGCCACTATCGCCGGTCGTACGGAGCGGATCCGACTCGGATCTGCCGTGACCGTGCTCAGTTCGGACGATCCGGTGCGCGTGTTCCAGCGCTTCTCGACCCTGGATGCCCTGTCGAACGGCAGGGCGGAGCTCATCCTCGGGCGTGGTTCGTTCACCGAATCGTTTCCGCTGTTCGGCTTCCCGTTGCAGCACTACGAAGTGCTGTTCGAGGAGAAGCTCGAACTCTTCCTGAAGCTGCTCGACGCCGATCGCACGGGTGAGGCGATCACGTGGCGCAGCATCAGCGGCACGACGCGCGCGCCGCTGATCGGCCAGCGCGTGTTCCCGACGACCGAGCACGGTCGGCTGACGACGTGGATCGGCGTCGGCGGGAGCCCGGAGTCGGTCGAGCGGGCGGCGCGACTCGGCCTCCCACTCATGCTGGCCATCATTGGCGGGCCGCCTGCACGCTTCCGGCCATATGTCGACATGTTCCACGACGCGCTGGCGGAGCGCAGCGTCGCGACGCTACCGGTCGGCGTTCACTCGCCGGGTCATGTCGCAGAATCCGACCACATCGCGCGCGAAGAGATGTGGCCGGCGTACCGCGACATGCGCAACCGTATCGGCGCGGAGCGTGGATGGCCTCCGACGAGTCGCGCGGAGTTCGACCGAGAGGTCGAGGTCGGGTCGTTGTACGTGGGATCGCCCGAGACGGTGGCGCGCAAGATCGCTGCGACGGCTCGGGCGCTCGGCGTCGCGCGTTTCGACATGAAATACAGTGCGGGTGCGCTGTCGCACGAGGCGATGATGCGGAGTATCGGGCTGTATGGGCGCGAGGTGATCCCTCGCGTGCGGGGGCTGCTGAGCGCTCCGTAAACGTGTGTCGTGACCGCTGTGCGTCGCGGCCAACACCACGTATCGCAGGGACGAGGATCCTGTGCGATGCTATAGCGGCCGCCATTCGCCCCGGAGCACTACGCCGCGCATGCGTGCCAAGGCCGCGATGTCCCGTCTCGGGTCGGTGGAGAGCAGCACCAGATCCGCGCGTGAACCCACGGTTACCGTGCCAAACGGAACCGATGCCCGCCTGAGGTGCGCTTTCGCAAAGGCACCGGCATTGCTCGTTGCCGTCGCGAGCGCTTCGTACGGTGTGAGCCCGGCAGCGACGAGCGTCCTGAGTTCGCAGTGCAACGACGCACCATGCCCGATCGGTGCGATACCGGCATCCGTGCCCGCGAGCAACTTGACGTTCGCGCGCCGCAGCGAGGCTACGATGGCGCGTTGCTCCGCCAACCGCGGCGCGCAGGTGCCATCGCGTGATTGGACGATCGTACCCACCCATGCCCCGGCGCGCGCGACCATGGTGGCGTCCGCCGCGTCCGCCTGCGACGCGTCGCCGCCGAACAACGACTGAAAGCGGGAGCGCTCCCGCAAATTGAATGCGTGCTCCAGCGAGACCTGCCCCGCAGACAGTGTGCGAGCGAGCCCGACGTCCGGGACCACATGCCCGACGACCGGGATGCCTACCGTGCGTGCCGTGGCGAGCAGTCGTTGGTAGACGGGCACGGTGAGGTCGTTGAGCACCTTGATCATGTCATAGCCCGCGCGTGCCTGCGCACGCACCAGCGCCTCCGCCTCGGCCGGCGTGCTGGGGAGGACGAACGCCGGGTCGCGGCTGCGCCGAATCGACGGGCCGCTGGTGAAGATCGTCGGCCCAACGAGCCTTCCGCTCGCAATGCTGTCACGCCACGCGACATGTAGGGGCGTGCCCCGCATGTTCCTGACGGTCGTCACGCCGGCCTTGACGAGCTGTGCGAGGTTGGCTGCACTGTCGATGTGCACGTGCATGTCCGCGAGGCCGGGGATCAGGAATGCTCCGCGACCATCCACGACGCGTATTCCGCGCGCGACGCGCGCGCTTGCCGCAGGTCCCACCCACACGATGCGATCTCCGGACACGAGCACAGTGTGGTCGACCAAAGCCGCGTCGCGGTCCATCGGGATCACAGTGACGTGCTCGATCGCAAGGGTCGGCGCAGGTGGAGCCGGCGCCAACTGCTCCTGCGTCGACGATGACTGCGCGATCGCTGCACGCTGCTTCACGCCGATTCCTGCGCTGGCTGCGGCAGCGACGATGGCAATCAGTGCGACGCTCCTGGAGAAGCCAGCTGACATGACGACGCTACGGCCTCGTGCGGATTTTCGTTCGGCCGCGTCTACTCTCCACCGCCGGGAGCCCGCGAGACGATGCGCACCGGACCGCGCTCGCTTTTGACCACGGGCAGACCAGAACCGTAAATGGTGAGCTCTGCCTGCAGCTCTCCGCTTTGCCCTCGCCAGAGCACGATACGTCCACCCGCGAACGTACCCTGCACGATGTCATAGCTCAGCCGATCTGCGGTTGCCTGTTGCAACCGACCGACCATCCGCGGCTCGGCGACTTGCAGGCGCTCGGCATTCTCCAAAACGGCGAGCTGGTACGTGGGCCTGGCGGAAATCGGGCGATACCCTGTCTCCGGAATGGGAGTGGAGGGCAAAGCCATTGGCACGCTCCCGACCAAGAACGCTCTATCGACCGCCAGTGTCCACTCACTACTGCGGAACACCCGCAGCAAGTCCGTTGCCGAAGCATTGCCGGACGGCGTGGTGGGGGAAGCAGATTCACCGGCCTGCGAGTCCGTCACTCCGCTCGAGCAGCCGGTGAGCGCCGCCCCCATCATCGCGATGATCAGGCATGACAGTGCGCTGCGCATACAGCAATCTCCAGTAAGAATTCGGGGAGGCTCCCGCGCGATCGTACCCCCGTTCAACCCGATCGGGCTGAATGGCATCACAGCATGGAAGCCACGCCGGGTCGAATGGCGCGTCCGGCGCATGAGTCGCACTCCGACGGGTCCACTCGTCGTGACGCCAACCGGCTTGAGTGCGCGCCGGAACTGGTTACGGCGCACCCGGGCAGGGCACGCGTGCGTACGGAAACTCGATGCGACGCGTCTGGTCGCCGCGCACGCCCTCGATGTACGCCAGCAGCGAATCGTTGCCTACGGCGCGATACCCGATGCGCTGCGGGAAGTCGTGTGCCGGATTTTCGAAGACCACCGTGCGATTGGCGGATGATGCGGCGCGAAACTCCGCGTACGCCTGGCCCGATGGTGTAGAGCCGTACACCAGGGAATCACGCATGACGAACACCCGCAGGAATTCGTACTCGCGCTCGCGATCACCGGCCGCGGTGCGGCTCAT
>DASQZA010000016.1:0-3397 GCA_035638935.1 Gemmatimonas sp. | reverse complement strand
TGGCGATCGGCGAGGGGCAGGCAATCGCGAAGCGCCTTGGACAGATGCCCGGCAACTACTGCACGCCGGACACATTCGTCGAGGTCGGTCGGGAGATCGCCTCGCGTCACGGGATGGACATCACGGTCCTCGGACGCGCGGAGATGGAGGCCGAGGGCATGGGGTCGTTTCTGTGCGTCGCACAGGGAACTCCCGAGGAACCGCGCCTCGTCGCACTCGAGTACCGAGGTGGCGCGCCGGGCGACAAGCCCGTGGTCCTCATCGGGAAAGGCCTCTGCTTCGATACCGGCGGCATCTCGATCAAGCCGGCGCCGGAGATGGAGTGGATGAAGTTCGACATGGCCGGCGCGGGCGGCGTGATGGGCGCGATGGAGGCCATCGGGCGCATCCGTCCGGCCATCAACGTCGTCGGTATCATCGGCTCGACGACGAACATGCCGTCCGGCACTGCGGTCAAGCCGGGAGACGTGGTGCGGGCGTCGAACGGGAAGACCATCGAGATCATCAACACGGATGCCGAAGGTCGACTCGTGCTTGCCGACCTGCTCGTGTTTGCCAAGCGATTCGATCCTGCGGTCGCGATCGACGCCGCGACGTTGACCGGTGCGATCGTCATTGGTCTCGGGCACAACGCGGTTGGAGTATTCGGCGGCGAGCAGGCGACGGTGGACGAAGTGCTCTCGGCCGGCCAGCGCGCCGGCGAACCGGGATGGCCCATGCCGCTGTGGGAGGAGTACAAGGACCAGATCAAGTCCGACGTGGCTGACCTGCGCAACACCGGTGGGCGTGCCGCGGGCGCGGTCACAGCCGCACTCTTCCTTCAGGAATTTGTCGATGGGTTTTCGTGGGTGCACCTCGATGTCGCGGGTACGGCATACTCGCAGTCAGATCTGGGCTGGATTCCGAAAGGCCCGACGGGCACTCCAGTGGGTACGTTCGTCGAGTTCGTGCGCGCGCGTGCGCGGGGAGCTGCGTCCAGCACACCGGCCGCCGCATCGGCCTGACCCACCGATGCCCCGAGTACTGCTGGTGTTGTTGCTGTGCGTTCCGCTGTGCACGCCGGTGCTCTCCGACGCGCAGGTTCGTCCGGACTCGGTACGTCGCGACACAACGGCAGTGCCACCAGCAGTTTCGCCGTTGACGGCGGCAGGACAGGATTCGAGCAACATGATCAAGGCGCGCGCACGCGAGGACAGCCTGCGCGCGGCCGACACGGTGAAGGCACCCATCGCCCGATTCGAGATTCCGAACACGCTCGAGTTGACGGGTCGTCTGTCGCTGACCCGCGAAGAGATTCTGTCGTCGAACGCCGTCAATCTCGTGGACCTGCTGGACCGGGTCCCGGGCGTGACCACGTTTCGCTCGGGGTGGCTTGGCGGCGTGCATGTCGCGTCGTATCAGAGCGACTTTGCGCGCGTGCGCTATTTCGTCGACGGCGTCGAACTCGACGCGGTACAACCACGTGATGGGGGCGTGCTCGACCTCACCGACGTGCCGCTCTGGACACTCGATGGCATGGTAATCGAACGCGTCGCCGGGGAAGTGCGTGTCTGGATGCGCAGCTGGAGCACGGACCGTACGACGGCGTTCACGCGTGCGGACGTGTTCACCGGGGACCTGAACACCAACGGGTTCAGGGCACTCTTTGCTCGCCGCTATCGCAACGGCCTCGCCCTGCAGTTCGGCGGCCAACAGGTGGCGACGCAGACGGGTCGAGTTTCCGCGCTGTCGGCAGGCGGTTCACAACGGGCAGCCGGCGACGGCAGCCAGCAGATGGTGAACGTGCGCCTCGGGTGGGCGCGCGGCCTGTGGACCGCGGACATGTATGCGAATGGATCGACCCGCGATCGAGATCCGCAGACTGCACGCGAGGACTTCACCGATCTCCCCGCGTTCAAGGGCAATCGGCGCGAGGGTTATCTGCGGGTGGCGTACGGCGACACGGCGCAGGGATTGTGGGGCAATGCCATCGTCAACCTGCTGCGCACTCGCATCGACGGCATTCGAGCGACGGCGCCGGCAGCAGGAGCCGACCCGGCGGTCGACCCGGCTCGATCCGACACCATCGCCGGACGCACGCAACAATTGCTCGCCGTGGGCTACCGAGGCGGCGCGTGGCAGGTATCGCTTCTGGATCGTGTGCGACCCGTGGATGGCATCGCCATCCACGCACCTGCGGCGCGTGCAAGCATCGGCACATCGCGCTTTGGCGTCGGCGGGTACGCGGAGTATGGTGGCATCGACTCTACCCGACGCGTCGACGTGACGGGGCGGGCGCTGATATTCCCATGGCTGGGCATTACCGGTTCGATTTCCGACCGGGCGCCAAGTAACGGGCGGATCGGGCTGAGCACGCAGAACGTGCGGTTGGAAGGTGCCGTGCGGTACCGCGACGTCTGGGTGAGCGGCGGCGCCGTGCAGGCGACATCGGCCGAGTTTGATTCGCCCACATTACTCGGGGCGGCGCCGGTGCAGCTTACGAATCCGGCCAAAGCCACCGGCCTCACCGGCACGGTGCACGGCAAGGTCTACAAGGACCTGCGCCTCGACGTGGGTTTCGAACGTTGGAACACCGCACAGTTCGGGCGGCCCAACCTCCGCGTTCGCACCGAGCTTGCACTGATCAGCGAATGGCGCCGCAAATTTCCGAAGGGCCAGTTCGGCGTCGATGCGCGCGTCACGCATGAACTGCGTGACCGCGTGCCCTTCTTCTTTGCGGCGGGCACCCTCACGGATCCAGCGGACATCCGCTTCGCGGAGCGCTATTCGATGTTCACCGGACAGTTGCAGCTCCGGCTGCAACGCGCGTCGCTGTTTTACGTGTACCGGAATCTCACCGGCAACGCGTACGAGCAGATACCGGGATTGACCCTGCCTCCGGCCCTGCAGATGTACGGCATGCGCTGGGAGTTTTTCAATTGACGAGCCGTGCCGTGCGGGTTTCATTGCGCGACGCATGATTCGCTCGATGACCGGCTTCGGCCAAGCAGAAGGCACCGTGGGCACCTCGCGCGTCAGCGTCGAGGTGCGAACAGTGAATCACCGGTTCTTCTCGCCGAGCATCAAGCTGCCTAACCAGTTCGCGCGCTGGGAGACCGAGGTGCGTGAAGCGATGCGCACTCGCGTGAGCCGGGGACACGTGACGCTGTCGGCACGCGTCGAACGCGCAGAGAGCGGCGCCGCCACAATCGACGAGCAGCGTTTTGCCGCGGTAGTCGCACAGTTCCGGAGCCTGCAGGAACGACACGGACTCGATGGTGGCGTCGACATCGGTGCAGTGCTCCGCATGCCGGATGTGATTGCGATCCCGCGCGAGGACGACGCAGAGAGCGGAACGGTAGCCGAGCTGGTGACGATCGCCGAGCGGGCGCTTGACGCCCTGAGCCGGATGCGGGAT
>DASQZA010000015.1:0-2059 GCA_035638935.1 Gemmatimonas sp. | reverse complement strand
GGAGCAGATCATTTACCATGTCGTTGAACGCCTGGTCTTCCAAGGTGCGACGTTCGTCGAGCGTGACGGCGCGCCCGAGGCGCTGCTGTTCCTGCTGCTCGAGCGCCTGGACTGCCTGCTGCCACGACAGGTACAGAATTTCGTCGCCATTGACGGTGGCAACGGATGTCGTGGTGGTCACTGCTGAACGACCTGCCAGGCCGGACGTTTCGTACAGCAGGAATCCGCCGACGAACGCCGCGAGGAGCAGCCACATGATGTACTTCGCGGAGCTCCGCATGGTTTGCAGCACGGCGCCTGACTCCTTCAGTCGGAAAAGCTGGGGATGGGATAGGACCACGACGTCGAACTGGTCATCGCGGCAGCGCGGGACAGTCGGACGGAAAGGACCAGTTGGCGGCCGGCGGGCAGATCCTCGCCCCCGGCATGCGAACACCGGGTCGTCATCGTGCGATGATCGTGCGATGATCGCGCGAGAACCCGGGCCGCACAGAGAGCGGAAAGCTAGCGGCCGCCGTTCGGGCGACGCAAGGCTGACAACGACAATGTGAAGCTAAAAGCAAGAGACAGCACGACTTCTGGCGTAGCGTAGGACCCTGACACGCGTTTGACTTCCCCGAACGACGATTGCTGACTTGGCGCGCCGATGTGGCCGCCTCGTATGAGGTCGGCCTCACAACTTGAGGGTACTGCACGGATGAGCACACCTCCCCGGATCGACGAGCTCCGCCGGAAGTTCGACGAGAACCCGCGTCGCTACTTCGCTCCGCTCGCCAACGAATACCGGAAGGCCGGCGACCTGGGGCAAGCCATCGGGCTCTGTCGCGAATTTCTTCCGAAGCAGCCCGGCCATATGAGCGGACATATCGTGTTCGGTCAGGCGCTGTACGAAGCCGGGGAAATGGCAGAAGCCCGTTCCGTGTTCGAGAGCGCACTTGCGCTCGATCCCGAGAACCTCATCGCCCTGCGTCACCTCGGCGACATCGCGAAAACGAGCGGTGATGCCGCCGGCGCGCGCCGTTGGTACGAGCGTGTCCTCGATGCAGACCCACGTAACGATGATATCGCAGCGCAGCTGTCCACTCTCGCATCCGGCCACACACCGGCGTCCGTACCGGCGTATGGCGACACGATGCAGGGCGGTGCGCACAGCTTCCAGCCGGGTGTGTCCGCGCCGGGTTCACTGACGCCGGCATACGGAATCGGTGTCGGCATGGAGGTACTGCCGACACCGGATTCGAGCATGCGCGCCGTGGACTTCGATGAAGTGAACGCGCGAATCTCCGGGCAGACGCCGCTGTTCACGCCTGCACAATCCAGCGAAGCCGCAGCACCCGCAGCGCCCGCAGCCGCCGCAGACGTGTCTGCGGGTCCAGCAGGCGCCCGGTTCGAACCGCTCGATCTCGACGCGATGGACTCCACGTACGTTGCGGCCGCGGAACGGTCGACGGACGCTGTCGACGAGCGCCACGAGCGGTCGGACGGCATGGTCGACGCGGACGCAGTGCCTGATCCGCAATACGCGTCCGACCAACAACCGGTGCTGGTGCCTCTCGAGTTTCTCGATTCCTTCGATGCACCGGATCCACCGAATGCACCTGACGCGCCTGATGCACCTGCCGCTCTTGATGTGCAGGAAGCGGCAGTCGGCGACGTGAGGCTTCACCACTCGGACGATGCGTTCGCCGAGACGAGTGCGGAGCACCGAATCGCGGGCCTCGACGATGCGCTGTTCGGCCACGACGATGAGGTCGGCGTCGAGCTGTCGTCGGCATACGGTGCGGGCGCCGGGGGCGATCTGTCGCACGAGCAGTTCGACGACGAGTTCGACGACGATTTTAACAACGATTTCGACAACGAGTTCGACGACGAGTTGCTCGCCCCGGAGTGGCCGGAGGCATCGGACATCATCGCGCAGATTGGTACGCCGCGATCGCTGACGCCTGTGGCGTCGCCGAGTGCGGAAGTGGCACCGGCAGCCCCAGCGCCCGCGTACGAAACACATGCAGACGAAACGGTGGCCTCCGTGACCGCGGTGCATGTCACACCGGACGCCATG
>DASQZA010000014.1:0-10576 GCA_035638935.1 Gemmatimonas sp. | reverse complement strand
GCCGGATAATCGGGTGGTGCGGTTGCGCGAGTTGCGCATCACGGCGAGAAAGCCCGAGTGGCGTACCTTCGTCGGTTCGTTCTGGTTCGACCGTGACGGCGGCCAGCTGGTGCGCGCCGCGTACCGGCTCGCGGCGAACATCGAGATCTGGGACGTGGTTTCGGAGGAGGCGAAGTTCGAGCGCATCGAAGACCAGGAAGCGTCACGGCTGCGTGACTCGCTCGCCCGGGAGCGCCTGCCACGCGACGTCTATGTGAAGGACAGCATCCTGCGTGCCCCGCGCGCCGCGGATCGCCGCGCGAACAGCAACGACGATGACGAAGTGCCGGTTCTGGTGAAGGCGATGATGCGCCCCGCCAACGCGAAGCTCGATGCCATCACGGTCGAGTACGGCCTGTACGAAGGCAAGTTCTGGTTGCCGCGCGCCAACAGCGCGACGGCGTCGATGCAGATGGGATTCGTGCGCGTCCCGGTCAGCATCGACGAGAAGTTCACCTACGACGCGGTCAATGGTGACTTCACCCTGGCAGCAGTACCGCCGGCGGCGGTACCCCGGTCGCGCACGGCAGATTCGCTGGCTGGACTGAACGCGGATTCGATGGCTGCCGCTGCGATTGCGAGTGGCCGATCCGAGAGCGGTGGCGAGGTGACGGTGGTGGTCGGGGGCAATGGAGCCAGTGCAACGCGTGGTGACACGGCTGCACTCCGCGCCCGGCGGGATTCGATCGCGCGCGCGAACCCGAATTCGCGCGAGGCGCAATGTGCGCGGGACTCGATGTACGTGCGCTACGAAACCCGCTATGAGGGGGCACTTCGTGTCGCCTACGACATGCCGTGCGACAGCAAGAAGCTTGCGGCATCGCCGACGCTGCCGCCGGCCTATTCGAGCGAGGAAGAGCTGTTCGACGTGAAGAGCCGAGACGAACTGCTCGGGGCGCTCGACATGTCGTTGCAGCCGGGGTGGTCGCCGCTGCCGATTCGCCTGCGCTCCGGAATCGACGTCGCGCGCTACAATCGCGTCGAAGGCCTGTCGCTGGGCTTGCTCGCGACGCAGGAGCTGGGCGCCGGCTACACCGTCTCGGCGTTGGGCCGGTTCGGGCATGCCGACCTGCACGCCAACGGCGAACTGTCGCTCGCGCGCACCAACAGCCGACGCACGGTCACCGGTACGGCGTACCACCGGCTCAACGCAGTGAATCCGGAGTGGGCGGGCGCCCTGACATTCGGCCCGTCGCTTCCAGCACTGTTCTATGCGCGCGACGAAGGGTTCTACTATCGCTCCCTCGGTGTCGAACTGCGTGAGGCGCGCGAACTGCGCGGTGCGTCACTCGACTACCGCATTTTCGTCGAACGGCAATGGACGGCCGGAGACTCGGACGTCGTGAACACGTTCAACGTGGTCGGCCTCTTCGACAAAAACCGGAACTTCCAGCGCAACATCGCCGCGGATGCCGCAAGCATCACCGGGGTGGAAGGCACCTATCTGCGCGCATTCGGATCGAATCCGCTGGGTCTGCGCCTGCTCACTTCCACGCGCGCAGAACTCGGGACGGGAACGTTCGAGTTCGGCCGCTTGAGCCTCGAGACGACGTTGTCGCGTCCCGTCAGCCGCTTCCTGCTGTCGCTATCAGGATCCGCCGGCAACAGCATCGGGACGCTGCCGCGCCAGCGTCTCTGGAACGTCGGCGGGTTGCGCACGGTGCGCGGTCAAGGTCCCGGTACACAGGCCGGCAACGCTTTCTGGCTCGGCCGCGCCGAAGTCGGAACGAAGTTCGCCTTCGTGCGCCCGGTGGTGTTCTTCGACGTCGGCTGGGCGGGAGACCGCTCCCGGATCGGTGCCTCGCCGCCGATGCGCGGAACCGGATTCGGGTTGGGCTTCCTCGACGGCCTGTTTCGCGTCGATGTCGGAAAGGGGATCTATCCGGGCAAGGGGTGGCGGACGGATTTTTATCTTGGGGCGCCGATGTAGGCTGCGCAGGCGCGAAGCGCCAGACGTGCGGTGCCAGCGTCGCGCGCGCGGCCTGAGGTCGCGACACTGTCGCCTGACCCCTCGCGCCTGGCGTCTGAGTAAGTTCGAGGGTATCTCACCGACCTCACTCCGCAAATAGCATGGCCAGCGATTCTGCGCGGCCCGAAACGACCAACGCCGACGTTCTGCTCTGGCAGACCGGCTATCGTGTCGCGCTCGCGCTTCTCGCCGCGGCGATCGCGGTTGGACTTCGCACCGCTGGCATTCTCTCGCTCTCGCCCGTCGCCGACGCGGCTATCGGTCGCGATGCGGCCGACTGGGCACTGGGAATCGTCAGCGTCACCTATGTCGGGCTCGTGCTCGCCATCAACCGCCGTGTGCGCGCGACGCGCAACGCGGGCCGCACGTTGTCGACGCTCATGGTGGTGGCCGACCTCGTCGTCGTGTTCTGGCTCGTGTTCCTGCTCGCGAGTCCGGAGCACTACGACCGCGCGCTGCTGATCTCGCTGTTTTCCCTGCAGCTCACGCACGTCTACTTCGGCCGCGGGCCCGCGCTGCTGATGGTGGTCGCCATCGCGGTGAGCTACCTGTTGGTGAACGACATCGCGATGCGCCACGGCGCGACCGTTCCGTGGGGCAGTGTGGCATTGACGCTCTGGTTGTTCGTGGTCGGTGCGCTGCTGGTGACCGTGGTGCAGAGCAACCTGCACGCGCGGCTCGCGACACTGGTGACGATCTTCGAGCGCGCGGAGGACGGGGACTTCAGCAGCGACTACGACGTCGCGGGCGACCGGCGTCCGGACGCGATCACGGTGGTCGGGCGTGCCTACAATCGTATGCGTATACAGTTGTCGGCAATCGTGATGACCGATCCGCTCTCGGGATGCCTCAACCGGCGCGGCTTCGAGCAGCAGTACCGGCGTGAGCTGGCCCGCGCCGCCCGCGCACAGACGGACATCGCCCTGGTCGCGATCGACCTCGACCACTTCAAGGCGGTGAACGACACCTACGGCCACCTGGTCGGCGACCAGGTCATCGCGGAAACGGGCGAACTGCTGCGCGCCAACGCCCGCGTCGGCGACGTGGTCGCCCGCACGGGCGGCGAGGAGTTCATGATCCTCGCCCCATCGACATCCAGCTCGGGCGCGCAACATCTCGCACTGCGCATCGTGGAGTCGTTCCGTCGCAAGGAGTTCGCAGACCCACGCGCCCGCGTCACGGTGAGCGTCGGCATCGTGTCCGACGCGGTCGTGAGCGAAAGCATCGCCGAAGATCTACGCGCCCGCGCCGACGAGGCCCTCTACGCCGCCAAGCGCAGCGGCCGCAACCGCGTGGTGCTCTGGTCGCACGGGCTCGACGCGTTGAAGCTGCGAGATTCGGGAAGCGCTCGCACATAGCATGAGTATGGCTGGTCGCGTGCGAACTGCGACTGCAACCGCAACCGCGGTTCACGCGGAGGGCGCGGAGAACCGCGGAGGGACGCGGAGGCTCGTCATGCGGCGGGGCTGTTGTAGCTCACGCTTCTTGAATGGTGGGGTCCGTCGCATGCTATGGAACCACCACTAATAAAAAGTCGCTGCACGGATCTGGCGGAATCGAGCCTCCGCGTATCTCCGCGGTCCTCCGCGATCTCCGCGTGAACCGCGGTTGCTGTTGCTTTTGCTGTTCAGCCCCGCACCACCAGTTCGCCGCTCGCCATCATCACGGTGCTGCCTCCGACGCGGATTGCGCCGATCTTGCCGTCGTGCAGCTCCGCCTCGAGCGACAAGCGGCTCGGTCGCCCCATCTCGACACCCTGTGCCACTTCCCAGCGCAGCACACCGTCGGCCGGCACGCTCGACGCGTCCGTGCGCGCGGCGAGATATGCGGCGAGACATGCGTTCGCCGAGCCCGTGGCCGGATCTTCCGGCACCGACAATCCCGGCACGAACACACGTGCGCGGATGTTGCAGCCCTCCACCAACGCCGCGTCCACCGACGGGTCCGACTCGCTCGCCTGCGTCGACGTCTCGGCGAACACCATCAGCTCCGATCCCCACGTGCCCTCGAGGGACGCTTCCCAGAGACTCGTGACCACGCGCGCTCGGCGCACCGCGTCGACCGATGCGAGTGGAACCATCAGGAACGGAATGCCACAGGAGACCGCAGCAGGTCGCATCGCCCCGCCGACCAGATCGTCGGGCGCGAGCGAGAGAATCGCCGCGAGGTCTGCGTTCGACGGCACGTCGTGCCGTTCCTCCGGGGCCTGCGCCGTCGTCAGCTGCGCGTGCGTCGGTGCGCCGTCCTTCAGGTGCACACGCACCGGTACCGGCCCCACCCCTTCTTCGAGAATCACCAGCACTTCATCGCCGGAGCCGGCGTCGACCGCACCCGACGCCACCAGTGCGTGCGCCGTTCCGATTGTCGGATGGCCCGCGAATGGCAGCTCCGAGCCCGGCGTGAAGATGCGCACGCGTCGCGTGTGCGCCGGGTTCACCGGCGCATACACGAACACCGTTTCCGAATAATTGAACTCGCGCGTGATTGCCTGCAGCGTTTCCGTCGGTAGCTCCTCTGCGCCGAACACGATCGCCAGCTGGTTGCCGGAGAACGGCGTCGACGTGAATACGTCGCAGGTGACGTAGCGAAGCGTCGGCACGCGCGTTACTCCGCCGCGAGGAACGGGTAGCGCCAGTCGAGCGGCGACGACAGCGTTTCCTTGATCGTGCGCGCGCTGATCCAACGCACGAGGTTGAGCTTCGAGCCCGCCTTGTCGTTCGTGCCCGAGCCACGCGCTCCACCGAACGGCTGCTGCCCAACCACCGCGCCCGTCGGCTTGTCGTTGATGTAGAAGTTGCCTGCCGCATTCCGCAGCACGCTCGACGCCTCGCGCACTGCCTGTCGGTCGAGCGCGAACACCGCGCCGGTGAGCGCATACGGCGACGTGCGGTCCACCAGCTCGAGCGTCTCCGTGTACTTCGCGTCGTCGTAGACGTGGCACGTGAGGATCGGGCCGAACATCTCCTCGCACATCATGCGATGCGACGGGTCCGCCGCCTCGACCAGCGTCGGCTGCACGTACCAGCCCTTGCTGCGGTCTACGCCGCCACCCGCAATGATGTTAGCCGACGTCTTCGCATCCTCGAGGTAACCACTCAGGCGGTTGAACGCCTTCTCGTCGATCACCGCCGCGACGAAGTTCGACAGGTCGCGCACGTCGCCCTGCTTCATCTCTCCCATCATCGCCACCGCACGGTCACGCACGTCGGGCCAGAGCGACTTCGGGATGTAGGCGCGGCTCGCCGCGGAACACTTCTGCCCCTGATACTCGAACGCGCCACGCACCATGCCCACCGCGAGCGCCTGCGGATCGGCGCTCGAGTGCGCCATGATGAAATCCTTGCCGCCCGTCTCGCCGACGATGCGCGGGTACGAGCGGTAGTTCGACATGTTGCGGCCTACTGTCTCCCACATGCCGTTGAACACGCCCGTTGAGCCGGTGAAGTGCACGCCGCCCAGGTCACGGTGCTCGAGCGCGACCTTGGAGATCGACGCCGCATCGCCCGGAATGAAGTTGATGACGCCGGGCGGAAGCCCCGCCTCTTCCAGCAGCTGCATGATGTACCAGTTCGACAGCAGCGCCGTGTGCGAGGGCTTCCAGATCGCCGTGTTGCCCATGAGTGCCGGCGCCGTCGGCAGGTTTCCGCCAATTGCCGTGAAGTTGAACGGCGTCACCGCGTACACGAACCCTTCCAACGGGCGGTAGTCGAGCTGGTTCCACGACGCGTGGTCGGCGAGCGGCTGCTCACTGTAGAGATCCTGCGCGAACTGCACGTTGAAGCGCCAGAAGTCGATCAGCTCGCACGCCGCATCGATCTCGGCCTGATGCACTGTCTTGGCTTGGCCGAGCATGGTGGCGGCGTTGATCGTATCACGCCACGTGGTGGTGAGCAGCTCGGCCGCGCGTAGGAACACCGCCGCGCGATCCTCCCAGCGCCAGCTCGCCCACTCGCGGCGGGCAAGCGTCGCTGCGGCGATGGCGTCGTTGGTCTGGGCCGGGGTCGCCTTGTGGTAGCGCGCCAGCACATGCTGGTGGTCACATGGCATCGTGACCGTGCCCGTCTCGCCGGTGCGAATGTGCTGGCCACCGATCACGATGGGAATGTCGGCAACTTCCGTCGCCATGCGCTCCACACGCTGCATCAGGGAGCGACGCTCCGGAGAACCCGGAGCATAGGTGCGCACGGGCTCGTTGACGGCAGGCGGCACACGGCGAGTGCCGTCGAACGCGGCATAGGACATCAACAGTCTCCGGATGAGCTGAAAAAGAGGCAGGCCACACTCGCGTTCAACGGAACGCTCGGCCAGCCGCGAAAGTTAGAACGGCGCACGGTGTCGTGCCCGTACGGGCCGAAGACGGTTAGAGCGAACCGCAACCACAACTGCAACCACAACCGCGGTTCACGCGGAGTCCGCGGAGGAGCGGAGGGTCGCGGAGCACTGCTTGCCAGCAACCGCGGTTCACGCGGAGGACGCGGAGGACCGCGGAGATACGCGGAGGCTCGATTCCGTCAGATCCGTGCAGCCACTTTTTCTAAGTGGTGGTTCCGTAGCATGCGACGGACCCCACCATTCAAAAAGAGTGAGCTACAACAGCCCCGCCGCATGACGAGCCTCCGCGTCCCTCCGCGGTCCTCCGCGCCCTCCGCGTGAACCGCGGTTGCAGTTCGTTGTTCTCCGCGCCCCTCCGCCCATCCGCGAACTCCGCGTGAGCCGCGGTTGCAGTTCGCGGTTCGCGGTTCTCCGCTGGCCGAAAGTGCGGTCCTTGCAGTAGCCTACGAGCATGGCCGACTCGACTACTCCATTCCCGCGACGACAGCCGCGCCGCGAACTGCGCGCCGGTCGCATTGCGATTGCCTCGCTCGTTCTGTTTGCCGCCTGCGAAAAGCCGTCCGTGCGATGGCTCGACGACGCACCGCTCTCCACGTCGCAGCCGTCGCCGCTGCTCGGCGGGGTCGCCAGCCCGTCGGATTCCGCACTCGCCGATAGTTCCGCAATGGCGGCGTTCCTGTCGACCCAGGACCTGCTGCGTGAAGCGGGCGCCAACGGGATGGTGCGGTCACACCTCGACAGCACACCAGCCGCATCCGAGAGTTTGGCCGCCAGCGCCGTGATGCAGATGACCCCGATGGGCCCCGCCCCAACATCGACACTCGGCAACGGCGACGCACCAATCGACCCAGCACGCTGCGCACGCTCCCTCCGCTTCGCCGAAGCCCCCGGCCGCGGCCGCGTCGCCGTATGGTGGTCCCGCCGCGATCGCGGTCGCGTCACACTACTCGCCGCATGGCGCGACGCCGCAACATCCGACACCTCGTCTGCTGCCACGCCCGTCGACAGCACCCTGGCGTCTGGCGTCTCCGCGCCTGGCGTCCAAGCATCTCAATGGCGCGGCCCCATCATCGTCGACTCCCTCGACCAAGGCCCCGGCGACGCCCAAGCCGGCGATCGCGGCTCCATTGGCTGCGCGCGCGTCGCGCCAAGCGTCGTGATCGACGACCGGCACGGCTACGTGCACGTCGCCTACGCACTCGTCGGCCCTGAAGGGCCCGGTGTGTTCTACGCGCATCAGATGGACCCGCGCTCGGCGTTCGAGCCGCCGCAAGCCATCGTCTACGGCGCACGGCTTGGCGCAGCGCGTGTCGCCGCCTCCGGTGACGTGGTCGCCGTCGCCTACGAAGATCCCAACAGCGGCGCGCGCGCGCGTGTCGCCGTCGCGATCTCGCGCACGTCGGGGCACATGTTCACAGATCGTCTCACGGCGAGCGCCGATAACGCGAACGCGCTCGATCCGTTCGTCGCCGTCCGCGGTCGCGCCGTCGTCCTGGGCTGGAGCGACATCCCGGCGACGGGCGACACCACGTTCCGCATCCGGCGCGCCCGCGTCGAGTAATCCGCCGCCGCACTCCAACCTCACGTCCCATGCTCCTGCTCGGCGCCCATTGCATCGACAACGGCGGCATTCCCATGGCCGCACGACGCGCTGGCCGGGGGAAGATGCAATCGCTGCAGATCTTCAGCGCGATTCCGAAGTTCTACAACGACAAGGTCGGCGTGAAGCCGGAACGCGTTGCGCGATTCCGCGAAGCGCTCGAAGCGGGAGACATCGCGCCGAAGAACGTCGTGGTCCATGCCGCGTACGTGCTCAACTGCGCCACGCCGGACGAGGAAAAGTGGGCGCGAGCCGCCGCCGGCCTCGCCAAGGAGTTCGAGCGGTCGACGGCGCTTGGCGTAGGTGGTGTGTGCTTCCACCCTGGTGCCGCAACGGACGGTGACCGCGAGGCCGCAGTGAAGCGCGTGGGGATCGCCATGGCGCGTGCACTGGAAGCCGTTCCGGAAGGCGATACACGCCTGCTGATCGAGAACACGGCGGGTGCCGGCACGACCGTCGGTCGTACGCCGGAAGAGATCGCGGGCATGCTCGAGGGCATTCCTGCGGCCCACCGGGCACGTGTGGGCTACGGGCTCGATACCTGTCACCTGTATGCGTCCGGTTACGCCCTCAACGAATCGCGCGCGGCGCTGACGAGCGTTCTCGACATGTTCGAGACCGTGATCGGCGAGGCGCCGTCGTTCTTTCACCTCAACGACAGCGAAGGCGCGCTCGGCTCGAACCGCGACCGGCACATGCTGGTCGGGGCGGGGGAAATCGGCGCCGATGCGTTCGGCTGGTTGCTCAAGGACCGCCGGGCGCGCGGTGTACCGCTCATCCTCGAGACACCGCAGCAGCATCCCGACGTCGCCGACGATGACGACACGCCAGATCCATGGGACCTGAGCTCGATCGCGCGCTTGCAGGAGCTTGCAGCCTCCTGAGACCGGGCCACGGCGCCATTCCGGCGCGCGTTGTCGCGCGCGTTGTCGCGCGCGTTGTCGCGCGCCGGAGCGCACGCGAGAACACACGTGCGCTCGCGTTCGTCGTCGCGAGTGTGCTCGCCCTCGCGTCCGTCGGGTGCCGCGCCGATGTCCAGGTCGCGATCACCGAGGAGCCCGTCCGCGTCGCGACCGAAGAGGGTTTCGAGCTCGCCGGAACACTGACGCGCCCTGCGCGCAGCGGTGCGTCGCGACCGGCTCCCGTCGTCCTGCTCGTCGGCGGATCCGGGCCACAGGACCGCGACGGCGCGCGCGTCGAGCTCGCGGGGTACCGCCCATTTCGCGATCTGGCCGATGCTTTTGCGACGGCAGGCATCGCAACTCTGCGCCTGGACGATCGTGGCACTGGCGCGTCGTCAGGCCGCTTTGCGGGGGCGACGACGCGCGACTTCGCGCGCGATGCGGGTGTCGCACTGCGTTGGTTGCGGGGGCGTCCTGACGTCGATGGCGCACGTCCCATCGTGCTGGGACACAGCGAGGGCGCGCTGGTCGCGCTGCTCGTGGCCGAGGCCGACAGCGAAATCGCAGCGCTGGTGCTGCTCGGCGCACCGTCACGTCCCGGGCGCGAACTCGCTCGGTGGCAGCGCGACGAGTTCGTACTCGCCGACCCCGCCACGTTCCCGCCGCAGACACGCGCGGATGTGCTGTCCCGGGCGGAACGTACTGCCGAACGTGCGGCCGAGGGCGATCCGTGGCTGCGCGAATGGTTCGCGCTGGACCCGCGCGTGATTGCACGCGCCACGCGCGCACCCGTTTTGCTCCTGCACGGGGAGAATGACCGACAGGTGCCCGTGCAGCAGGCGGAGGAGCTCGCAGGGGTGCTGCTCGCGCGACGACAGACCGGCACGGTACGGCCGCCGGCGAGTGTGCACACTGCCGGGCTGTCATCCGTGACGCTGCAACGCTTCCCCGCGACCGACCATCTGTTCCTCGAGGACTACGATGGCGACCCGCGTGGCTACGTACGTCTGGCCTCTCGCGAGGTGCGAAAGGATGTATCCGACGCGATCGTCGCGTGGCTGCGAACGCGTTTCGACACGCTGCGATGAGCGCTGCATTCGGCTCTTCCGAGGAGAAAACGTGCGCTCCCGAGGAGAAATTGCACGTTTCCGAGTGAAAAACATGCGTTTTCAGAGGGGAAACGCGTAATGGCTATTGCGCGCGCTTCGGGTGACAGTAGTTTGTGGCGCGTCTGTGCTCTCGTACGCGAGTTATGAGAAAGCGACATCGCACGACGCGACACGACCCGCCACTACATCCAGGAGACCGCATGGCCGCTGCGAAGAAGTCCGCGAAGAAGGCTGCGAAGAAGGCTGCCCCGAAGAAGGCCGCCGCGAAGAAGGCGCCCGCAAAGAAGGCTGCTGCCAAGAAGGCCGCACCGGCGAAGAAGGCCGCACCGGCGAAGAAGGCTGCTGCACCTGCAAAGAAGGCTGCCCCGAAGAAGGCCGCGAAGCGGACGCCGAACGCGGCGTTTATGAAGGCGCTCACCCCGAGTCCGGAGCTCGCGGCCGTCGTTGGCGACAAGCCGCTCGCCCGCACGGAAGTCGTGAAGAAGCTCTGGCAGTACATCAAGAAGAACGACCTGCAGGATGCCAAGAACCGTCGCGCCATCAACGCCGACGACAAGCTCAAGCTCGTCTTCGGTGGCAAGAAGCAGGTCAGCATGTTCGACATGACCAAGCTGGTGTCGGCGCA
>DASQZA010000013.1:0-1672 GCA_035638935.1 Gemmatimonas sp. | reverse complement strand
CGGTGTCGCACAGCCCATCAAGCTCGATTTCAAGCGCGCCGAGATTCATGTGCCGGCAGTGCGTTATTCGATGATGCTCGACGAGCGGGTCGGCTACATACCGCTGGAGCGTTTCAGCGAGCAGACCACGTCGGATATCCGCACCGCGATCCTCTCGCTCCAGAAGAAGGGCGCCAAGGGTATCGTGATCGACCTGCGAAGCAACCCGGGCGGCATTCTCGAAGAAGCCTTCGAGATGTCCAACCTGTTCCTGCCGAAGGGCAAGGAGCTGCTGTCGGTGCGCGGTCGCACGGAGTTCCAGAAGTTCGTCTCCGAGCGCGAGCCACTCGCGTCCGAGATTCCGCTCGTCGTGCTCGTCGACGGCAACTCTGCGTCGGCCTCGGAGATCGTCGCTGGCGCGCTGCAGGACTACGATCGCGCACTGGTGCTCGGCACCACATCGTTCGGCAAGGGCCTCGTGCAGAGCGTCTACAATCTGGACGGCGGCTACGCACTCAAGATCACGACAGGCAAGTGGTACACGCCGTCGGGTCGCTCCATCCAGAAGGAGCGCAAGCTGACGGCCGATGGACAGTATGTCGAAGTGTTGCCGGACTCGCTCGAGACCGATTCGGTGCGCAAGTCGCGCCCGCTGTTCAAGTCGGCATCGGGCCGTACGCTCTACGGCGGCGGTGCAATCACGCCCGACGTGATCGTCGCGGCGGACACGCTGTCGACGCCGGAGCAGACGCTCGGTCGCGCCCTCGCGCCGCAGGGCCAGAAGTACCTCACGCGGCTGTACGAGATCGCCGACGAGCAGAAGGGCAAGGTGACGCCCAGCTTCCGGGTCGATCCCGCGTGGCGCGAAGAGCTGTTCCGCCGGCTCGTCGCCGATACGGTGAAGGTCGACAAGGCGGTGTTCGACGCCGGTGCGACCTATGTCGATCGTGATCTGGAGAACCGCATCGCGCGCGTGGCCTTTGGTGACACCACGGTGCGTCGCCACACCCTCAAGGATGACGTGCAGCTCCGCCGCGCGATTGATCTGCTGCGCAAGTCCAACACGCAGGCGGAGGTGTTTGCGGCCGCGGGCTCCCAGACTGCGTCACGTCCGGCACCCGCCAAACGGAACGACTGATTGGCCTGCGCTGTTTGATCGTGCAGGATAGTCGAGGTCAGGGCATGCCGCCCTGACCTCGCGTCGTTTACGGTTATCACTATGCAAATTTCCATTCATCGCGCCACGCTCTCCGGAAAGGCTCTCCGCGGAAGCCTGTTGCTCGCCGGAATGCTCGGCGCATGTCGTTCTTCGCCTGTTTCGCCCGCACTGTCTGCAGGTCCCGGTGCATCCGTATCGGCATCATCGTCATCACCCACACGCATCGTCGCGTCGGATTCAGGCGAGCGGAATCTGTCGATGCTCCGTCAGATCACATTCGGCGGAGAGAATGCGGAAGCGTATTTCAGCGCCGATGGACAGTACATCACCTTCCAGAGCACACGCGATGGACGCACCTGCGATCAGCAGTACACGATGCGCGCGGATGGCAGCGAACTGCGCAAGGTATCCGTCGGTGGCAAGACGACGTGTGGGTGGTTTCTCCCCGGTGGCAATCGCCTGTTCTTCGCCTCGACGCACGCCGCAGACAGCGCGTGCCCGCCGCGCCCGGACCCGTCGAAGGGCTATGTATGG
>DASQZA010000012.1:0-2021 GCA_035638935.1 Gemmatimonas sp. | reverse complement strand
CATCCTCCAGCGAACGTGAGATACCGAACGCGAGATCTTCGTTGTCCTCGATCAGCAGCAGGCGAGCCATGGGGTCAGTTTGGTGGGGATTTCGGCACGATGCGCTGCAGGGAGTATCGCACGCCTGTCTGAAAAGTCGCTCCGCGCGTGAGAGCGGGCCGTCCGGCGACCCATCCGGCACTCTTCACCTCGGCGTCCACGTAGAACTGCAGCCTCGACGCCGTTCGCGTGCCGATCCGTGCGCCCAGGAGGCCGCCTGTTACTCCGTCTCGCGTACGGAATGCGCCGTCGCGGGGTTGCAACCAGAGTCCGGCGCGAGGGGAGAGCGCGAGCCCGCTCGAGCCCACCTGCACCGGCACGTCGAGCAGTTCCAGCCGCATGCCCGGGAAGCTGCGGTCGTGATTGGTGAACCGCTGTGCGATGGCGTGCAGCCGCAGTTCCCCCTGACTGTACACGATGTGCGTGTCGATGGTGTGCCCGAACGAAGTCAACGCGTGGCGCATCCACAGGTTGGCGCGTGCGGGCTTCCCGTTCACCGGACTGCGGAACGACACACCGCGTACGCCGATGAAGTTCGGGTCCACGAAGTTGAGCCAGGCGAGCTTTCCCTGTCGCTCGATGTACCGCTTCTCCTCTGTGGTGAGGTCACTGACCTTGATGTACCGATCGAGACCGACTCCCGAAGGGTGCGGACCGCGCGACTCGAACGGCTCATCGGGCCGAAACAGATGGTACACCCACGCCGTGAAGTCATGACCTGACGCATCGCGCTGCGAGACGCCCCGCTCGTCCCGATTCGCCTTGTCGGTGAGGCTGTCGATCTCGGCACTGTCTGCCGGTCCCACGATGGCGCCGACGTACAGCTGATCGTTGAGCGCGATCAGCCAATACAGTCCCACGTGCCAGGCGGGGCTCTGCGAGAAGAATTGGTCCCGCTCCAGTCTCGTGATGAGCTCACCTTCACCCTCATATCCTGCCGCCTTCATGCGCACGAAGTCCCGAGGATTGTCCCGCTTGAGCCGCACCAGATCTTCGTCCGCCACGTGCGACACCGAGATGGCTTCGGCGAAGATGTTCTTGACGTTCCAGACATCGTTGCGGCTGTCGATCCGATTGCGGCCGAGAATCGCGCGATGCCACTCCTCGTGCAGCCATGCGTCTGCCAACGGCACGGCCAAGGTGAAGTAGTCCACGACGGTAATACCGACGTTGCGCAGCCGGGGATGTCGCGGGGCCACTTTGGCAAGCAGTGTGTGACCAGCTTCGTAGAAACCGGCGGTGATGGCGAGCGACTGCTGCATGCCCGGCGCGCGAAGCCCGCCCGTGGCGTTGTACGGCAATTCGACGAGCGGGAGGTCGATCGCCGCAGGCCGAACGACTGACTGTGCTGCAGCGCCGGTGGCCGTGAAGTGAAGAACGAGGGCCAGACCGGCGGAGACCGTGGTGGCATTCATGGAAATCCGGGCGAGGGTATCGAAGCGCGTGCCGTGTATCCTGCTCGATACCAAGCTCGGTTCCTGGTGCGCCGACGGCCTGCGCCGAATCGCATGCGAATCGTATGCGTTTCTGCATCGTCGCACTGGTGCCCTTGCCCTTGCCCTCGACCTTCACGCTCCGCCGTTAGGGCACTCGGCCCGCCATCGTGGCGTTCGTCATGGTGAGACCGGACATACAGCGGGGCCAAGGCTGCCGCACTGGCATTGCAAGCCCGGCATCAGGTTCGCATTACACGACGACGGACGGAGCGAACCGCGCTCCGAGCCATGAAGCAGCACCTGGGAGCACGACCATGATCGCCACACTACAGACGTTCTTCGGGCTCACGATGCCCGTCTCGAACTTCCCCATCGCACCCGACACCGCGCGTGCGCTCGCGAAGCGCATCAACGACGCGGCCAAGGCGCTGAGCGAGCAGGACGTGCCCGTAGCCCAGGCCGCGGACTACCGTCGCGATGCCGAGCGCTATCTGGCAGTCCGCCGCACCCGCGAACTCCGCCTGCCGACGTCACTCGCCATCACGT
>DASQZA010000011.1:0-43804 GCA_035638935.1 Gemmatimonas sp. | reverse complement strand
TATGCGCGCGACTTCACGCGTTGTGACACCCCGATCCTCACCGCCGCGATCGGCGAACGCGCAGGCCTGTTCAGCACGGAATATTTCGAAGAAGGCATCGCGTACCTCGCGCAGACGGGTCAGCTGTACGGCGAGGCGCTCGCGGCATCGCTTGGCCGCATCTACACGTTCGGGCCGACGTTCCGCGCCGAGAAGTCGAAGACGCGTCGGCATCTCACGGAGTTCTGGATGATCGAACCCGAGATGGCATGGTACGACCAGGACGACAACATGGACCTGCAGGAGGAGTTCGTCCGGTATCTCGTCGAGCGCGTGCTCGAGCGGCGACAGGAGGAACTGAAGATTCTGGAGCGCGACACGTCGAAGCTCGATTGCGTGTCGCAGCCGTTCCTGCGGCTCGATTATGGCGACGCGATTACCCTCGTCAACGCGAAGGGCAGCGACACGAAGTGGGGCGAGGATCTGGGCGCACCGGACGAGGCGCTGATCGTCGACGAGCACCAGCGGCCGGTCTTCGTCGTCAACTACCCGAAGGAAGCGAAAGCCTTCTACATGAAGGAGAACCCGGCGGACCCGCGCACGGTGCGCTGTGCCGACCTGCTCGCTCCGGAAGGCCGCGGTGAGATCATCGGCGGATCACAGCGCGAAGATGACTACCACAAGATTCTCCACCGGCTGCAGGAGGAAGGGTTGCCGGTGGATGCGTACGGCTGGTACCTCGACCTGCGAAAGTACGGCACATTCACGCACTCGGGCTTCGGACTCGGGCTCGAACGCACCATCGCATGGATCTGCGGCATCGAGCACATTCGCGAAGTCATTCCGTTCCCGCGCATGATGGGGCGGCTCAGCCCCTAGCGGGTCGCACCGTCCGCCGGCTGCGGTTCAAGCGGCTCCCCTTCAGCCAGCTGCGCGTTTCACGTCGTTCCACAATGCATCCTGCTGTTCGAGGTCGAGCTTTGCGAACTCGAGCCCTCGCTCCGCCGCGAGACGTTCCATCGCGCCGTAGCGCGTCGTGAACTTCGCGTTCGCACGGTCGAGCGCGAGCGCCGGATGGACGCCACTCTTGCGCGCGAGGTTGACGACCGCGAAGAGCAGGTCGCCAACTTCGAGTTCGAGTGCATCACTGTCGGTGATGGCGCCCGTGGCATCGATGTGCGCTGCGACTTCTTCGACCTCCTCACGCACTTTCTCGAGCGGACCGCGTGCGTCGGGCCAGTCGAAGCCAACGCCGGCCGCACGATCCTGCAACCGGTGTGCGCGATGCAGCGACGGCAGCCCGCGCGGCAGGCCTTCTTCCAGCGACGTGCGACGCGTCTTCTCCGCCTTCATCGACTCCCACGAGCGTCGAACGCCGTCACCGTACAGGTGAGGATGGCGCGCGCGCATCTTTGCGACCAATGCTCCGGCCACATCCTGCATCGTGAACGCGCCGCGCTCCTCGGCGACCACCGCGTGAAACAGCACTTGCAGCAGCAGGTCGCCAAGTTCGTCGCGCATGGTGGCATCGTCGCCGGACGCGATGGCGTCGTCGACCTCATGGGCCTCCTCGATGAGATAGGGCCGCAGCGAGGTGTGGGTCTGCTCGCGGTCCCATTCGCAGCGCAAACGGAGATCCTTCATGAGGGCGAGCGCCTCGTCGAGCGCCCGTGGCGGGGGAGCGCCGTGTGACCCCTCCCCGGTGCTGCCTGCCATCTCGTCCTGCATCGTTGCCCTGCCTGCCGTGACATGCTTAGGATTGCCGATGGCGCAGCGCGCACCCGGCTCGAACTCGGATACCATGACGTCGTCAATATACGCGGGGTCTCCGGTGGTACCGGACAGCTCGGATGGGGATCGGTCGCGCACCCTCAGCGTCCCGGCCACCGGCCGCGCCTGGCTCGATGTCGATCTCGATGCTGTTCGCCGCAACGTCGAGCGACTGCATCGCGCCGCGGGCGTACCCCTGGTGCTGATGCTCAAGGCCGACGCCTACGGACTCGGTGCCACCGCCGTGGCTCGTGCACTCGAACATGCCGGCGAGAGTGTCTGGGGGCTCGGTGTCGCCACGGTGCAGGAGGCCGCCGAGCTTCGCGCGGCCGACATCAGTGCACGGGTGCTCTGCTGCACGCCGCTGCTGCCGGAAGAGTTCGAAGTCGCGCAGGCACTGTTGGTGCGCCCGGCGCTGCAACGCGGAGAAGACATCATTGCCTGGTCGCGGTTCGGTGCGCCCTGGCACTTGTCGATCGACACCGGCATGTCGCGCGCCGGCGTGCGCTGGGACGAGGTCGAGACGCTCCGCGCCGCGGTGATGTTGCACCCACCCGAGGGCGTCTTCACGCACTTCCATTCCGCCGACGATGACGCGGCTCGCGAGCTGCAAGAGCAGCGCTTCGAGCACAGCGTGGGCGTGTTGCGTGACATGTTGTTGCCGGCGTTTCGTGAGCAGTTGCTCGTGCACTGCGACAACACCGCCGCCATCGCCGCGCGCGCGCTCAACGCGACGACATCGCCCGGACAGCTCGCGCGCCCCGGGATCGGCGTCTACGGATGCGTTGCCGAGCACGCGCTGGCGCTCGAGCAGCCCGTGCATCTGCGTGCGCGTGTCGTGGACCTGCGTACGGTGCGGGCGGGAGAAACGGTGAGCTATGGGGGGTCATGGTGCGCGCCATCGGCACGGCGTATTGCCACGGTAAGCGCGGGGCATGGTGACGGGTATCGACGCGGCGGTTCGGGGGCCCGCACGGCGCTGCTGCATGGTGTGCACGTGCCGGTGACAGGCTTCGTGACGATGGACATGACGATGCTCGACGTGACGGATCATGCCTGCGCGATTGGTGATGTCGTGACACTGCTTGGGCGCGACGGCGACCTAGTGCTGCGCACAGAGGACGTCGCCGACGAAGCTGGCCTCTCGCCATACGAGCTGCTGGTCGGGTTGCGGCTCCGGGTGCCGCGCCGGTATCACGATGTGCACCAGCCGGATCGGTAAGAGCATGACGCTGACCGAGACGGCTTCTCCATCACGCAGGGCCCTCATTCTCGTGCTCGACGGGGTCGGCTGCGGCGAGGCCCCCGACACTGCGGCCTATGGCGACAACGGTAGCGATACGCTCGGCAATATTGCCCGGGCGGTGCACGGGCTGTCGCTGCCGCATCTGGAACGGCTCGGGCTGGGCAACGTCGCTCCGATACCCGGTGTGTCGCCCATCCGCGACGCGGCCGGCGCATGGGGATACATGCTACCGCAGTCGGCAGGCAAGGATTCGACGACGGGACACTGGGAGATCGCCGGGGTTTCGCTCGAACGGCCGTTTCCGACCTACCCGCACGGTTTTCCGGAGGAGGTCATTGCCGCTTTCAGTCGGGCGACGGGTCGGCCGGTCGTCGCCAACAGCGTTGCCAGCGGGACCACTGTCATCTCCCAGTATGCCGAGGCGCAACGGCAGACTGGAGCGTGGATCGTCTACACCTCCGCCGATTCCGTTTTTCAGATCGCGGCGCATGAGGACTTGATCCCGTTGGACGAGCTCTACCACGCCTGTGAGATCGCCCGCGGTCTGCTGGGTGCCCCGCACGATGTCTCCCGGGTCATTGCGCGTCCGTTCACCGGCAGCGGTGGACAGTGGACTCGCACGGCGAACAGGCGAGACTATTCGCTCCCGCCGACGGCGGTCACGCTGCTCGACGCGCTCGCCGAGGCTGGGGTACCGAGGACCGGGGTGGGGAAGGTCGACGACCTGTTCGCCGGCCGGTCGATCACCGCACGGCACACCGCCGACAACGCGGACGGCATATCTGCGATTCTGGACTGGTTTCAGGGTCCGGTCCGTGGGTTCTGCTTCGCCAACTTGGTAGATTTCGACCAACTGTATGGGCATCGCAATGATGTCCAGGGGTTTCAGGGCGCGCTGGAGTCATTCGACCGGGCGTTGCCGGCCCTGCTCGATTCTCTCCAGGAGCACGACCTGCTGTTCATCACCGCCGACCATGGAAACGACCCGACGACCGCATCAACGGATCACGCTCGAGAGCGTGTGCCGCTGCTGGTAGCGGGCCCGTCCGTTCGGCCAGTGGACCTTGGCGCGCGGAGTACGTTCGCCGATCTTGGGGCAACCGTGGCGCATTGGTTCGGTCTGGAATGGCGAGGGACGGGAACGTCGTTCCTCCACGAACTTGGCCTGCGGTGAGCGGGTCCGAGCAGGACGAGCTTCGGCAAATCGAGACACTCCGGGCCGCCGCCGACGCCGCGCGCGCCAATGCGTGGTGTCCGTACTCGCATTACCCCGTCGGTGCCGCACTCCAGAGTGACGATGGACGCGTCTTCGCTGGTTGCAACGTCGAGAATGCGTCCTATCCGGCCGGAACGTGTGCCGAACGGGTCGCGCTCGGAACGGCAGTCGCTGCGGGCGCCCGAAAGTTCACCCGCGTCGTGATCACTTCTGCCGCCATGGAACCGACGCCCCCCTGCGGCATATGCCGACAGGCGTTGGTCGAGTTCGCTCCCGCGCTCGAAGTCATTGCAGTTGCTCCTGATGGTCGCACGGCGCGCTGGTCGCTCGCCGAACTGTTGCCCGCTCCCTTTACGCCTGCGTCGCTCGAGCATGCCTGAGCGTTTTCCAATGAAGTCTTCGCGTGTCGCGCTGCTGTCCGTCGCCATCGCAGCATCCGTGGTTGCCGGATGTTCGGAATCGTTCGACGGTGGCGGTGCCTGCCCGTTGCTCTGCCCGGCTCCGCAGCAGCAGTTCCGCGACACTGTTCTCGATGCCGTGACGGTCGACACCACGATCGGCGGGTTTCCCATTCTCGGTCTGTCGCAGAACCTGTTGCTCACGAACCGGCCGGACACGATCGAGACACGCGCTGTCGTGCGCTTCGACGTGCTCGCCAGCGAGTACAGCCCGAACAACACCGGTGCGTCCACGGCGATCACGGCCATCGATTCCGCGTACCTGCGGCTGCCTCTCGACTCCACGGGCCGGCTGGGCACGGCGCCCGTCACGCTCTCCGTCTTCGACATCGATTCGACTGACAGCGACACCAGCAGCACCGTGTTGCGTTCGCTCTTTCGCGCGGATCGGCTGCTGGGTAGCGTGACGTTCACCCCGTCGGCGACCAAGGATTCGCTGCGCGTACCGTTGAACCGCGCCCGGCTCTTGCCGAAGGTCACTGGCAAGACGCGACTGCGCGTCGGCTTGAGAATCACGTCGGGGACAGGGCAGCTGCGCATTGCCGCATTTCGTGCCGGCATCGGTGCGCCGACGCTGACGTACGATGCATCCACGGACACCGTGTACCGCGCGATCATCGTTCCGCCCAGCACGTCGATACCGACTCTGCCGGTCGATGCGCAGGTCGCGTATCAGGTCTACTCCATCATCGACCGCGGCGACCCGTCGCCACGCGGCTCCGACCTCGCGGTGGGCGGATTACCGTCGGCGCGTTCGTACCTGCGATTCTCTGTGCCGCGGTCGATCACGGACTCCGGGACGATCGTTCGGGCCGAGCTGTTCCTCACGCAGCGTCCGTCGACGTTCGGGAGCATCAACGACACGATCGCGCTCGTGCCGCTGGTGCCCACGAGCACGGACTTCGTGCAGGATCTGCGTCGCATCCTCGAGCTGTCGGCCGAAGGCGCACTGTTGCCGGTCGACTCGATCAGGCTCGTGCCGAAGGACAGCGGCCAGCGCGTCGTGAACCTCATCAACCTCGTGCGGACATGGCCGTCGTTTCCATCCACGCAGCCGAAGGCGCTGGCGTTTCGAATCGGTGGCGAGGGTGCGCAACCGTCCGAGCTCCGCTTTTTCTCGAGTGAAGCGGCGCCGGGTCTCCGCCCACGACTGCGGATCACCTATCTCCCGCGTACCCAGACCGCGTTGCCATGACGTCGTTTCGTGAATATTCAGTGGGCGCGATGTCTCGCCGCATCGTTCCGGGCATGCTGCTCGCCCTGTCCGCGGTCGCGGTGCGGGCTGGCGCGCAGGGCAGCCTGAGCAGCCAGGGATTCGGCTATCCGGTTGGGGGATTGAGCACGCGTGCCACCGGGACTGCCGGGGCGTTCGGCGAGTTCGATGTCATCAGTCCACGTAATCCTGCGGCGCTGGGTGGGCTCAGAAGCACGCTGATGTCTGCGCAGACCGAGCCCGAATTTCGTACGCTGCAGCTTGGCGATGTGCGCGAGCGCACCACCGCGCAGCGTGTGCCGCTGTTGCTCGTCGGATTCCCGGCCGGCCGCGGCTTCGGCGTCGCGTTCAGTGCAACCACCTTTCTCGACCGCAGCTTCACCACGGTGACGCAGGGCTCGGTGGTCATCGACGGCAAGACGCTGGAGACCCGGGATCGGGTCGACGCGCGCGGATCCATCGCCGATCTTCGCGCTGCAGTTGGCTGGACGATCAATCGCATCGTTCGCGTCGGCGTCGCCGGGCACTTGTTCAACGGTGACAACACCGTCGCGTCGTTGCGCGAATTCACCGACTCGGCGTCGTTCGGCGGCGTCGTCGATACGTCGCGGGCAGAGTTCTTCGGCACGGCACTATCCGTAGGCGCCGACGTGCGAGTCGCGCGGGGGTTCTTCGCCACGCTTTCATATCGCACCGGCAACTCGCTCGAGTCGCGCATACAGGATTCGGTGCGCTCGCGTGCCTCCGTGCCGGACCGCTTGGGCGCGTCGCTGCGCTACGAAGGAATTCCCGGCTCCGTGTTCGCCGTCGGTATCGAGCAGCAGAAGTGGACGAGTATGCAGGCGCTCGGATCGTCGGCAGTGCAGGCACACGATGTGACCAACTGGAACGCCGGTGTGGAAACCCTGGGGCCGCGACTGCTGGGCAACTCCACCCAGCTGCGTGCAGGCTACGCAAGCGGCACGCTGCCATTCGGCGTCGGCAACCAGACGGTACGCGAGAGCCGCATCGCGGGCGGTATCGGCTTGCCCGTGGCCGGACAGAGTGCCGTGATCGACCTGTCCGTGCAGCGCGCACTACGCAAGCTTGGCGGTTCGGCAGGACGCGAATCCGCATGGCTGCTGGGCATCGGCATTCAGATCAGGCCGAGAGGATTGTGAGCAACCCTACGGTCTACATCGAAACGTACGGCTGCCAGATGAATGTGGCCGATTCGGAGTTGATGTATGGCAAGCTGGCAGCGAACGGCTATGACGCCGTCGATGCACCCGAAGGTGCCGACGTCATCCTCGTCAACACCTGCGCCATTCGCGAGAACGCCGAAACCCGGGTGATCGGGCGGCTCGGCGAGTTGAAGCGCTTCATGAAGCCTGGTGCCATCGTCGGTGTCACCGGTTGCATGGCGCAACGACTCGGGCCTCGCCTCCTCGATCAGGCAAAGCATGTGTCGCTCGTCGTCGGGCCGGACGGCTATAGCGGGCTCCCTGCGTTGATCGATGGGGCACGCCGCGGTGAACGGTTCAGCGCCACCGATTTCGACCTCGAGGAACACTACGAGGACGTGGCGGCGCGTCGGTTCGAGGGAGTCAAGGCGTGGATCCCCGTGCAACGCGGTTGTGACTACCGGTGCACGTACTGCATCGTGCCATATACCCGCGGTGCGGAGCGCAGCCGCCAGCTCAGCGAAGTCGTGCGCGAAACCCGCGAGGTCGTAGCGCAGGGACTGACCGAAGTGGTGCTGCTTGGACAGACTGTCAATTCATACAACGACGGCACCTACGATTTTGCCGACTTGCTCCGCGCTGTCGGTGCGGTCGAAGGAATTCGTCGGCTCCGCTATACGTCGCCCCATCCGAACGACTTCAGCGATCGCGTCATTGCTGCCCTGGCCGACGTGCCGACGGTGTGCGAGCACGTGCACCTGCCGATGCAGAGTGGGTCGACGTCGATGCTCAAGCGCATGTTGCGACGCTACTCGCGCGAGGAATACATCAGCAGCGTCGAACGCCTGCGAGCCGCCGTGCCCGGGATTGCCGTGAGCACCGACATCATCGTCGGTTTTCCAGGCGAGACCGATGCGGAATTCGAGGAGACGCTGTCGCTCTGCCGCGAGGTGCGCTTCGACGACGCGTTCATGTTCAAGTTCTCACCGCGCGAAGGGACGCCTGCCACACGAATGCCGGCAGAATGGTCAGTGCCGGATGACGTGGTGTCGGAGCGATTCACGCGGCTCATGAATACCGTGCGTGGTATTTCGCGCGAACGCAACCTCGTGCGGCTTGGCGACCAGGTCGAAGTCCTGGTGGAAAAGGTCGCACGCGACGGCGAGTTGCTGCAGGCCCGCACTCGCGACTTCAAGACGGTCATCCTGCCCGCATCTGCCGGTGCAATCGGCAGCTACCTGAACGTCATTCTGACCGGCACGACCGGCGCGACGTTTACGGGAACGGTAGTGGCGAGTACGACACCATCTCGCGTCTTGCTGCCGATGGCCGGATAGCCGGCTCCACCCACGAGTATGGGGTCGGGGCCGACCCGCACAGTACATGCATCACCGACACTTATCGGCACTGTTGACCTAGGTCAACAGTGCCGATTCTGCATCGTGGTATGCATCACCGAGATGGATTGAACCGGAATGATAATTGCGCTTGTGTCCGTCACGACGGCCATTCTGCACGCGCGCCGGCCCTTTCTCCTGCGCAATCTGATGACTGACGGGCTCGCCACAGCATTGACTATTATCGTCGCCGTTCTGGCGTGCATCGCTGGTGGCGTCGCGTGGTGGGTTCACCGTCCGATGCACGCCACGCACGATCCGGTGTCGCGCGTGCAGCCGCTGTTCGGTGGAGATGGCGTGCGGTTCGCTGACGTCGAGGATGACGGCTCGTACGAGCCGTACGACGACGTGGAGGAGGACGACACGCCTGCGGATGACTCGAGGTCGGATGTCGCCGTCCCGCCTCGCGCGCCGGCTGCAATGTCTGATTCCGCGGTGCCAGACGCGCTTGCATCGCGGCGCAATGGTAGACGTGAACGCGAGCCAATCACCTATGCTGGAGCACGCTCGTTCGACACGGCTCCGCCGAGCGGCAATGCTGGCCCGGGCCCTACGGATGAGCAGGGCAAGGGCGAGGGCGAAGGCGAACGCGAAGCGGATGCCCGCCGGTTACAAACAACGGATGCGCATGCCGCGCATGGTCCGCACGCGCGTGCGCGCGAGCACGGCGTCACGAGCGCGGCACGCGGACCTGGCAAGCCAATCACACCGGTGGCGACGCGCTCCGCGTCGACGTCCACGCAACACCGTGCCGCCTCTGGCGTACAATCATCCCTGACGCCACTTGCGTCGCGAGCGGCGACCCCCGTTGCGCCGCTCGCGAGCACCACCTTCACGCCGCCGCCGGCGTGGAACGGCGGACAATCCGTGCAGTTCAGCATACCTACGGATGGCACGCTGCAGTTCCTGCCAGGCCGGCTGGAACTCGTCGCCGGAAAAGACACAGGCAGGGAAATCCGTTTTGTCCGACTCCCCGATGCAGCCGTTCCCGAGATCACGTTCGGGCGGACTGCGGGTACACCGTACCGACACGTCCAGCTGCTGGATGGAACGGTGAGCCGCATGCATGCGAGCATGCGGCTCGAGAACGCGCGCTGGTCCCTCACCAACCGCTCCACGACGAACCCCGTCGTGTGCAATGGTGAAGTACTGGGCGCGGAGGAGACGCGCACCCTCGACGACGGCGATCGTATCGAGATGGGTGAACTCGCCTTCCGATTCCGCAGCCGCTGATGACGGTGCACGACGCCGACGAGGGCATCTCGGACCTGCACGTCGAGTACGAGATACTCGGCGAACTCGGTCGCGGGGGGAGTGCGATCGTGTATCACGCGCGCGATCGCCAGCTCGGGCGCGACGTCGCGATCAAGGTCGTGCGACCGCGGCACGCGTCGGGGGACGACGAATCGCTGCAGCGGCTGGCACGTGAAGCGCGCACCGTGGCCGGCCTGCAGCATCCGAACATCGTCACGGTCTATGCGGTGAAGCACCTGGGCGATGGTGGGCTTGCACTGGTGATGCAGCTTGTGCCGGGGCGGACGTTGAAGGGGACGATCACGGCGGCCGGTGCACTGTCCGCAGTCACTGCCGAGCGGGTGATCCGCGATGTGGCGTCAGCGCTTGCATACGCGCACGCACATGGCGTCGTGCATCGCGATGTGAAGCCCGAAAACATATTCGTCGATGCAGCGACCGGTCGCGCGATGCTCAGCGACTTTGGCATCGCGCACTCGAGCGAATTCGACTCTCGTCTCACGATGACAGGTACCGCCATCGGCACCCCGGCGTACATGTCACCGGAGCAAATCGACGGAAAGCCTGCTGACCCGCGTTCGGACGTGTACAGCCTTGGTCTCGTTGCGTGGGAGATGCTCACGGGAGAGCGCCCCTGGGAAGGCGAGACGTTGTACAACGTCATCTACAAGCAGAAGCATGACGAACTTCCGGCGATCGACTCGATTTCGCCCAGCGTGCCCCCTCGTCTCCAATATCTCGTCGAACGCATGCTGCAGAAGCGGCCGGCAGCGCGTTGGGCGGGCGCCGACGGCTTGCTGGGGTTCATGAACGCTTCCGTACTCCCCGCAGACTGGGGGCAGTGGCAAGATGCACATCGGCGGCGACGCGCGCGCGAGAAAGCCAACGCAGGCGCGATCGCGACGCCTCCCGGATTCCTGACTGCAGCGCTGGCGACCATTCGCTTCCGCAGGCCGGTGGGAGAGGAGCCGGGTGCCTCGGCACGGGGAGCTGTCACGGGGGCTGCCGCTGGTACGGCAGGCACTGCGGATGCTGGGACATCGACCTCACAGGGCGGCGTCACCGATTCCTCACGGTTCGCCCCGGGCGCGGACGCTGCTGCCACCAGCACGTCTGCGGCGCGACGTGCCGCCTCGGCTGGTGCCGTCATCGAGGCGGCAGCCGCGGCGGATGATCCTACCGACGACACGCCGAGCTGGGTGCGGGAGTCACCGCGGAGCAGTCGATTTTCGCGCCGAGCGATCGCTGCAGGAGCGTTCGTGCTGGTTGCTGCGGGCGGAGCATTCGCGGTGACGCGCGGAAACGTCGAGGCCCCTGGGCCTGTCGCGCTTCCCTCGGACGTCGCGACGGTTCCCGTGCCAATGGGGATAACGCCGCCCTCGGTCGACGGGGACTCGCTTGCTCGACTCCGCGCAGACTCGGCGGCGCGTCTGGAGCGCGAATCGCTGCAGGTGACGGTGGACGAACTCCGTGATACCTCCGATGCGCGCGTGGTGAGCACGAGCGAGGGCGCGCTGGCGCCGGTGCCAACGGCAAGCCTTCCCGCTCCGCCTCCGCCGACCGTATCGGCGCCGACCGTATCGGCGCGGGCCCTTGCTGCGGCTGCGGCGCCACTTCCACCGAGCCGAGCCGTGCCGCCGCCAGCGCCGGCAGTGTTGCCCGGGCGAGCGGTGGTTGGTGCGGGTGCCGGTAGCAGTGCAGGTCCTGCTGTAACTACCACTGCAGGTGCGGCATCCGGCGGCGAGAGCGAGGCCGGCGACGCGACCTCATCGGGCGGCGCGATCCTGCGCGCGACGGACGACCGCGGCATCATCGCCGCAGGCGGTCGTCACAGTTGCGTGATCGAAGCGGGACGCGCGCGCTGCTGGGGCGCCAACGATCGCGGCCAGCTCGGCGATGGCGATCTTGAATCGCGCGCTGTGCCAGACGACGTGCTTGGTGATGCGGCCTTCGTGAGCCTGGCGACCGGGGTATCCCACAGCTGCGCGTTGGCCCGCGGTGGTGAGGCGTTCTGCTGGGGCAGCAACGATCAGGGCCAACTTGGCGATTCCCGCTCGTCGGCGCGCAGCGCGCCGGGCCGCGTGGGTGGCAACCTCTCGTTCCGACTGCTCCGGGCGGGGCGCGCGCATACATGCGGCGTGACGACGACTGGGCTGGTGGGTTGCTGGGGTGCGAACGAGAGCGGGCAGCTCGGGGACAACTCCACCACAAGCCGTGCCTCGCCAGTACTGCTGGATGCGCGGGTGCGCTTCATCTCCGTGACCGCTGGATGGAAGCACAGCTGCGCACTCGCAGCCGATGGTAGCGCGTATTGCTGGGGTGACAACAGCAACGGGCAACTCGGCGACGGGTCACGGTCGCGTCGTGCGGCTCCCGTCGCTGTTTCCGGTGGCATTCGTTTCACCAGTATCGCCGCCGGCATGTCCCACACGTGCGCGATCAGTGAGAGCGGTGAGGCCTACTGCTGGGGCCAGAACAGCTACGGCCAACTCGGTACTGGTAACTCCACGGATCGCATCATTCCAGGGCGCGTGGAGTCGTCGGCGCGATTCGCGTCCGTGACGACAGGAAGCTCCCACAGCTGTGGCCGAACCCGCAGTGGATTGGCGCTCTGCTGGGGTCGCAATGTCTACGGCCAGCTCGGTGACGGAACCAACACGGATCGGAGCACCCCGACCCGGGTGTCGGGTGTGCCGGCACTCGCGAATATCAGCGCAACGGGCGCGCACAGCTGCGGCGTGACGACTGACGACGAGACGTTCTGCTGGGGCTACAACAACGACGGACAGCTCGGCGACGGCAGCCGGAACCACCGATCAAGGCCGCTTCGCATCACGACTCCTCAATGATCATTTCCCGAACAACACCTCGTGACCGCTGACGTGTTTACGTACCCGCATTCCCTGCTGCAGTCTCCGCCTTGTCCTGGCGGTGCCACCCTGCACGCGAGCGCTGACTCGCAGCCGCTGTGTGCCCGCGCACGCGGTCAGCAGCGGCGCTTTACGACGCGTTCCGTATCACGAGTCGCATCACGCGTCTCGGCGTGTCTCACCACGATACTGTGCTTGTACGTGCTGGCTGCATGCTCCGGTTCCGACAGCACCGGCACCGGCGGAAGCGACCGTGTCGCGAGTGTCGAGCTTTCGCAGCGCACGCTCACCGTGGGTGTCGGATCGACCGTCACACTGACTGCGGTGGTCCGTGACGCGTCCGGGCGTGAGATCGCCAACCGCGGCGTGGTATGGACGACGAGCGACACCCTGGTTGCCCGCGTCTCGAATGTCGGCGTCGTCAGTACACTGCGCACGGGCAATGTGCAGATCGCGGCAACCGTTGAAGGGAAGAGCGCGGTCAGCAACGTGACGATCGCGCCCAAGACAGTCGCGTCGGTGCAAGTCGATCTCACCAACGTCAGTCTCATCGTGGGCGAGTCGCGCAAGCTGAACGCGCGGCCGCTCGACGACACCGGCGCGCCGCTTGCCGGACGTCAGGTCACGTGGAGCAGCAGCGACGTTCGCGTAGCGACGGTCGACACCAGCGGCGTCGTGACCGGGCTTGCTCCCGGCGTGGCGACGCTCACGGCACGGAGTGAATCACGCAGCGTGGCCGTCGGCGTGAGTGTGTCGCTCGTGCCGGTCGCGCGCGTCGACCTGTCTCCCATGGCCGATACGATCGTGGTTGGACAGACCACGCAGTTCACCGCGGTCGCACGTGATGCGGCCGGCGGTGCGCTCGCGGATCGGCAATCGTCGTGGTCCACGAGCAACGTCAGCGTCGCGACGGTGTCGTCGAGCGGCCTTGCGACAGGCGTATCACCCGGCACCTCCACCATCAGCGTGGCGAATTCGGGGCGTATCGCCGACGCGCAGCTCGTTGTCCTGCCACGCCCCGTGGGAGCCGTCATCGTGTCGCCTGGGCAGGTTGCACTGCGCGTCGGCGAACAGGTGCGGCTGACTGTGCAAGTGACGGACGACAACGGGAACTTGCTCGTCGGGCGCGCCGTGCAGTATCGCAGCGACAACACGGGCATCGCGACCGTAGCGGCGGACGGTACAGTGCGCGGAGTGGCCGCCGGTAACACCGAGATCGTGGTGACCAGCGAGGGACGCTCCAGCCGCGTCACTGTGTCGATCACACCCGTCCCCGTCGCGTCCATCACATTGAGTGCGAGCACGCTCGATCTCGTGGTGGGCGGCACGGCGAGGGTGACCGCGCAGCTCAAGGATGCAGCAGGCGCGGTGCTCGCCAACCGACCGGTGACCTGGACGAGCGGCGCGCCAGGCGTGGCCGAAGTGGACGGAGAAGGGAACATCCGTGCAATCGGCCCTGGCTCGGCGATCATCATCGCGTCGTCGGAGGGGCGCACGGCGACCGTGTCGGTCAACGTGCGTGGGGTACCGGTGGGTGCTGTCGTCGTGTCGCCGGATGCGGCGTCGATGTTCGTTGGCGACGATCTCGACCTGTCGGTACTGGTACGTGATGAAGCGGGAGCGGTACTTCAGGGACGCAATGTGCTCTGGACGTCGAGCGACGAGCGCGTGGCACTCGTGTCGAGCAGCGGGCGCGTGCGCGCGCTCGCGGTTGGTACGGTTCGTATCACGGCGTCGGTGGACGGTGTCAATGGCACGAGCACGATTACCGTGTCGCTGGAGCCCGTGCTGAGCATCGCGGTCACGCCGACTCCGGTCATTCTGACGCTGCCAAGCGCCACGGCACAGCTCACCGCCACCACGCGTGGGCGCAGCGACGTCGTGTTGACGGGGCGAACCATCACGTTCACCAGCAGTGACCCGACGATCGCAGCGGTGTCCGCGACTGGGCTGGTGACGGGCTTCCGCGCCGGCACCACTACGATCACCGTCGCGAGTGAAGGCAAGACGACTGTAGTACCCGTCACCGTCAACGCGGCGCAGATCGCGAGTATTACGGTGTCGCTGGCTGCGTCGAGCGTCGTGGCCGGCACGTCGACCAATGCGACGGCCGTGCTGCGCGATGGAATCGGGGGTGTGCTCACCGGCCGATCGATTTCGTGGTCGTCGTCCAACACATCGGTAGCCACAGTCTCCCCGACCGGCGCGGTGACGACGCTCGCAGCTGGCACCACGACGATTACCGCCACCGCGGATGCCCAGAGCGGTAGCGCGACACTCACCGTGACCGCGCCACCGCCGACTCCGGTGTCGACGGTCAGCGTATCGCTGTCACCGACGTCCGTCGTCGCCGGTGGGACATCGACGGCAACCGCCATCACGCGCAGTGCGTCGGGCACCGTTCTCACGGGTCGAGTGGTGACGTGGGCGACGTCGGACGCGACCATCGCCACCGTGAACAGCAGTGGAGCGGTCACGACGCTCAAGGCCGGCACCGTGTCGGTCACAGCGACAAGCGAGGGCCGCAGCGGCAGTGCGACGTTGATCGTCACAGCCCCACCACCGGTGCCGGTCGCGACGGTCGCCGTCTCGCTCGCCGCAGCGTCGGTCGTGGCGGGAGGCAGCACGACCGCGACTGCAATTGTGCGCGACGCCGCAGGCGCGACGCTGACCGGGCGCACGGTGACCTGGTCGACGTCCGATCCGACGATCGCCACGGTCAATGGCAGCGGCGCCGTCGCGACCCTCAAGGCCGGGACCGTGTCGGTGACCGCGACGAGCGAGGGGCAAACGGGGAGTGCCACGCTGACGGTGACGGCACCGTCACCACCTCCACCAGCGGGTGTTGCAACGGTGGCAGTCTCGCTCGCGGCGACATCGGTTGTGGCGGGCGCCTCGACCTCGGCGACTGCCGTGCTCCGGGATGCGTCCGGATCGGTACTCACTGGGCGTACGGTGGCGTGGTCGACCTCCGACGGCACGGTAGCGACGGTGTCCCAGACTGGCGCAATCACCACACTCAAGGCCGGGTCGGTGGCGATCACGGCGACGAGTGAGGGAAGAACCGGCAGCGCGACGCTCACGGTGACCGCACCACCACCGCCGTCGCCGGCACCGGTGGCGACTGTCAGCGTCTCGCTGGCGAATGCGTCGATCGTGGAGGGCACGACCACTGCTGCCACAGCCACGCTGCGCGATGCAAGCGGGGCCACACTCACGGGCCGCGTGGTTGCGTGGAGTACATCCTCGGCCGCGATCGCTACGGTCTCGGCGGACGGCACGGTCACTTCCACCGGGCCTGGTACGGCCACGATCACGGCCACGAGCGAAGGCCGGACGGGGTCGGCCACGGTGAGCGTACAGCAGGTTCCCGTCGCGCGCGTGACAGTGACCCCCAGTTCTGCAACCATCGACGAAGATGGACCGCAGAGTGGGCGCATCGTCCAGCTGACGGCCACTGCCTACGATGCACAAGATCGCGTGTTGACTGGTCGCACGTTCACGTGGAGCAGCAGCCGCCCGCAGGTTGCCACGGTCTCGACGACGGGGCTCGTCCGCGCGGTCGATGAAGGATCGACGGTGATCACGGTCAGTACGGGCGGGCGCAGCGCGACCTCGTCCATCCTTGTCCGGGATTGATTGACATGCGACGACGCTGGGCTGCGGTCGCGATCATGCTGGTGGCGTCCTGTGGTCGGGGAATCACGGACGACGCTGGGGTACGCCGCATCGAACTCACCCCGGCTTCGGCCACGATTCGTACCGGTGCGAGCTTGCCGATCTCGGCGACGGTTCGTGACGAATCCGGCACCATCGTCAACGGTGCACAGCTGTTCTGGTCGAGTAGTGACACGTCGATTGCCACCGTCTCGTCCGCGGGTGTCGTACTCGCCCGCAAGCCCGGTGCTGCGAAAGTAGCCGTGACGGCGCTCGGCGTGAGTGCAACGGCCGCTGTAACCGTTTCGAACCGTGAGGTCGCAGCGGTACAGGTGACGCCCGCGGCCGTGACCGTACGCGTCGGTGCGAGCACCCCACTGTCGGCGCGGACGAGCGATGCACAGGGAGCCGATCTGACGGGTCGCGTCGTCGCATGGACGACCGACAACGCAGCGGTCGCATCGGTCAACGCTGACGGAGTCGTGTCGGGTCAGGCAGCCGGTACCGCAACCATCACGGCAACGAGTGAAGGCAAGAGCGGATCTGCGGTGGTGACAGTGCAGCTGGTACCGGTGGCCACCGTGCACGTTTCTCCTTCGCTGGACACGCTCACGATCGGCGAGAGCGTGCAACTGGCGGCCACCACCCGGGACGCGAACGGTGTGACCCTGAACGGGCGCAGCATCGGCTGGACATCGGCCAATGGCAACGTCGTCGGTGTCTCGTCAACTGGGCTCGTCACGGCGAACGGGCTCGGAAGCACAACGGTCCAGGCCACGGCTGAAGGTCGCTCCGGGACCGCCACGTTGGTCGTAGTGCAGCGACCGGTTGCAACGGTGACGCTGACGCCGGGCAACGGTTCCGTGGTGGTTGGAGGCACGCTTGCGTTGGCCGTACGAACCACCGACGCTGCAGGAAACACGCTCGCCGGTCGCGCCGTGTCCTACACATCCAGCAACAACGCTGTCGCGACGGTGGGCGCCACCGGCGTGGTTTCCGGACAATCGGCTGGCACCGTGACGATCACCGCCACGAGTGAGGGACGGTCCGGAACGGCACAGGTGCGTGTCGACCCGCAACCCGTCAACACGGTCGAAGTTGCGCCGTCGGCGGGAACAGTCATCATCGGCGACAATCTGCAACTGACGGCCTCCGCGCGCTCTTCGTCGGGCGCGCTGTTGACTGGGCGCGCCGTGACCTGGCGCAGTGGTGCGCCGGGAATCGTGGGCGTAAGCACGACCGGGCTCGTCACAGCCCTCACCGAGGGGATCGCTATCGTGACCGCAGAAGTAGAGGGTGTCATGGGCTCGAGCACGATCACGGTCCGTCGCGCAACCGTGGCCGCTGTCACGCTCTCTCCTGCGACGGAGACGCTGAGCCTCCTCGGCTCCGTGCAGCTGACTCCAACGGTTATCGACGGCAATGGCAATATCCTGACCGGTCGCACGGTCAGCTGGACGTCGTCGGACAATCTCGTTGCGCTCGTATCCAGCACCGGGCGTGTCTCCGCGTTGAAGAACGGAGTTGCCACCATCACCGCCACCGTCGAGGGAGTCAGTGGTACATCGCGCATCACGGTTCGCTAGGACAATGCAATCACTCCAAGACGGCGTTGCTCCGCGCGTGAGATCGCTGCTCATGCTGTGCACTCTCGCGGCCGGGGCCGGTGTAGCACGCACGGCCTCCGCGCAATCGCTGACGATCAAGCGTTCGATGCCCGTGGAGGTCGCACCGGGCTGCGGCGTGTCCGCCTCCGGGAACACTGGTCTTCGGCGCGACAATGCCGATGCGCGTCGCCTTGCCGCAGAAGGGCAGGAGGCCGCACTGGCCGGTGACCGCGCCGCCGCCCGTACCGCATTTGCGCGTGCGGCTGCACTCAATCCGGGAGACGACCGTATCGCATACGAGCTCGGTCGCGCGAACGAGGAACTGGCAGATACCAGCGCCGCGGTAACCGAGTATTGCCGGTACCTTGTGCTCGCGTCCGAAGGACGCGAAGCCGCGGATGTGCGCGGGCGACTGCAACGACTCATGCCGCCCGCTTCGGTCACGAACGCGCAGCGCTCGGCGGAAACGTTCCGGACGGGAGTCAGCCATTTCGACGCGCGCCGATACGAGCCTGCAGCCAACGCATTCGGTGAAACCATTCGCCGAACGCCACCCGCCAACGAAGCATTGTTCAATCGCGCGCTCGCGCGATCGGCATCCGGGCGGCGCGCTGATGCGGTCAAGGACCTCGAGGCATACCTGATCAGTGCGCCGGCGGCGACGGATCGCGCAGCGGTGATTCGTGCGATCGACGTACTGCGTCGCCCCGTGTACAGCTCCGGAACGGCCTTCACCCGCGGACTCATTCCGGGCTTCGGACAGTTCTACACCGGTCGATCGGGACGCGGTGTCGCCGTCCTGCTCGCGGTCGCGGGTGCGGGTGCGCTGGCGGCGTACCAGAAAACCGAGACGAAAGAGGTCCCGTACGTCGATCCCAACGGCGTGCCCGTGCCGTATACGGAGACATCGACGAAGCGACCGTACCTCATCCCGGGCCTCGCGGCAGGGGTCGGACTCACGCTGGCCGCAGCATTCGAAGCGTCGCGGTACGCATCGAGCGCGAGCCAGCGCGTGGCGCAGTTCTCGCCATTCGTCGATGCACGCGGCGGGCTCGGTGTCCGCCTGGCGGCGCAATTCTGAGGAGTCCAGCGGCGAAGTGATGAAAGGTGGAGCGGTGCGTGGTGATAACGTGCCCGCGTGCCGCCTCTCATTCCACTTGTACTTGCATGGTTGGTCGGGCTTGCGGTCGCTGCTCTCACGCCGCAGCACGGTGGCGCACGATCGTTCTTGACGCTCGTAACGACACTCGCAGTCGGCATTGCATTGTCAGGTGTGATAGGTGCTGTGCTTCTGCGGGTACGCACGTGCGCACGCACAGGCACGCGTGCACGATCCGTCCTCTTCGTTGTGCTGCCGGCTGTATTCGCCGCGGGCCTGCTCATCGGGGGCGCTTCCGCGCGGCATCGCGTCGCGTGCATCGCGCTGCTGGCTGCCGAGCCGACCCTCGACATCGTCATCGACGAGAGGGTGAGTGCGGGTGGCCGAGTCACTGGGGAGGCGCGCGGAATCGGAGCACACGTTTCGCAGTGTGCGGTGCGCGCGGCGCTGCGCGTGCGCACCGGCAATGCGGCGGCCGGCGCGATTGTCCGTGCGCGTGGCACGGCACGGGCGACCCAGCGTGGTCTGATGATGGACGCCGATATCACCGCGTCAGGGCGCTCCGAAACCTTGCGTGCATGGCGCGGCCGAACCGGCGAGACGATCGACACGCTGTTTCGTGCCAACGCGGCACTGGTGCGCGCACTGCTCATTGCCGATCAGGATGGAATCGACGCATCGGTGCGCGATCGCTTCGCGGATGCGGGGCTCGTGCACATGCTGTCCATCTCGGGCCTGCACGTCGCCATCATCGCCGGCGCCCTGCTCACGGTCGCCTCTGCAGTGCGACTCGATCGCACGGCGGCGACTGCGGCGGCGTTGTTCGTGATCACCTTGTATGTCCTCATGCTCGGGGCGCCCGCGCCCGCCGTGCGAAGCGCCGCCATGCTGGCTACGATGGCTGCCAGCGAGCGTTTGCAGCGACCTGTCCACCCGTGGACCGCCCTTGCTCTCGGTGCAGCGCTGCCCACGGTGAATCCCGGCGTCGTGATCGACCTTGGGTACCAACTGAGTGTCGGCGGGATGGCGGCGCTCGTCGCGGCGCGCGGACTCTTGCGCCAGGTGCGTCAACGAGACGCCATGGGTGACGCCTCGCGCGGCGCAACGGGCGCCTCTACGCTCGGCAGGCGGCTCAGGCGTTCAGTCTCCAATCTTCGCGGATGGCGGTGGGCGCTCATCCGCGAATGTGCGACGGGGGTCGTGACAACCCTCGTCACCGCGCCGCTGATCGCGTGGACCTTCGGGCGCGTGAGTCTCGTGGCGTCTTTGTCCAACATCGTCGCCGGACCCGTCGTGGCGTTCGTGCAACCCGCGCTGTTTCTCGCGATCGTGCTCTCTCCGTGGACGGCCGGCGCACAGTTCGTCGCGGACGCCACCGTTGCCCCGCTCGCCTTCCTCGATGGCATTGCCACCGTCGCTGCGTCTGTGCCCGGCGCGTCGATGCGCGTCGCGCCGACGATGGTCGGCGCCTGCTGTGCAGGCGTCGCCTCCGCCGCGTTCGTGCGGGCGACGGCGTCTCGTCGCATGCTGCCGGGCATGGTGCTCGCCGCGACCGCACTGGTGGCTGCGGTATGGGCACCGTTGTTCACCTCGGGTTCAGGTGCGCTCGAGCTGCACATGCTCGACGTGGGGCAGGGCGACGCCATCGCCCTGCGCACGCCTGGAGGCCGCTGGGTGCTCGTGGATGCCGGACGGCGCTGGGACGGCGGCGATGCGGGACGACGGACTGTCGTGCCCTACGTGCAGCGTCATGGCGGACAGGTCGCGGCGTTCTTCATGTCACATGCGCACGACGATCATACCGGCGGCGCGGCGAGCATCGCCGAGGCACTGCATCCTCTCGTCTGGTGGGATCCTGCGTTCGTCACGACGAGTAGTGGCTACCGCATGACACTCGCCGCCGTCGCGCGCGAGCGCATCGTATGGAGGCGTGCGCATCCCGGCGATGGCTTCGAAATCGATGGTGTCAGATTCCGCGTGCTGGCGCCGGACAGCGCGTGGACAGCCGAACAGCATGACGCCAACGAGACGTCCGTCGTGCTGCGCGTCGAATACGGCAACATCTCGTTCGTGCTGACCGGCGATGCCGAAGCGGCGGAGGAAAACTGGATGGTCACGCACGCGGCCCCCGACGACCTCCGCGCCGACGTGCTCAAGGTCGGGCATCATGGCAGCCGCACGAGTTCCACGCCGGAGTTTCTCGACGCGGTGGCCCCACGCCTGGCCCTTGTCTCTGTTGGACGCGACAATCGGTACGGGCATCCGGCGCCGGAGACGCTCGATGCCTTCGCCTCGCGTGACGTGCCGGTGCTCCGGACGGATCAGGACGGAACCACCGTGGTCAGCACGGATGGGCGATCCGTTGTCGTCGCGACTCGCGGGGATCGCTGGACCTTGGCACCGCGGTAGGCCATTCATTGGGGGTGAGCACCTCCGTGCTGAATCCCGTCCGACGGATCGTCGAGCTCCTGGCTGGTCGGCACCTCGAACTGCCGCACGAACTGCTGCAGCGGCACCCCGATCTCGCGGGCGTTCGGTGGCGTCGAGGCGGCCTGCCACCGCGTGTCGGTGGATGGGCACTTGGCCAGCGGTCGGTTCTCGGCATCACACTCGGGAAGACCGTGTTTCTGGCACCGCATGCCGCGCTTTCGCCGGCGCTGCTCTTGCACGAGCTTGCCCACGTTCACCAGTTTGAGCGTGACGTGGCATTCCCCGTACGCTATCTCTGGGAGAGTCTTCGTCGCGGATATCGCCGCAACCGCTTCGAGTTCGAGGCGGACAGCTACGCATCGTCCCGGCTCTCCCGCCCGCCTTCAGGAGCTCGATAGTGGTCAAGCACACTGCCACATCTGTCGTCACGATAGAGCGCTTCATCATCGACCAGGAACGCCATCATCCGGAGGCGACCGGCGAACTGTCCGGCATTCTCTACGACATGGCGCTCGCCGGCAAGATGATCGCGAACAAGGTCCGCAGCGCGGGGCTCGCCGACATCCTCGGTTCCACGGATGACGTCAACGTGCAGGGTGAGGTGCAGCAGAAGCTGGACGTGATCTCGAACGAGATCATCGTGAAGGCGTTCGATCACGGCGGCAGGTTGTGCGCCATGGCGTCGGAGGAGGAGCCGGACATCATCCAGATCCCGGACGGTTTCCGCAATGGCAAGTACGTGCTCCTGTTCGACCCGCTCGATGGCTCGTCCAACATCGATGTCAATGTTCCGGTCGGCACCATCTTCAGTGTCTACAAGAAGATCACGCGCGGCAGCCGTGGCGAGATGGAGGACATGCTGCAGCCAGGTCGCCGGCAGGTCGCCGCGGGCTACGTGATTTATGGCTCGAGCACGATGCTGGTTTACACCACGGGGCAGGGCGCGCATGGATTTACGCTCGATCCGTCGATCGGAGAGTTTCTGCTGTCGCACAAGGACATTCGAATCCCGCCGAAAGCGCGCTACCTGTCGGTGAACGACGCGTACGAGCAGGACTGGCCTGAACCGACACGTCAGCTCATGCGTCGGTATCGCGGACTCGACGGCAAGCAGAAGTCCCTCAACGTGCGATACGTTGGCTCACTCGTGGCGGACTTCCATCGCAACCTCCTCGGTGGAGGCGTGTTCTGCTACCCGGCGAACGCGAAGTCTCCCATGGGCAAGCTGCGCCTGCTCTACGAGGCAAATCCACTCGCCTTCATCGCCGAACAGGCGGGGGGCATGGCGTGCGATGGGTATCGCCGAATTCTCGACGTCGAACCGCGCGAGCTGCACCAGCGCACGCCGCTCTACATCGGCAACAAGGCAGAAGTGGAAACGGTGAACGAGTTCCCGCTCGACGACATCCTTCCCCCGGGCATCAAGGATCGACGTGCGCCGCGCACCCCGGATGTCGGCGGCAGCTCGGCAGCCTGACCACGGTTCCGGCGATGCTTGGCTCAGCGAGAGCCATCACACGTTCGCTTCACTGACCCGGCTACCACCACCGCCGCGGCGCTCTCTCGAGGGCGCCGCGGTTATTTTGTGGCCATGACTTCCGACACGCCTGCATCCGAACGTCTCTCGCCCGCGGGAATTCCGATTCCCCCCGTGATGCGACCCGATGACCAGTCGCTGGACTACGCGCGCGATCTCGGCGACCCCGGGCAATTTCCCTTTACGCGCGGCGTCCAGCCGACGATGTACCGCGGTCGCCTGTGGACGATGCGGCAGTACGCGGGATTCGGCACCGCGACCGCCACCAACGAGCGCTTCAAGCTGCTGCTGGCGGCGGGCCAGACAGGCCTGTCGGTCGCCTTCGACTTGCCCACGCAAATGGGTATCGACTCCGATTCACCGCGGGCGCTCGGCGAGGTCGGACGGGTTGGTGTAGCCATCGACACCGTCGACGACATGCATCGCCTGCTCGCCGACCTCCCGTTGGACAAGGTCTCGACGAGCATGACGATCAATGCCACGGCATCGACGCTGCTCGCCATGTACATCGTGGTCGCGGAAGAGCGCGGGATGTCCCGCGCGGCTTTGTCCGGCACGGTGCAGAACGATATCCTGAAGGAGTACATCGCGCGCGGTACTTACATCTATCCGCCTGCACCTTCGTTGGCACTGACGGCCGACATGTTCCGCTTCTGCGCGCAGGAGGTGCCGCAGTGGAATCCCATTTCCATCTCGGGATATCACATCCGTGAGGCGGGATCCACCGCAGTGCAGGAGGTGGCATTCACATTTGCCGATGCGCTGGCGTACGTGCAACAGGCAGTGTCGGCCGGGCTGCCTGTCGACAGCTTCGCATCACGACTGTCGTTTTTCTTCGCGGCGCACAGCGACCTCTTTGAAGAAATCGCGAAATTTCGCGCCGCGCGCCGCTTGTGGGCGCGGCTCATGCGCGAGCGCTTCGGCGCCAACGATGCAAGCTGCCGCCTGCGTTTCCACACGCAGACCGGAGGCGTGACACTCACGGCGCAGCAACCACTCAACAACGTCGTGCGCGTCACACTGCAGGCGCTCGCTGCAGCACTTGGCGGTACGCAGTCATTGCACACGAATGGCTACGACGAGGCGCTGGCGTTGCCGACGGCGAACGCTGCGACGCTTGCACTGCGTACGCAGCAGATCGTCGGCTTCGAGTCAGGGGTGGCTGCCACGGTCGACCCGCTGGCGGGCAGTTGGTACGTCGAACGTCTGACCGACGAAATGGAAGCACGGGCACTCGCGTTGATCGGCAAGGTCGACGCGCTCGGAGGAGCCGCCGAGGCGATTCGCGCCGGATTTTTCCAGGAAGAGATCGGGCGCAGCGCGTACGAGTATCAGCTGCGGGTCGAAGCGGGTGAGACTGTCGTCGTGGGAGTGAATCGGTTCGGCGACGGTCAAGACCCACCCATCATACCAGCTCCCGATTTCTCCGCGCTCGAACGGGATCAGGTTGCACGGCTGGCGGCGACCCGCGCTGCACGGGACGAGGTTGCGCTCGCGAGCGCGTTGGCTGCCATCGCAGCCGTCGCGCCGGAGTATCTGGCCGAGGGTACAGGCACGCGCACCCCACTGATGCCTCGGATCGTGGACGCCGTCCGGCTTCGAGCGTCGGTGGGTGAGATTGCTGACACACTCGAACGCGCGTGGGGCCGCTACCAACCCACCATGTAGTCGACGAACGATGACGCGCAGCGTATTGTGACGCAGGTCGCGTGATTTGCGCATGCTCACGGTACGTGCCGCGTGAGCGAATCCACACGTGCCGAAGTGGCCCCTCTCCTGCATACCGGTGTATTTGCTGGCCGATGATCGGTCGCAACGTTACCGGTACGGCATGCCTGGGAGGCTATCAACATGATCTGGTTCGTTCGTTCAGCCGCAGCGTCTATCGCGGCCCTTTGTGTCCTCGCGTCGAGCTCGGCAGCACAGTCTGCCAAGGGGCGCGCACCTGTCTCCGGCAGGCTGCTGGCCACCAGGGACTCGGCGGCTCGTAGCGCAGCCAAGCCGGTTCGACCGTCAGCGGCTCCATCCTTTACCCAGCTCAGTGCAGCTCTGGGTGGATTGCCGACTCGCACCGAGCAGTTCGTGCGTATCCCGTCACTTCGTGCCGAGCGTATCACACTCGTCGATGTGCGGAACCTGTTTCGCGAGACCAACCAGCAGAAAGAGTTCGAAACGGTCGTGGCGAATCGGGCGAGACAGATCACGGCCATGCGTTCGACGCTGCAGAACAGCATAGTGCTGCGTGATCTGCTCTTCGAACGGCAGCTGAAGATGTCGCAGGTCGTCGCGGTCGATCCGCAGGCAGATGGAAGCGCGACGGTGTTCTACATCCCGGAGTAGCAGCGGGGTTTGGTTTGCATCACAGTTGGTTGAATATCGACCCCCGTCACGCAATTGCCGTGACGGGGGTCGCGTGCTTGAAGTTGCTGGACCCGGTCATGCTACGATTATGCGCAACTGCATCGACGGCGCTCGCACGCTGTGAGAGCTCGGCGATGTTCGTGTCATCATCAGTGGAGGTTTCATGTTACGCACTTTTGCATCTCGCGCGCTGTTCGCGGCGGCTTTGGTTTCGGTACCGGCTGTGTTATCCGCGCAGGTTCGCGACAGCACGATCAAGCGCGATTCATCCGCCGGCCGCCTCGATGTCGCGAGCAGGCCGACCCTGACCACGGTCATGACAGCACTCACGATGCTGGATAGCACCACTGCCCGTTTGGGTGGGGCGACGTCGATCGACGCTGACAGCATCATGCTTGTCGACGTGACCCCGTTGGTTGCTGCAAGCGACTCGGCGACGTTCTCCGCGGCACTGCTCGCGAACGAAGAAGGTCTCGTCGCCTTGCGCTCGGCAGTGGACAAGAACATGACATTGCAGGGGAAGCTCGCGGCTCGGCAGGTCACTGCAGCGCAGGTGATCGCGATCGAGCTATCGCCAAGTGGCCGCGGCGCGTGGGTGTTCTACCGTCCTGAGCAGCGCTGACGTTTTGTGGTAGAGTCTGGCGCCACTCGATATCGGCGCTTGAAGTTCGTCCCGCCCACCCGACCTCATCGGGTGGGCGGGACTTTTTGCAGCTGGGAAGTTGGCATGTTGAAGTCGAGCTCGGCGCGCCTGATTGACCTGTGCTCGGCATGGAGCGTGCAACATGTCCCGCCCAACCCTGCCAACTGGAGTACTCGTCATGGATACCGGACGCGACTTTCTTCGCGCACAGCTGAACAACTGCATCATGCAGCACCAGACCCTCGTGCAGGCCCTGCGGGATCACGTCGATCAGGCCGACGACCCGCGCTATCGGGAGCTCTGCTCGAAGCACCTGCCGCATATGGAGCGCCATCAGGGCATGATCGAGGACTACGGCAAGACGATCGGCGCCGAGGGCGGTGGTGCGCTGAAGAATGCGCTAGGTGCCGTGCTCGGAAAGGCCCGCGACGCCGTGGACGCGATGCGCGAAACCGACTTTCTGCGCGTCGTCGGCGACATCGTGATGATCCGCCAATCGCAGGACACGTTCGGTACCTTCGCGCGTGCCGGAGAGCGACTTGGCGACACGCGGCTGGCGGAGATCGGACGCGTCGGGGAACAGGAACACGACCGCATGCAGCAGGAGTTCAACGCGTTCGTCGCCGAGCTGTTCGTGGACCATGTCAATGGCACGGCAGCTGGTGCGGACAAGTCGAGGGGCTCCACGTCCCGTACGACTGCACTGTAGCAGAGTCGTCTGCTTGTGGCTCCGACCGAAATACAGACTGCCGGAGCCATCAGCGCGATGAGCAGCCGCACGACCGAAGTGTTGTGACTACTTCGCATCATGCCGACCGGGCCGCAGCGGCAGCCGCAGGGGCAGAACATGCCGCTGCGGCATCGTTGCGGTATGTGACGGACAGTCGGCCCGGCATTCGACGGGTCGCAACCGCCGCGAGCTTTCGCTACGTGAGCCCTGACGGCAAGGCCGTACGTGACGGCCAGACGCTCGCGCGCATCCGGTCGATCGGTATCCCGCCCGCATGGACGAGCGTGTGGATTTGCCCTGCTGCGAACGGGCACGTGCAGGCTACCGGTCGCGACGCGAAGGGCCGGAAGCAGCATCGGTACCATGCGCGCTGGCGGGCGGTGCGCGACGAGAACAAGAACGGCCGGCTCGCACGGTTTGCGCGCGCGCTGCCGGGAATCCGTCGGCGTGTAGCGGCGGATCTGTCGTCGCGCGGAATGTCGCGCGAGCGGGTACTCGCGATGGTCGTCCGTCTGCTCGAGACGACCTATATCCGCATCGGGAACGAAGCGTATGCGCGGACCAACCAGTCGTACGGGCTTACCACGCTCACCGACGATCATGTGCAGATACGCGGGGCACGCATCCGGTTCGCGTTCCGCGGCAAGAGTGGCAAGGATCACGATGTCGAGGTGAACGACACACGGCTCGCCCGCCTCGTTCGCCGATCGCGGGATTTGCCCGGTGAGGATCTGTTTCAGTATGTGGACGACGAAGGTGCGCCTCACCCGATCACGTCCGGCGATGTGAACGCGTACATCCGCGAGATCGCGGGCGAAGATTTCACGGCGAAGGACTTTCGTACCTGGGCGGGCACCATGCTGGCGGCGCACGCCCTCAGTGCAGCCAGCGAGGCGGCGGGCGGACGACCGTTGCCGAAGCGTGCCGTCGCGGCGGCAGTGAAGCAAACGGCGGCGGCGCTGCGCAACACTCCGGCGGTTTGCCGCAAGTGCTACATACATCCGGCGGTGGTCGAGGCGTTCGAGAATCCCCAGCTGCTCGACACATGGCGTGCAGCATCACGCAGAGCTGCGAGTGCGGTACGCGGACTCTCGGCGAAGGAGGGAGCGCTGGTTCGATACCTGGAGAACCGCGGGTCGGATCGTGAGGGGCGAAAGGCAGCCTAGGGGGCGGGCCGCACGGAAGTGTCCGAGGAGTGCCTCCATCGGGCTGACGAATGGCAGGGCGCGTACTACGTTCCTCGCATGTTCCAGCACCCAGCTTTCGGAGACTCGGCGTGACCGACGCGCGCCCGCTGCCAGTCGTGCGCGGCATGATCGACGCGTTGGACCGTGAGCTGCTCCAGATCATGGCGCAGCGGATGGTGCTAGTCGCCGAGGTAGCGGCGTACAAGCGAACGCACGGCATACGCATCCGCGATGCGGAGCGGGAACGAACGCTGATCGAGGACCGACGGGCGCGAGCGGATGCCCTGGGCCTTCCGACGGAAGAGATCGAGTCGATCTTTCGCGTGCTGATGCGCTCGAGTCGCGATCGCCAGGCGGCACTTCGCGCAGAAATCCCGTTCGACGAGGCACCCCAGACCGTTGCCGTGATCGGAGGGCAGGGGCAGATCGGCGCACTCTTCGCGCGGCTGTTTGCGGAGCTTGGACATCGCGTATTGATCGCCGACGTTGCGACCGCACTCCGTCCGGTGGACGCTGCCCGGCAGGCGGATGTCGTGGTCGTCAGCGTGCCGATCGAGGCGACGATCGACGTGATCCGGGAGATCGGTCCAGCCGTTCCCGAGCAGGGCCTGCTGATGGACGTGACGAGTATCAAGGAGGCGCCCGTAGCCGCGATGCTCGAATCGACGGCTGCGAGCGTCGTCGGCACGCATCCCATGTTCGGACCCGGTGTGCATTCCGTGCAGGGCCAGCGCGTCGTGGTCTGCCGTGCGCGCGGCGATCGATGGGGCGACTGGGTCCGGCACACCTTCGAGGCGCGTGGGCTCACGATCACGGAGACGTCCCCGGCGCAGCATGATCGTGCAATGTCGATCGTGCAGGTGCTCACCCACTTCCAGACGCAGACGCTCGGGCTCACGCTGGCGAGACTTGGCCTGCCGCTCGCCGATACGCTGACCTTCACGTCACCGGCATACCTGCTCGAACTCTTCGTGACCGCGCGACACTTCGCGCAGGATCCGAAGCTTTATGGATCGATCGAGATGCGGAACCCCGGCACTGGTGTCGTGACCAGGGCATTCGGGAACGCTGCGCGCGAGATTGCGGAGGTTCTGGCGTCGGGCGATCAGGCCGCTTTCGATCGCATGTTCGACGAGGTGCGCGCATTCTTCGGCAGCTTCACCGACGAGGCAGTGGAGCAGTCGAGCTTTCTCATCGATCGCATCGTCGAACGCGCGTAAGTACTCGCGTATCTAGCCGCGTATCTACCCGCGTAGCGACGCGCGTAGCGACGCGAGTCGCTACTCCTGCTTGCGGCCTTGCGACTGCATGATGACCTGTCGCGATTTCATGTCGTATCGGTCCGCGGCGGACAGCGTGATGTAGGCGGTGTCGCCCGGTGTGCGCTTGCGCGTGTTGTCGTGCACCGCGACCTTGCCGCGCCCGATGACTTCGAAGGTGTCGCCGCGAACGACGATGGCGGTGCCCTCGGAAAGGCCAATGCCGAGCAGGTTCGGGAATTTTGCGAGCACAGGCGCCAGATCGTTCCACCGATTGCGGGTGTCGATGTGCTGGTCGATTGCGGAGCGCCGCAGAAATCGGAATGCGTCCTGATGTTCGGGTTCCGGGGACATCATGACGTTGGAGCCGCTCACCGCGCCGCGAACGAGATATTCACCCTGGATCGTGGCGCCGGCAGAGCTCCCGCCAATCACGCCGCCGCGCGCAAGCACCGCATGAAACGCGTCGTAGGTGCGCGTCTTCGCGTAGGAGTCGACGATATTCCATTGACGGCCGCCGTTGAACCACACGGCCGCGGCATCACGCAGCACTTCCGCAAATGCCTCGGTGTTGGCAACCGCCGGGTCATGCGTGTGCAGCATGTGGACGTTGGTGAGTCCGCGGGCGCGCCACGAAGCAAGGACACGGGCTGCATCGTACGGGATCAGCGCACCCTGCGCATCGCGATTGCCACCCGCGGTCGGCACGATCACGATCTTTGCCGTCGGCCCGCCAGCAAGCGCGATGAAGCGTTCCGTGACACCGGTGCTTTCGAGATTTCCCCCGCCCACGATCACCAGGGTGCCCTTCGCTGGTCCATACTCCGGCGCGGCGGTCGCGCCCGATACACCCGCGGGCTGCGCTCTCGCAGTCGATGCAGCGGGTGCACAGGCGACTGCAGAAGCGGTCAGCAGGAGCGCGAGCGATATGGCTCGTGTCGCCATCGTCGTCAGGTTGAAGGCGTCCAGTCAGGGGGCACAGTCCAATCTTGTGCGTGCCTTGCGCGCCCGCCATCCTCCACCCATGACAGGCGTAATCGAACATATCTGGATCAAGCGGAGCAAAGGGGGACCGATGGACCCCGTTGAGCGTGCCGTCCTGCGCGAGAAGCGCGGACTGCAGTCGAACGCGAATCAGGGTGGACGCCGCCAGGTGACCCTGCTCGAGGCCGAGCGATGGGAGTCGCACATGGCCACGCTCGGCGCGTCGCTCGACCCCTCCGTGCGCCGCGCGAACCTGTTGGTTCGCGGTGTGCGCCTGGCCGGCACGCGGGGCCGGACGCTCCGGCTCGGCGCCGCACGTCTGCTGATCGCGGGCGAGACCAAGCCCTGCCACCAGATGGACGAGGTGCTGCCGGGCCTGCAGGCGGTCATGCGAACGTCCTGGGGTGGAGGCGCCTTCGCCGTCGTGCTGGAAGGTGGAGACATTTCGGTCGGCGACCCTGCGGTGTGGGAAATCGAAGACCCCGCAGGACGCGAGGCGTTACATGGGGCATTCTGAAGTGCCTGGATGCAATCCGGACTCTCGATGAGCGCTCCTTGGCAGCACCGGATCAAGCGCGCCATCCGGCAATTCGAGGATCGCGCGTTCGGGTTCGCGAGCGAGGTAGAATACCGGTTGCGCATCACCCCGCGGGGCGTGCGCCTGCAGCCTTCGCCGTTCGATCGGCGCATCCTTCGCCTGTTCGTGGTTGCCATGCCGACGCTCGTGGCGATGCTGTTCATCAACGACCGTGGCGTTCGCATTCGCGTCCTGTTCGGCGGGATGGTGGCCCTGTGTGTCGTGCTTGCCATTCTGTTGCTGCTCGATGCGATGCCTGCACGACGGAGTCGGAATATTGCGCGCCCGGCGTCTGCGTCGCGGAAAGCACAGTCCGGACCCGTACAGGGTCGTCTCGGCAGTAGTCGAGCAGCCGCGAACGCAAGCGCAAATGGAACAACGGCTCGCAAGGCAGCAGGCAACGCAACCGGCAACGCAGCCGGCAACGCAACCGGCAAGCCCACGATCAGCACAGCCAGTAACTCTCCGAGTGCGAATACCACCGCCAGCAACGGGCGCATCCGCCCGCGCTGAGATCGTGCTCGGTGGAGCGGGGTATGCAAACGGATGAGAGTGCAATCCTTGATGTGGCGGGCGCTCGGTAGTGTGGCGGTGCTAATGACCACGGCCTGCAATCCGCGAGACGCCCTCGATCGCATGCGCGAGCCATCATCGACGCCGCACGAACGCTACGCCGAGCTGTTGCGGGACGCGGGCCTCGATACTACTGCACTTGGTCGGGAGTGGTTGGCGGCCGCTGACAGCGCGCTGCGATCGCCGCTGTTGGCGACCTTGCCGGCCCGGGAGATCGGCGTCTACAGCCGCAGCGAGGCGCGCGCCATCGCGTACCAGTTCACTCTGCCTGAAGGCGCTCGGCTGCGCGTCACCTTCCAGCCCGAAGGTCAGCCAGCGCGCGTGTACATCGACCTCTTCGAAGTGTCAGCGGACTCGACACAACCGTACCGTCACCGCGCGTCCGGCGAACCCGAGAACCCCGCTGGGACCCAGGGCGCCGCTGCATCTGCGGTTCCTGCTGACAGCGCGCGACCGGCGCTTGCCCGCGCAGTACCGCCCGTGGTGCTGGCCTATGAGTCGCGCGCCACCGCGCGGTTCGTGCTCCGGTTGCAGCCCGAGCTGCTGCGCAGCGGAAAATACGTACTCGAGCTGCGTACCGAACCCATGCTCGCCTTTCCGGTTCAGGACGGCACGAATCGATCGATCCAGAGTTTCTTTGGCGCGGTGCGCGATGGTGGACGACGCGACCATCAAGGCATCGACATCTTCGCTCCACGGGGTACACCCGTGCTGGCGTCGACGGATGGAATCGTGCGCAGCATCGCGCCGAATCGTCTCGGAGGAAATGTCGTGTGGCTGTCCGACCCCGTACGTGGACAGAGCCTCTACTACGCACACCTCGATCGCCACTTTGTTGCAGCTGGGGAGCGCGTGTCGACCGGCGATACCCTGGGCTTCGTCGGCAACAGCGGAAATGCGGCAACCACGGCGCCGCATCTGCACTTCGGGATTTACCGTCGCGGCGAGGGACCGATCGACCCGCTCCCGTACGTGCGCCGCACAGTGAACACACCCGCCGCAGTCCGCGTGGATACGTCGGTACTTCGTGGCGTGGCATTTGGACGGGGGGCTGACGCATCCCTTCGTCGTGGTCCCGGCAACTCGTACGACGAGACGTCGCGCATCGCATCGACCGACACGTTGCACATCATGGGTGCCGCCGGAACATGGTACCGGGTGCAATCCGGCTCGGGCGCGACGGGCTACCTGCCGAGCGCTGCGCTTCGTCCATCTGCAGAGCGTCGACAGTAGGACACAGCGCAGGGAGGCGCTGGCGTCAGGACACCGCCTTCAGGACGTCACCAAGCGTGCCGACCAGCGTATCCAGCTGTTCGTCGTTGATGATCAATGGCGGCGCGATGGCGATCGTATCCCCCGTCTGTCGCACGAGTACGCCACGCCGAAAGCATTCGAGGAACACGTCGTATGCGCGCGATGTCCGCCCAGCTGCTCGCGGCGCGAGTTCCACCGCTCCCATCAGCCCGATGTTCCGCACGTCGACCACGCCGGGCGAGTCTGCAAGTATGTGGATCGCGCGCTCGAAGGCTGGCGCTTTTTCGGCGGCGCGCGCGAACAGACCATCGTTCTCGCATAGCTCGAGCATTGCAAGACCGGCCGCCGTGGCAAGCGGGTGCCCCGAATACGTGTAGCCATGGAAGAACTCGATACCGGGCGCCGCCGATTCGATGATTGCGTCATGAATGTCGCGGCGCACGCACACGGCACCCATGGGAACCGCACCATTGGTGAGACCTTTGGCAGCGGTGATCACGTCGGGTGTGACTCCGAATCGCGTTGCGGCGAACGGTGCGCCAGTGCGCCCGAAACCCGTGATGACTTCGTCGAAGATCAGCAGGATGCCATGGTCGTCGCAAATGGCGCGTAGCCGTTCGAGATAGCCGGCTGGTGGCACCAGCACGCCCGTCGATCCGGCGACCGGTTCGACAATGACTGCTGCAATGGTATCCGCTCCTCGTTCGCGTACGATGCGTTCGAGATCGTCCGCCAGCTCGGCGCCATGGGGCGGCTGCCCGCGGGAAAAACGATTGCGCGGGTCGTGTGTGTGTGGCAGGTGATCGACCGCGGGGAGCAGCTGCGCCGCGAACGTGTCGCGATTCGCCGCGATACCGCCGACCGATATCCCTCCGAAGCCGACACCATGATAGCCGCGTTGCCGCCCCACGAAGCGCACCCGCGTCGCTTCGCCTCTGCTTCGATGAAATGCGAGTGCAATCTTCAGCGCAGTGTCCACCGCCTCGGAGCCGGATGTCGTGAAGAAGACCCGGTCGAGCGGCGCCGGCACGAGTCCGGCCAGCTGGCGGGCCAGCTCGAATGCGCCGGGATGCCCCATCTGAAAGCCGGGCGCAAAATCCAGCGTCGCCGCCGCGCTCGCGATCGCCTGCGTGATGGGTTCGCGCGCATGTCCGGCCATCACGCACCACAGGCCAGACGTGCCGTCGAGTACCAGGCTCCCGTCCGCGTCTCGGTAGTGCATGCCTGAAGCGCTCACCAGGAGCCGTGGCGCAGCCTTGAAGCCTCGGTTGTTCGTGAACGGCATCCAGAGAGCATCGAGCCCACCTGGAGCCGGTGTGTAGCCGCTGGGGGTGGGCGGAGTCGATTCCATGGGCGAAAGATAGGGGAAAATCGAAAGCGCACCGGCCTCCACCGTTGAACGGGACGTCGCATTCCGCTATGCTTGGAGGTTGGAGCAACCCTAGCCAAGTATCGCAGCCATGCCGACTTACGAGTTCCGTTGCCCCGATGGTACGGTCATCGAGCGCATCTTCAAGATGTCCGACGTGCCGAACGAGATCCCGCTCCCCGATGGCAGCGGCGTCGCGACGCGCATGATATCTGGCGGAGCGGGCTTGCTCTTCAAGGGCACGGGCTTCTACATCACCGACTACGGCAAGGACGGCAAGAAGGACCAGCGCACTGCCGCGGCAGGAGAAGGAAAGGGCGCGTCGGAGTCGAAGTCCTCTGACTCGAAAGCCTCCGACGGGGCGTCCGCCACCGCGTCTCCGAAGGGCGAAGGGAAGTCCGATACGAAGTCCGATGCGAAGCCCGCATCGAGCAGCCCGGCGCCGGCGACTCCTTCGTCGACGCCGAAGTCCGACTAGCACACGTCGTACCACACGTCCTGACATACGGCCGCGCGCCCGGCGCGCTGGTCTTCTCTCACGCATCCTGTCAGTGAATCAGGCAGAAGCACTGCGCGCCGAAATCGCGCGAGCGGCGCGCACACTCGGTGCGCCGGACGACATCGCTCCATCGCTGCAACGGCCGCAGGATCCGGCGTTCGGCGATTGGGCGAGCAACGTCGCGATGACCCTCGCCAAGGCGCTGGGTCGCAAACCTCGCGAGCTGGCCGAGTCGATCATCGGTGCGATGCGCATGACCGATGTGGGCGTCACCAATGCCGACATCGCCGGCCCGGGATTCATCAATTTCCGTCTCGATCCCGGCTTTCAGGCGCGCGGCCTCGTCGCGATCCTCGCCGATCCGGATGCGTGGGGCAAGCATGACGTGGGACACGGCGCACGAGTCGTCGTGGAATTTGTCTCCGCAAATCCTACGGGCCCGCTGCATGTGGGACACGGTCGGCAGGCTGCGCTAGGAGACGCCATCAGCACGCTCCTCGAGTACACGGGCTGGCAGGTCGACCGCGAGTTCTACTACAACGACAGTGGCGCGCAGATTGCCAACCTCGCACTGAGCGTACAGGCACGGGTGCGTGAACTCCGCGGCGGGCCGCTGGAAATTCCCGAGGGTGGCTATCACGGCGCCTACATCCGGGAGATTGCCGAAGCGTACGTATCGGCGCATCCCGACGACGCAAACGGTGCCAACCTCGATGCGATGCGGCTGTTCGCGGTCGCCGCGCTGCGCCATGAGCAGGATCTCGACATGCAGGCGTTCGGTGTGCAGTTCCGCACGTACTATCTCGAGAGTTCGCTGTACACGAGCGGCCGCGTCGAGGGCACGGTCGAGCGCCTGGTAACGACCGGCCACACGTTCGAGGAAGAGGGCGCACTCTTCCTCCGTACCACCGAGTTCGGCGACGACAAGGACCGCGTGATGCGCAAGAGCGCCGCGAAGGGCGGTGACTTCACCTATTTCGTGCCGGATGTCGCCTACCATGTCACGAAGTGGGAGCGCGGATATCGTCGCGCGATCAACGTGCAGGGCGCTGATCATCACAGCACGGTCACGCGTGTTCGCGCCGGGTTGCAAGCGCTCGACATGGGCATCCCGAGCGGCTACCCCGACTACGTGCTGCACCAGATGGTGACGGTGGTGAAAGGCGGCGAGGAGATGAAGATCTCCAAGCGCGCAGGCTCCTATGTCACCGTACGAGATCTCATCGACGAAGTCGGACGCGATGCGGTCCGGTATTTCTACCTCATGCGTCGCGGCGACTCGCAGCTCGTATTCGACATCGACCTCGCGCGCAGCCAGTCGGAGGAGAACCCGGTCTACTACATCCAGATGGCGCACGCACGCATGTGCGGCATCTTCCGTGTCGGTGAAATCGATGTCGGCGCGATTTCGGCCGACGGCGTCGATCTCGGAGTGCTGTCGGAGCCGGCTGAAGTCGAACTGGTGAAGCAACTGCTCGACTTTCCGGCGATCGTGCGCAATGCCGCCGACACGCTGGAGCCGCATCGCGTTGCGAGCTGGCTGCTCGAAACCGCGCGCGCGGCGCACACCTGGTATCACAAGCATCACGTCCTCGGCGAGCCCGATGACATCCTTCGCGGGCGGCTCGTGCTCGCGCGCGCAACGCAGCTCGGCCTCTCGGCTGGCCTGCGCATTCTCGGCCTTACTGCACCGGAGCGGATGTGAGCAGCGTCTCGGAGACCACGCAGGAAAAGCCGGCGCACACCGGCGTCGAGAACACAGTGCTGGTGGTGGGCTCGGTGGCGCTCGATTCGGTAGAGACGCCGTTTGGACGCGCGGACGACGTGCTTGGCGGCTCCGGCACGTTCTTCTCCTCGTCGGCGTCGCATTTCGTGCCGGTGCAACTGGTGGGGGTCGTCGGCGACGACTACCCGCTCGATAAACTTGCCCCGCTGGCTGCCCGCGGAGTCGACCTTGCCGGGCTCGAGAAGGCCACCGGAAGCAGCTTTCGTTGGCGCGGCCGCTACCGTCACGACCTCAACTCGGCCGAGACACTCGAGACACACCTCGGTGTCTTTTCGAACTTTCGTCCGAACATTCCCGAGCAGTTCCGCAATGCGCCGTTCGTCTTTCTCGCCAACATCGACCCGCGACTGCAGCTGCAGGTGCTCGATCAGGTGCAGAAGCCCAGGCTCGTTGCCTGCGACACGATGAACTTCTGGATCGAGTCGCGCCGTCCGGAGCTGATCGAGCTGCTTGGTCGCGTCGACATGATCACGCTGAACGACGGGGAGGCTCGTCAGCTCACGGAGCGCGCCAACCTGGTGCAGGCAGCACGCTGGATCCTGGACAAGGGCCCGCGCTACGTGGTCATCAAGAAAGGTGAACACGGCGCATTCATGTTCACCGCCGACAGTGTGTTCTTCGCGCCGGCATACCCGCTCGAGAGCGTCTTCGATCCGACGGGCGCGGGTGACTCGTTTGCCGGTGGTTTCATCGGCGCCTTGGCGGCTTCGGGTGACTTAAGCATTCCATCCATGCGTCGCGCCGTGGTCATCGGCTCGGCGATGGGTTCGTTCGCCGTCGAGAAATTTTCCAACGCGCGCCTGCTGGAGATCTCGCGCGCCGACATCGATGCGCGCGTGCGGGAGTTCCAGCAGCTCGTGGCATTCGATCTGGATCTCGCCCCGTGACAGCGACCGACAAAACCGCAATGGATTACGCGGGCGCCGGCGTCAGTATCGAGGCCGCCGACGACGCCAAGGGCCGGCTAGCCGCGCTCGTTGCCTCGACGATGACAGCCGGTGCCGTCGGCGCGTTCGGGGGGTTCGGCGGGATGTTCAGGGTGCCCGGCGGCTACCGGTCGCCGCTGCTGGTTTCCAGTGCTGATGGCGTCGGTACCAAGATCAAGGTCGCGATCGAGAGCGGTCGTCACGCCACGATCGGGCATTGCCTGGTGAACCACTGCACGAACGACATCCTCGTGCAGGGCGCGGTGCCGATGTTCTTTCTCGACTACGTCGCGTTCGGCGCGCTGGTGCCGGCGGTCGTCGAAGGCGTGGTGGCCGGCGTTGCCGCCGGATGTCGCGAGAACGAGTGTGCGCTCGTCGGTGGGGAAACGGCCGAAATGCCGGGGGTCTATACGCCGCCCGACTACGATCTCGCCGGATTCATCGTCGGCATCGTCGAGGAGGACGCGGTGCTCGGCAGCGCACGCGTCTGCGAGGGCGATGCGCTGGTCGCGCTCGCCAGCAACGGTTTGCACACCAACGGGTACTCGCTGGCGCGCAAGATCGTGCGTGAGCGATTGCAGCTCGGCGTCGATGACGCGTTCCCCGATGCCTCCGGCGCGTCGGTGGCTGATGTCTTGCTTCAGGTGCACCGGTCGTATCTCGCCTGCCTGCGTCCGATGCTGTCTGCGGTGCACGCGATGGCGCACATCACGGGCGGCGGGCTGCCGGGCAATCTCAACCGGGCACTGCCACCGACGCTCGATGCAGACGTCGATACGAGCACGTGGACCATCCCCTCGACGTTTCGGGTACTCGAGGAGGCGGGCCACGTGCCCCGACTCGAGATGTTCCGTGCGTTCAACATGGGAGTGGGAATGGTCGTGATCACGCCGCAGGAGCACGTTGGGTCGGTCGTTGCCCGCGCTACCGAATGTGGCATCGCCGCGTGGCAGCTCGGGCGCGTCGTGCGTGGCAGCGGTGTCGTCCGTTTCGATGGGAAGCCCGCGTGATGCGCGCGATCGGTCGAGTAGTCGCGACCCGTCTCGCTCTGGCTGCGTTTGCAATGCTGCTGCCGGCCGCGCTCCGGGCGCAGACACCGTCGTGCGTTGCACTGCCGGCGATTCCGTTCAACGGGCAAGCCGATGCCTGTCAGAAAGCAATCGATCTGTTCGCCTTCATAATGCCGCAGATCGGCGTGGCGGTGTCGGGTGGGAATCCGATACCCGGTGATGCCGGTACCCTTGGGGGCTTTGGCAAGCGTTCGTTGTCGGTGCGTGTCATCGGCGTGGACGCGCGACTGCCGGACAACGAGGTCCCGCTCCGTGTTGGCGCAGCGACGCGGAGCAATTTCGGTGCTGCGCGTGCGGTACTGCCGCTGCCGAGCGTCGATCTCGCGCTTGGGTTGTTGCCGGGCATACCGTACGGGCTGACGAATGTCGGCGGTGTCGACTTGCTGCTCGGCGCAACGTGGTTGCCATCGGTCTCGAGCGACGACTTTGCACTCGAACCCAAGAACGGTGGGTTCGGCTTCGCCTACGGTCTTCGGGTGGGCGCATTGCAGGAGTCCAGCCTTGTGCCTGGCGTGAGCATCAGCTGGCAGCGGCGGCACATGCCGACCACCGACTTGGTGTACACGCCGTCGAACGACACGCTGCGAATCGGCGAGACGAGCATGCGCTCAGATGCACTACGCGTCATCGCCAGCAAGCGCCTTGCCATGTTCGGCATCGCAATCGGCGCTGGCCAGGATCAGATCGTAGGCAAAAGTGAGATGAGTGCGGTCGTGAACGGCGACGTTCTGCTCGACCGGCGAACGGTGTCGCTCACGGGGCTGCGAGAATCGTCCAGGCGCAACACCGCATTCGTCAATGCGTCCCTCAACTTGATTCGGGTTCGACTCGTCGCAGAGTTGGGCTGGTCGAGCGAGGGCACGCGCCGCGAGACGTTCAACTCCTTCGGTGGGCGTACCGCAAACGAAGGCTATCGTTACGGATCGCTTGGAATCACCACGCGCTTCTGAGTTGCGTGTGGGCGCAGCGCCCCTTGGTGAACTGGCGCCGCCGGGGAACGATCGCGACCTGCAGTTCATGCGTCGCGCGCTGGAAGTTGCCGAGCGTGGGGCGGGGCAGGTCGCACCGAATCCGAAAGTTGGCGCGGTGGTCGTGCAGGACGAACGGGTGATCGCCGAAGGCTGGCACCCGCGATATGGCGACGAGCACGCTGAGGCGATGGCGCTGCGTATTGCGGGAGAGCGTGCGCGTGGCACGACGGTGTACGTCACTCTCGAGCCCTGCAATCACCATGGCAAGACCCCGCCATGTGCCGCTGCGCTGATTGCGGCCGGCGTCACTCGTGTCGTGTATGCCGTTGCCGATCCCGATGATGTTGCACGAGGTGGTGCGAGTGTGTTGGCCGCGGCTGGCATCGATGTGCACGCTGGTGTGCTCGCTGTCGAGGCATCGGAAGTGAATGCGCCGTTTCTCTTTGCCGCGAGTGGAGCGACACGTCCGTTCGTGACCCTCAAGCTCGCCATTTCGATCGATGGGGCCATCGTCGGTGCAAGTCGCGCCCGCACGCAGTTGACCGGTGCGGAATCGCGCGCTGCGGTGCACCGGCTGCGCGCCGATGCGGATGCGATCGCGGTGGGTGCGGAGACGGCACTGCAGGACGATCCGGAGTTGACCGTACGGGATGCTCCGGCGCCCCGCGTGGCACCCGCGCGCGTGGTATTCGATCGGGCCGCCCGACTACGTCTCGAGAGCGTCATGGTGCGAACTGCACGGGATGTCCCGGTGCTGCTTGTGACCGACGGTCGTCGGCCGGAGGCCGAGGCGCGACTGGCACGACAGGGAGTGACGGTGATTCAGGCAGGCGGACTTCCCGACGCGCTTGTCCAGCTGCGGCGACATGGCATCAGGCACCTGTTGGTCGAGGGCGGCGCATCGTTGGCGGCAGCGCTGGTCACTGCTGGGCTCGTCGACCGGCTGATTACCTTTCAGGCACCGGTCATTCTTGGCTCGGGTGCGCTTCCGGCCTTCGCCGGACTGTCATCGCCGCTCCGGTTGTCTCTGGTGAGCCGTCGTGAGTACGGTCCGGATCTGATGAGCGTCTTCCGATTCGATGGCATCTCGTCAGATGTAGCTGGGCTGTAGCTGGGCTGTAGCTGGAAAGTGCCGGACGGGCTGGGCAGCACGCTGTTTCACATGCCGGTCGACCGGCAGGCTTGGAGGCTGGAGAGCAGGATGTTCACTGGACTCGTCGACGATGTAGGCACCATCACTGCGGTGGCGGATACGCCAGCAGGGCGCGAGTTGCGCATCGAATGCCGCTACACCGGCATCGTGGAAGGCGAGAGCATCGCGGTCAACGGCGCTTGCCTCACGGTTCGGGAATACGGTACGGAGGGTGGCGCTTCACGGGACGTTCCCGCAACGTCGGTCGTCGCCCGCAGCTGGTTTACCGTGGCCGCAGTCGTGACGACTCTGGGCCGCACGTGTATCGGCGAATGGCGCATCGGGGACACGGTGAATCTCGAGCGCGCCATGCGCCTGGGTGACCGGCTCGGCGGACATCTCGTGCTGGGGCATGTCGACGATCTCGGGGTGGTGGTCAGCACTGAAACGCGGGACGATGCATGGCTCGTGAATCTCTCCTTGCCGGTCGAACTGCAGCGACTGATGGTTCCGCACGGGTCGCTCACCGTGAATGGCGTGAGCCTCACCGTCAATGAGTTACTACATGATGGCGTGCAGCTGTCGATCATCGACTACACGCGCCGCCATACGACGCTCGGGGCACTCGTGCCGGCCGCGCGCGTTCATATCGAGGCCGACATCCTCGCGAAGCATGTCGCGCGGCTCGTTGCCCCTCACTTGACCTCGCAGGCCGCAATCGCCGGTGCCATTGCATCGGTGATGCCTGCTGCTGGAGTGCTCGCATGACTGATTCGACCGAGATGATCTTTGGCACCGTGGAACAGGCGCTCGCCGATCTCGCCGCTGGCAAGTTCGTGGTCGTCGCCGACGACGAGGACCGTGAGAACGAAGGGGACCTGATCTGCGCAGCGGAGATGGTGACGCCTGAAATGGTGAACTTCATGCTCGACGCGAAGGGCATGATTTGCCTGGCGATGACCAACGCGTGGGCCGACCACCTGGGCTTGCACCCGCAAGTCGATGCCAACACCGAATCCATGTCCACCGCGTTCACGGTGAGTATCGATGCCTCGGCGAAGTACGGCGTGTCGACCGGCATCAGCGCGAAAGATCGCGCGACCACGATTCGTGTTGCGGTCGATGCCGGGAGCACGCGCGCCGACTTGCGCATGCCGGGACATATCCATCCCCTGCGCGCACGCGACGGCGGCGTGCTGCAGCGTGTCGGACACACCGAGGCGGCAGTCGACCTCGCGCGCCTCGCAGGGCTGCGTCCGGCCGGTGTGATCTGCGAGATCCTCAACCGCGACGGCACGACCGCCCGTCGGCCCGCACTCGAGAAGTTCTCACGCGAGCATGGTCTGACCTTCATCACGATCGCCCAGCTCGTCGCGTATCGGTTGCAGAAGGAACGCCTCGTGCACCGTGTCGCCGATGCACGCCTGCCCACCGAGTTCGGCGAGTGGCGCATCGTGGGATACGCCAACGATGTCGATGCACGGGAGCACATCGCGATCGCCTACGGGGACGTCGAACATGCCGAGAGCGTGCTCGTGCGCATGCACTCCAAGTGCCTCACCGGCGACGTGTTTCACTCGCGCCGCTGCGACTGCGGATGGCAGCTCGAAACCGCCATGCGCATGATCCAGGCAGAGGGGAAGGGCATCATCGTCTACCTCGACCAGGAGGGCCGCGGCATCGGCTTGCTGAACAAGCTCAAGGCCTACGAACTGCAGGACCGGGGCGCGGACACGGTGGAGGCCAACGCGCAGCTCGGATTCAAGGATGACCTGCGCAACTACGGTATCGGTGCGCAGATCCTGCTCGATCTCGGCGTGCACTCGATCCGGGTGCTGACCAACAACCCGCGCAAGCTCGTCGGCCTCGACGGATACGGTCTGGTGCTCAAGGATCGCGTGCGCCTCGAAATGCCGAGCAACGACGAAAACGCCGCTTACCTCGAAACCAAACGCACCAAGCTGGGCCACCTCTTCGCCATCTGATCCTCCAGCGTCTGCCGTTCCGCTTCTGCCGTTCCGCTTCTGCCGTTCCGCTTCTGCCGTTCCGCTTCTGCCCTTCAGCTTCTTCCTTTCAGCTTCTGCCTTTCCGCTTCTGCCTTTCCCATGCCCGAATTCAACGCTAGTCCCCGCGGCGAAGGCCGCCGCGTCGTGATCGTCGTCAGCCGATTCAACGAGTCCGTCACGGTCCCACTCGCCGAAGGCGCGGTGGAGGCGCTCGTTGGGAAGGGTGCACAGTTCGACGACATCGACGTGCTCTGGGTGCCCGGCGCCTGGGAGATTCCTGTAGCCGTGCGCCGCGCGCTGGCCACCGAGCGGTATGACGCCGCCGTTGCCATCGGCGCGGTCGTGCGCGGGGAAACCCCGCATTTCGATATCGTCGCCGGGGAGACCGCGCGCGGGTTGATGGACGTCATGCGCGACTTCGATGTGCCGGTGACCCTCGGGTTGCTGACGACGGACACGCTCGAGCAAGCCGAAGCGCGCGCAGGTGGCGCGCACGGGAACAAGGGAGCGGATGCCGCACTTGCCGCGCTCGAGATGCTCGATCTCTTCGATCGCATCGCGCCTGTGGGCGAACACGAGCATGCGGACGACGCACAATGAGCGGCGGCCTGCGGGATGACGGCTTCTGGGACGAAGGCACACAGGAACCTCTCGATCCGCGACGAGGGCGCCGGCCGGGTGTCGCCAAGGCGGCCGAGCGCGTCGAGACACGGGGGCGCTCACGTGCGTTGCAGGCACTGTATGCAGCCGACTTGCGTGATCTCTCGCGTCTGCGCCGTATCGCCTCGAACGTGTTCGACGACCTGGCCATCGAGACAGGCGAGCGGGAGTTCGCGTCGAAGATCGTTGCCACCTACGCCGAACGCGGAGCGGAGATCGACGCGGCACTTGCAGACGTCACGGCCAACTGGCGGTTCGAGCGGCTCGGCGCCATCGAACGCAGCGTGCTGCGGCTCGCGGCGTGCGAGCTTTCGCGCGATGAAGCACCGGTCAAGGTCGTGCTGCAGGAAGCGGTGCGCCTCGCGGAACGATATGGTACGAGTCGCAGCGCGCGTTTCGTGAACGGTGTGCTCGACGCGTACGCGCGGGGGATCGGACGTCTGTGACCGAGGTCCCACCGCTGCGCATCGCCGTGGTGAACTGGCAGTGCCGGGACAATCCGATGGCTGGGGGCGCCGAAATTCACCTTCACGAGATTTTCGGCCGGCTCGCGGCGAAAGGGCATGCGGTGACGCTGCTCTGCGGGGGCTGGCCGGGTGCGCTTGCGCGCACTGTGCTCGATGACATCGAGGTGCATCGCGTCGGCACGCGGCAGTCCTTCCCGTTTCTGGTGCGGCGATACTGGCACGCTCGGCTCGCCCCGCAGCACTTCGACGTGCTGGTCGAGGACATCAACAAGGTGCCGGTCTTCACGCCGACCTGGCGCGGTGGCACCGCGCGTTCGCCTGCCCGCGTCGCGCTCGTTCCGCATCTGTTCGGGGGAACGGCATTCCGGGAACTCGCCCCGCCGTTGGCCACCGCGGTCTGGCTTGCCGAGCGTCCGCTCCCGTGGTTCTACCGCGGAATGGCCTTTCAGGCCAT
>DASQZA010000010.1:0-2739 GCA_035638935.1 Gemmatimonas sp. | reverse complement strand
CAACCGTGCGACAGTCTCCGCAGTCGGTCAGGGCACGGCGCTGGTGATCGCGACATACGAGAACGTCGCAGACACCACGACCATCACCGTCGTCCCGCGCGCCGACAGCGGCCGTACGGCGCCTCCGCCTCCACCTCGTGCGCAGGCGTTCAATTTCACGCTGCGCGTGGTTGGCCTGGTGACGACGTCGAGCGGTACGCCGAGCGATTCCGGCACCCGCACATTGCAGGCGCTGCCAGGGAGTACGGTGACCCTGACATTGCTGCCGACAGCACAGGGAGATTCCGTGGTCACGGGCGTGGCCCCCGTCACGGTTGCCACCGTGTTCGGAACAGCGACGACGGATGCGACCGGCACGGTGCGTTTCACAGCGGTGCCAGCGACTCGCTATCGCGTCGCCGTGCAGGCGCCGGCCGGGTCCGGGTGGATATCGCAGTCGCAGGACGCATCGCCGCCGTACTGGGGCGAGATCACTCGCGAAGTCATGCTGAGTAAGTAAGCGCCGGTCAGCACGTCAGTCGTCACGCAGCACGATCCGCCGGCTGCCGCGCGCGACCATGCCCGGGCCTCGTCGCACCTCGAAGGACACGATGTATTCCCCCGCGGGAAGCACTCCCAGCCCGACGGCGATGGAGCGACCGACCGCCGAAATGCCGGCCGTCGGAATGGACGTGCCTTGGGCCGAGTTCTGTTCCGTCCAATTCACGCTCAGGCTGTCGCGGAGTTCGGACATGACACCGATTGCGGAGAGCGCGCGCCGAGTGACGCCGCCGCGATCGTCGCGCACGATGCGCATCTGCAACTGGAGCGAATCGTTGACCGGAAACCCGTAACTCTCCCAGTACATGGCCAGTGACTCCCGGCGCGAGAAGGTCAGGTCGCCGGCCATGAGACGGAGCACGCTCGGCATGTCGCTCGGCGCAGTCGAAGTGCGGTTGGGCAGACGGAGCACCACCGGATCGGAGAGTGCCACTTCACCCGGCCGCATGTCGCGCAGCGCAGGTGACGGTTGCACTCCGAAACGCGTGCGGTACGCCGGTTCGAGTGGCGTACGGTTCGGAATCTCCACACTCAGCACCACGGGCACTGGGGACAACGGCGCAGTCAGGCGCAGGACAGCGGCAGTATCCAGTGCTACTGACGCCAACATGCGGATATCGGTGCGCGACGTACTGCCCATGAGCAGTGCATTCGATGGGTCAGCCACATTCCGGTCGACGGTACGGGACCGCACGTCGAAGGCGTGCGCATAGAGCATCATGCTGTCGCGCCGAAGGAGTATCTGCTGCCCTGCCGGAAGCGAGGCGAGCCGGTACCCGAGACGCATGTGCTCCTGCGGCCACCAGTCGTCCTGATCCTTCCCGGCGGGCACCTCCACCTCCCAGTTCGAGGACACGGCCTGATACGGCGCCCGAACCGCAGCGAACTCCGGAACGAGCGTGACCCGATCGCGGGTGTATTCCTTTGCCGTATAGGGCGGATGCGCCTCGCGCTTCAGATCCATCCGTTCGCGGTTCAGGCGTACGTCGAACATGAAGCCGCCCCAGTACGTGTAGCTGGGCCAGCCATACCGTATGACCAGCTCCTGCATGGCCGCGCCTCCACCGTTTCGGGCCCAGATGTAGCGCTCATCGCGGTCGAACTCGGCGCGCAGCATCACATGCGCGCGCCGAGCACTGTGCGCAACGTAGCGCTCGTTGCCCGGCACGCTCCACAGCGGGTCACTGAGCCACCACAAAGCCGACTCGAGTGCCCGTCTCGCGTCGCAGCCGGCCGACATGATTCCCTCGCGGGCATTCGACGGGAGCAGGAGGAGCAGGTCTGGGTCGACACAGGTAGAGTCGGCAACGGCCTGGCGCAACAGCGAATCCCCTTGCTGAAAGGCGCGTTCGGCAGCGGGAATGTCGCGTGCTTGCTCCATCACGAGGCCGCGCAGCACGCTGCACCGCACAGTCGTCCCGCGACACGCCGCGACCGCTTCCAGCGCACGCTCGATCGGGCGCTGGTCGATCGCGAAACGGACACGCTGCCCCGCGATCCACTCGTCACCGGGGAAACGCACATGCGCGTCCTCGAGCTGCTGCAGGAGGTCGGCACGTTTGCGGCGAAGTGGGCTGCGCTTGACTGCCGGCAGGGCGAGGTCGATGGATTCTCCCTCGTCGGGCGGAATACTTTCCTCCTTCCGCGCCCACGACGGGCACACCGGCCCGCGGTTGTCGGGCGAGATCATGCGATCCACCACCAGCTGCATGGCCATCATCCCTGGCCTGACGTTGGACAGACTGCCCGAAGACCCGCCGGTCTGCAGGAAGCAGTAGATCGCCAGGTAGCGCTGTAACTCGAGCGAGTTGTCACGTACCGACAACGACCCGAATCTTCGCTCGATCTGGAGCAGGTTGATGTTGGAATGTCGTTCCATCTCGGCGTCCTCCCACTCGCGACGCCATTCGTTCTGGAAGCGTTCGATGGCAGCCCGCAGTGCACGCCTGGTTTCGATGCTGTCCGGCGGGGCGGTGAGCACGGGTGAGGCGGCCGCGTCTGTAGCTCTCGATGCCTGTAGTGATGACGGCATGCGCAGCGCTGTCGACTGTTGCATCGGCACTGCCCGGAGATGCGACGAGGCGAGGACGGTTGCCGCGATAGCCACCACGCGAACCGCCCGCGCCGTGTGCCCGGCCGCGCAAACGCCGATGTTGCGGTGCGTCATGGATCGCGCAGCGAGAATGCGCGGGTGCTGCG
>DASQZA010000009.1:0-13763 GCA_035638935.1 Gemmatimonas sp. | reverse complement strand
CAAATATCGGCGACGGCAACTTCCGTTCGACACCGTTCAAGGTGCCGGGCGACCGCCACTACAAGCAGCTGGTGACTTTCGCCCGCTTCACCTGTGGCCTCAAGACCGACGGCAAAGTCTGGTGCTGGGGCAGCAACAGCTGGGGCACGCTCGGCGACGGCAGCAACAAGTATTTCTCGTCAGTGCCGGTGCAGGTCGCCGGCAACAACACTTTCACCACGATTGCGGCCGGTGCCGACCATGCGTGCGGCATCACCACGGCCAATGCATTGGTGTGCTGGGGACACAACGACTGGGGTCAGTTCGGCATCAACAACACGTCGTCGCCCGATTTCCCCGTTGTTGCGGCGGGCGGGATGCAGTTCCGCGCCGTCATGGCCAGCACGTCGAGCACCTGCGGTATTGCAATGAATGGCTCGGCGTACTGCTGGGGCGGCAATGGCCTCGGACAGACCGGCGACGGGCTCAGGATCGCGTACGGCAACGTGTACAAGACTGCACCGTCGCTCGTGGTCGGTGGGTTGAACTTCGCCGCGATCACCGGTGGCCAGTCCTACGCCTGCGGACTCACCACGGGGAGCCAGGCGTGGTGCTGGGGCAGCAATGGCGGCCGGTTCGGCAGCGGCAACACGACCGACTCATCGTCACCGGTCGCGGTCGGAGGCGGACACTCCTTCCGCATGATCTCGTCGGGCTTTGCCCACAGCTGCGGCGTGACGCTCAACGATGAAGTGGCCTGCTGGGGCGCGAACGGGAACGGCCAGATCGGGACCACAAGCCTGACGTTGCGGGTGCCCTACCTGATGGCCGGCTTCAAGGCCTCCGAAGTGGCGGCATCGGGAATCGGCACCGGTTCGGGCTCACACAGCTGCGCCATCTCCAAGGACCGGCTCACCGTGTCCTGCTGGGGCCGGAATGACGTGGGACAGCTTGGCAACGGCGCCACGACCCCGGTCGCCACCGTGAATGCAACGCCGAGCATCGTGATCGGCCAGAAGCCGCTCTGAGAACCAGTTCCGTAAGCGGCACGTAAGCATCTTCGGGCATCGTTCTCTCGTGACCAACGACAGAGACCCCAACATGGCGCCCCCACGATCGGGCACCTTCCACGCCGTCGTGCGTGCCGGCGACTCGGTGACGCCATACGTGCGCATGGGCAACGGCAAGCCCGTGCTCATTCTCCGGCAGAGCGGGCGTCAGAGCGCCCTGTGGTCGATGATCCTCACGGGTCTGTCCACGACCAACCGGGTGATGATGCCCGAGGTATCGCCCGAACTGTCCACGCTGGCGGAGTGGTTCGAGGCGTTCCACGATGGCCTGGGCATCGGCTCGGTGCGGATCGTGGCGGACGAACGCTACGGGCTCGCCGTGTTGCGGCTTGCCCTGCTCCACAGCGATCGCGTCGGCCCCGTGGTGGTCGTCAGCGAATCGGATGGCGGCGGAGAGCTGGACGGTGCGCTCGTCGACGGCGCGGCGGGGTCGCACCCGGTGTTGTTCCTGACGACGTCGACTGCGGCTGGTGATGTGGTGACGCGGGCGCAGGAGTTTCTCGGTGAAGCGCAACCGCGCTGAACGATACCGGTAACGCGGCTACGACGGCGTAGTCATCTCGTCCAGAAGAGAATCGCGCCACAACCTGTGGGACCCGTTTGGAACTGCGGCGGCACCTGCGTCGGCGAATACACCTCGATCGCCGCGATGTCCTTGGGCTTCAGCAAGGCGTCAATGTCGAGTGCCGTCAACGTATTCATCAGGTTCGAGTTCAGATACACGTTCGGCAGGCAGCGCTCGGTGAATGTCCCACGCATGACGAGCCGCATTTCGGGAGCCGGCACGTCGCCGCCGCCAGTGGCGGCCCCCGCCATGAACACCGACATGGTGTCCGCGGCTGACAGGATTTCCAGGTACACGCCCGGCAGCGACCGGAAGATTTCGGAGGTCGCGACTGGTTGCCTGCGCTCGATGTCACGCTGAGTGAGGAAGCGGCCGTTTCCCATCCGGCTTCGGTCGGCGAATCCGCTGAACGACATGCCGTTCGTGCGTGCGGTGACCTTCACTGCGGCGAGCACCGCTTCGAACGTCCTGAGCGAAATGGCAACCGGCGCAGCGCCAGCTACGACATCCACTGCGCGTCGCTCGGGATAGTACCCGACTGCACGGACGTCCAGCACGCGAGTGCCAGCCGGAATGTTCGCCAACGACCACGCGCCCTGCGCGTCCGTGGTCGTCTGCGCCCCGTTCGAGATTCCCACCTGTGCGCCGGCCACAGGCCGCCGCCCTTGTGTCGCCACGACCACGCCAGACAGTTGTCCCTCCCCTGTGCGTCGGCCGGCGCTCGCTGCAGCACGGTCGGACGCCACTTCAGGGTTCGCTCCGGCGCGTGCGCCCCCGAGATACAACTCTCGACGCAAGACACCGCGCGCCGGAATCTCCACTTCGATCAAGTCCGTGCTGTCGACCCCGTTGCTTGCGGCCAGTGCGACCGTGCCGGGACTGGGCACGTTGCAAAGCGCGAACCACCCATTCGATCCTGACGTCGCGACGCGCCGCGGCCGCCGACTCTCCACGCCGCGATTCCCGACCGAATACTCGAACCATTCGCCGGTTACACGCGCCCCTGCGACAGGCGTACGGCCCTCCGCATTTCGCACGATACCGATCACCATCGTTCCCGAATTCGCGGCTGTGGGTGGGCCACACACGGCCATGCGCAACCGCGCCGCGCCGGGTATCGCAAGGTCGGCACGCACGGTGTCGGGGCCCGCGACGACGAGTGACCGCAGCGGCGGCTCGATCCCGAGCGAATCCAGCATCGGATGCAGGAAGCCCAGCATGTATCGCCCGTCGGGTACATCCGCGAACTCGAAACGACCGAGCGAATCGGCCACAGCGGCGCCGCCGTAGCGCGACCCCGTGTCAGCCGCCACGAGTTGCACCAGTGCACCGGCCAGTGGACGCTCTGCAATGCTGTCGATGACGACACCGGTCACCGTAGCGGCAGTGGCAGTTGCAGCAGCAGTACCGACACGGGAAGTCATCGACCATGCAGGCAGCACGGTCGCGAGCAACAAGGCGACGACTTCGACACGCAGCCGCACGACAATGCCTCCTGAAAGGGCCAACAGCCTAACGTATGATCCGTTCGACGAATCGCCAGAGGAGACAGCGGGACCGCGGTGCACGGTTGCGCGGCATGGCACGCCGGCTTTCGCGCCGCCGCTGCTCGTTGCACACTTACCGGCGCACTTCGCAACCCAATGGGCTCCGCACCTGGCTGCACACTGATGCGACCCGTCAGGACTCTCCCACCGCGAGCAACCGACCCGTGATGTACCGATGAAGTGCCGACGCGTTCCGGGACCTCGCAGTGTACGGGTCAGCTGTTTGCCTGCGTTGTGCATTGCCCTGTTCGCGCCCGTCGTTTCCCGGGCTCAGACTGCGCAAACTGCGAGTGCTCAACCTCCAGCGGCACAAAATCCGTCACCGATGACGGAATCGACCCGCCAGCATGGGCGCCTCACGCGGCAGCCGTCAGACAGCACGACGCGCAGCTTCATCGGTCCCGCTGGCAAGCCAGTGGAGCTACGGATCCCACGTTCCGTGCGACGGCGCGGCGACTTCGACCTCGTCGTGCATTTTCACGGAGCGGCCTGGCTGCCACACCAGGCCGTCGCATCACTCCGCAACGAGACGGTGTCGGCCGTGGTGAATCTCGGCGCCGGCTCTGGTACCTACGATCGCGCTTTCGCAGACACCGTCGCTTTCGACTCACTGCTCGCGACGGTGGTTCGCGAGGTTGCGACGGAAAGCGGGCGCGCCGCCCGTACGCGCAGCATCACGCTGGTGGGATTTTCGGCGGGCCACGGGGCGATTCGCCGAATTCTTCGTGTCCCACGCTATCTCCGCGCCATCGACGCAGTGCTGCTGCACGATGGCATGCACACCAGCTACGTCCCCGACGGAAAGGGACTCGCCGACGGGGCCGTGCTCGATACGCTGAATCTGGCCGATTTCGCCGCGCTCGCCCGCGCGGCAATGCGGGGCGAAAAGCGCTTCGTGGTGACCCACTCGGAGATCTTTCCAGGGACATTCGCGAGCACGACGGAGACTGCCGATTGGCTGCTGTCGGCTCTCAATCTCAAGCGAACGCCCGTGCTCCGGTGGGGCCCGCGCGGCATGCAGCAGCTGAGCCACGTGAAGGTCGGACGGTTCGAGCTCCTCGGTTACGCCGGCAACTCCGCTCCGGACCACGTCGACCAGCTCCACGCGATGCCGGAGCTGCTCGCACTGACGATACGGCGCTGACACCGCCGCTCGCCGCAACTCGCGGAAACGAAAAAGACTCCGGTGCGAACGCCGGAGTCTTTTTCGTTAGTGCATGCAGTTGCAACCGGCGGTCCGCCGCTACCGATTCGTCGTAAAGTCGAGAATCGGTCGCTGTGCGGCCGTCGTCGAGGTCACGGTGATGTCGCCGCGCGCCGCAATGGTATACGTACGCCCGAAGACGAAACTCACCGCCGTGCGAACGATCGCATCCGTGGCGGCTCCGGTGACCCGCGCGCGCAGGTCATAGACTCCGGTGGGGAGTGTCACGAACGCCGTCCCGCCCTTGTAGGCCGTCGCACCGCCGATCGGCACCTCCGCCATCGTCACGGTGTTCTTGGCGTAGAGCGTCATCGGCTGCGAGTTCGAAATCGCATTCACGAAGCGCACCGCTCCGTTCGCCCAGTCGATGGTCGCCGGCAGCGGATCCTCGATGACGAAGCCCTCGACGTTCTTCGACGTGGTGTTGTACAGCCCGCTCATGTAAAAGGAATAATCCTTACCGTCCGCAAGGGTGGCCGATAGCGTGGAAATCGGCAGGTCCTTGTCTACGGTCGCCGAGATGCGGGCGGTGAACGTGTATTGGCCCGGATCGATTGCAGAGTACAGGCTGTTGTTGCCGACGCCGGCGTACGCCACCCCTGCCGTCGATTCCGCACCCGTCGCGGAGCTGATTGCCGTCATCTTTGCCGTGTTCGCGTAGAAGTTCACGGACGGAGCGTTGACGCCGAAGTTGAAGAACTTGATGCGCGCGCCCGGAAGCGAGCCGGTGATATCTTGCACGGCGTTCTTCTCGCACGCGGTCAGCACAACGGTGCAGAGCAGCGCAGCAATGGTTCGAAGGGAGTTCATCGGCGGTTAGCGTTGAGTGATCCAGAGAGGCTTTGTCTGGTAATCAGCCGCCAGACCTCCGATTTCTTCAAGACTCTTCCTGTTCCAGACGTACTCCGAGTTGAATCTCGGCCGCATGCGCTGCACAGGCTTTCCGGCATTGTCGACGAAAAGGCCCAGTGGGAGCGCGAAGCCCGGGTACACCTGCTGGCCACTCGCCGGATCCACGTCGGTGTAGTTGTAGCGCCGCATGTCCATCCAGATCTCGTTGTGCCCCCATCCCCACTGCGCGATGTACTTCTGCGACATGATGCGCGTGAGCGTGAGTCCCGCGGGTGTCGCGGGCACGATGGCCGGATTGGCGAGGAACGCGGCCTTCTCGGCCGCGGAGATCTGGGCAACAGGCTGCCCGTTATCCGCGTTGCGCGCGTTCACGAAATCGATGTGCGCCGAGATGCCGGCGGTGTATGCCTGCAAGGCAGTTCCGAAGTCGCCAAGCTTGTATGCCGCTTCGGCCTTGATGAACTGCAGCTGCGCGAACGTCATCACCGGCAGTTTCGCCTTGTCATCGAAGATGTACCGGCCGGGGGCTCCGTTACCGCCGGTGCCAGGAAACCCGTGAAGGTTGTTCGGCTGCTGCGCTGCCGCGAGGCCGCCGAAGCCCTGCACGTTCGGGTCGAGACCGCGGTATTGCCCGTCGGGCGACGGCGACAGCATGCGCGACATGCGCGGATCGACTGCACCGGTGAACACGGTCCCGTCCATCAACCCGAGTACGAAGCGGGTCTGCCGGAAGGTCGTCATGTTGCCGCGGGTGCGGCCGAGAAAATTGATGTCGTTGTTCTGCGTGTTCGGATACGTGAGGAGCGGATCGTCGGCGTTGCTGGCGAACGAGCGATTCACGTTCGTGATCACGTCTGCCGGCTTGTACGTCGCCTTGTTGGTGTAGTGATTGAGGTTGAGCGCGAGCATGCCGTACGCCAGCTTCAGCCATTTGGTGCGGTCGCCATTGTACATGCGGTCGCCACGGGCCAGGTATCCCGGATCGACAAGCCCGTCGGTGCGCTGGAGCAGCGTGATGGCTTCATTCAGCAGCTTCTGCACTTCGGCGTACGCGGCTTCCTGCGAGTCGTACTTGAAGGTGAACTTGGTCGGGTCGAGTGCGTCCGTCAGGATGATCTCACCGTGGGTGTCAGCAAGCACTTGCCATCCCCACGCGCGCAGCACCTTGCCTACACCCAATACATCCCAGCGCTGCTCCTCCTCGGCCTTGCGCATCATGTCGGAAAGATTCTGACCGAGGTCGGTGTACACATTGCGCCACTGCTCACCGCCGTTGTCGGAGCTGGGATCGTATCCCATGTTGCCCCAGTTCACGGAGGCGCCGTCGCTGCGATGCCACTCCTGGGTGTAACGTGCGATGAAGCGCCCGTCGAACTGGGGTGACGTCACCATCCAATGGATCATCGGCGGCAGGTACAGATTCGCCGCGACCGTTTCCGGCCCATTGGGATTGGTGTTGACGTCGAGGAATTCCTGGCACCCGGAGGACACGACGAGCATACCGGCCGCGACCGCTCCTGCGAGTTTCTTCATCGGCGAGTGACTGGTGGTGATAGGGCGCGTCGCGCCGCCAAGACGACAGAGAGGGGAGCGCATGATCAGTACCCGACCTTGAAGCCGAACGCCACGCCACGTGGCATGGGGAAGTTGCCGAGGTCGATGCCAGCGCCACCCGAACCACCAACCGCGGCCGTGTTGCCGTTCACGATCGGGTCGAGCCCGGAGTAGTTCGTGAACAGGAAGAGGTCCGTGCCGGTCAGGAACACGCTGGCATCACGCCCGCGCACCAGCTTGCCGGGCAATACCATGCGCAACGTGACGTCGCGCAGGCGCACCCAGTTGATGTCCTTCTCGATGAACAATTCTTCGCTGATGGTGGTGTAGTAGCCCGTCTGGATCGCCGGAATCACTGTGATCGTGTTTGCCGTCGGCGTCGCACTGTTCTCCTTGCCGTCGCGCAGCACTCCGTCGATGACCCGCGGCCGCTCACGATCGAGCGTGCGGTTCGTGAGCCCAGCCGCCGTGAGAAAGCGCTCGGTCGCGTTGTACACGTCGCCGCCCTTTCGCAGGTCCAGCAGCGCAGACACACTGAACTTCTTGTAGCGGAACGTGTTCGTCAGGCCGATCGTGAAGTCCGGCTGGCGATCGTAGCCGCCATCGATCCAGTCCGGCGAACGGAGCGGCAATCCCGACGTGGGGTCGATGAGCAGCTGGCCCTGGTTGTTGCGCAGGTAGAACAGGCCATTGAGCGACCGCGTGGACATGCCGGCGCGCGTGCCGTTGCGCACGTTGCCCGCGAGCCACGTGTCCGACACATACGACTCGGGCAGCTCATTCGGCAGCTTCACCACGCGGCCGTGCGCGGCCTCGAAGTTCGTGACCACGTCCCACGTGAAGTTGCGCTTGAGAATCGGCGTGCCCCGCAGCGTGGCCTCGAGGCCCTCGTTGCGCGTGACGCCACCATTCAGGTTGAGCAGGATGAAGCCGGTACCGTAGCTGCCGCGCACGTCGTTCAGGATCGCGTTGCGCGTCTGCTTGCGGTACACCGTCACGTCGAGGCCAAGACGGTTGTCGAAGAATCCGAGCTCCGTGCCCAGCTCGCGCGACGTGGCGAACTCCGGGGAGAGGTTCGGGTTCGGCCCCGTGAACCCGTAGCCGTAGCCGCCATTGGACGTCGTCTTGAACTCGAGTGCCGCGGCATACGCATACGGCCGCGCGTCCTTGCCGACTTCCGCATACGTACCGCGGATCTTGCCCGTCATGAACTTCCGGATCGACGGGAACGCGTCGGAGAAGATGAAAGCAGTCGAATACGAGGGATAGAAGAACGAGTTCCGCTCGCGGGGAATCGTGGACGTCCAGTCGTTGCGGCCACTGACCGTGACGTACAGATAGTCGCGATAATTCGCGGTGGCCTGGGCGTACAGGCCGATCAGCCGCCGCTCCTGGAGGATCGTGCGCGTCGTGCGCACGTTCGTGTTGTTGCCCGAGATGAAATTGAGATCGAGGAAGTCGCGCCCGAGCTGGCTGGTAACCTGCGACCGGTCGGCCCGGATCTGGTTACCGACGAGGCCGGAGATCGACAGGCCATCCGTAATCGCAAAACTGTTCACGTTGAAGATGGTCTGCGCATTCAGGTTGCGCGTCACGTCCGTGAACGTTTCCAGGATGCCGTTCTGACTGATGCCCAGCGCGCTCTCTGGATGCCGCAGGATCAGGTTCTCGTTGGTGAACGAGTCCGAGCCGAGGTTGGTGCGGAGATAGCCCCAGCTGAACGGCGACAGCACGAGACCGAGGTTGGCGATCAGTCGTCCGTTCTTCTCGGTGAAGCGGTTCTTCTCGAGACTGAAATACGGGTTGTCGAGCTCTGTGGCCGCGGCCTGAAGCGTGACACGGCGGCGTGTTCCGGCGGCCGAGAGATAATCCTTCGCGTCGTCCGTCGACGGCCAGACCAGCAGCCCAAGCAACGGGCCGTTCGCGCCACCGAGTGTCTTGCTGTTGTCGACCTGCGCGTAGTTCATCGACAGGTCGGTCTTGAGCCAGCTCGTGATCGTCGCGCCGGTCGAGCCAGTGAGATTGAGCCGTGTGTAATCCGCCGTACGCACCACACTGCCCTGACTGTTCGCCGACAGGCCGACGCGGTAGTTCACTCGACTGTCGGGGCTCGCCCCGCTGAACGTCACGTTGTGCTGCTGCGATACGGCCGTCTGGAAGAAGCCGTCGATGTTGTCGTAGAACCGGGTGTCCGCCGCGTAGGGAGCGCCGTAGTACGAGAAGCTGCCGATGCCGCCTGCTGCTACCGACGTCGGGCCATACACGCGCTGCGTTTCCGGATTGCCACGCGTCTGGTCGACGCGAAAGCGATTGCTGTACTCGAGGCCACCGACGCCGGGCTTTCCACGCTTGGTGGTGATCACGATGGCGCCGTTCGCCGCATCGATGCCGTACAAGGCGGCCGCTTCCGGCCCCTTGAGGACGACCATCGACTCGATGTCCTCGGGGTTGATGTCCGCCGCGCGGTTGTTGAAGTCGACACCACGATTGCTCTGCGCCACACCACCCACGTCCGACGCGAGCACGTTGGTGTTGAGCGTCTTGTTGTCCATCGGCAACCCGTCGATCACCATGAGCGGCTGGTTGCTCCCGCTGATGGAGCTCACGCCACGGATGGTGATGGACGACGATGCGCCTGGCATGCCCGACGTGCTCGTCACCTCGATGCCCGCGACACGACCCTGCAGGCCGTTGATGAAGTTCTCGCGACCCGTCTGCGCGACGTCCGCGCCGGTGACGGTCTGTTGCGAGGCGCCCAGACTGCGCTGGGTGGTGGTTTGTCCGAGCGCCGTGACCACCAGCGCATCGAGATTCGCCGCAGCCTTCTCGAGCGTGACGTTCACCGACCCCTCAGCTCCAACCTGTCGCTCGCGCGGCAGGTAGCCGATCAACCGGAACAGCAGCACCTGCCCCGGATTCACGCGGATCGAGTAGTCGCCCGCGTTGTTGGTCTGCACCGTTTGCGTGGTGCCTTTGACCACGACTGACACCCCCGAAAGCGGGACGTTCTCGTCGCGCGTGACCTTGCCGGTCACGAGTCGCTCCTGCGCCGTCACACTGTTGGCACAGAGCATGGTTCCGAACAACAGCGCGATCAGTCCGTTGCGCATCATGAATGGGGCCGGGTTATGGTAGGTCGCCCGATGGGGAGCATCGGCCAGGAGGTCATTGCGCCTCGCGTGACAGGCGTGGCTCGCGCGCGTTTGGGACGCGCCGAGAGGTCGTGCGAAACCAGCGATAGAGCAGAATGCGGGACTCGGTGCGAGCCATGGAGTCGCGACACGTCAATCCTGGATCATCATGGGCATACCTTATCCCGGTGCCCAGACGCTGTCAAATACGCATCAATGCCATTATCGCAGGACAAGCAAGGTGAATCGAGGTACAAGCGGACACTGATCGCGTCTTAACGCGACGCCGCTTGTCCCGACTCGTGCTCCAGGCGGTCCACCGCCCCGTGCACGACATCCTCGATCATCGCCTCCGGCATCGGATCATGAAGCGCCGTATGGCGCGCGACATTCCGTCGCAGCTGCCGCACGAGATACCACACCACGGCGACATTCAGCACGAGCGCCAACACGCGCAGTGGCGAAATGCGGCTGATCACTTCCCACACCTCGAGCGGAATCAGCAACCCGGACGCCACCACCGTGAGCCACTCGGCCCAGATTTTCCGGCGCCAGAGTCCGACGCATTCGACCGCGAAGAGGATCCCATACAACAGCATCCCGAAGCCGATGCTCGCCACTTCATGGGGGAGCAGACTGCTCACCCAACCACCCGCCTGCTGGATCAGGTTCTGCTCGCTCTCGATCGGCAGCTGCTTCACCCAGTCGCGTACCAGCAACGCGACGTCCGGGCGGAGCAGCTGGAACGCCGCCAATGCAACGCCGAACAGCGTGAAGGCCTGCAGCCCCTTGAGCACAGCGATGGCACGAAGCACCAGCAGTGAATCTCCAGACGAGTGACGGCGCGGGAGTCGAATCCTAACGGGCGTGCCAGCCCGGGTGCGACGGGACCGCTTGCCCGCTCTGATTCCGGGTGCCGCCGGCGCCATGGCGCCTCTCGCGACCTTCGGTATCTTGGATGGATGACCAGAAGAAGCAGCCAATGACAGAAACGCTTAATGACCGGCAGGACATGACAGCAGGTATTTCAGCGGACCGCGCGATCGAGATCGTGCGCGCCCTCTCGGCCACCGCGGGCCGCATATCGATGGCGACGCCGTCGGTCGAAGCGGTCGACCGCCTGCTCCGCAACACCGCCCCGCTCGGCCTCGATTTCATCGTGGTCGGCGTACTTTCGGAGGACGCACGATCCATCCGACCGATCACATCGCATGGAGTCGACCGGCGCGACATCCCCGTGCTGCCGGTCGATGGCTCGATGCCGATCACGGCGGCCATCCTCGAATCACGCGTCATCGACCTCCCGCAATCCCGCGCAGACAAGCTCGCGCGCTTTCCACAGGCCGAGAAACTGACGCGGCTTCCGCTCGATCATGAGTGGATCTGCTACCCTGTGGAGTGGGGCGGACAGATGCGAGCCGCTGTCACGGTCGCGGCCGGCCCGGATGGATTCACCGGCGAGTCACGATTCGTGCTCGACATTCTTGCCATCGAGATCGGGCGCGTGCTGGAGCGAAGCGCCGGCGTTCGGGGTCTCGGTCACTGGGAGTGGCACAGCGGCAGTGACGAAATGCTCTGGTGCGACCAGACCAGGACCATGCATGGATACCCCGTCGACGGGCGGGCACCGGGCTTCGATCAATACATCGCGCTCATTCACCCGTCCGATCGTGCCGCCGTGACCGAGCAGCTCCAGCATGCGCTCGCCAACGCGACCGAGGGAACGTCGGTGGACATGGAGTTTCGCGTCGTGCGGCCGAACGGTGAAGTGCGATCCATCCACTCGCACGCACAGGTGGTTCGGCAACGCGACGGCGGCCTCAGGTTCTTCGGTACCAACGAGGATGTGACCGACCGACGCCGCCTCGACGAAAAGCTGCGCGCCACACAGCAGATGGAGGCCCTTGGCCTGCTTGCCGGCGGCATCGCGCACGATTTCAACAACTTGCTCGTCGGCATTCTCGGTAACGCGTCGTTGGCCGGTTCAGAACTCGAGCCCACATCGCCGATCGCGCCGATGCTCCGCGACATCGAGCACAGCGCGCAGCGTGCTGCCGATCTCACGCGCCAGCTGCTCGCCTACGCGGGCAAGGGCCGGTTCATCGTGCGCCCGGTCGACCTCGCGCAGCTGGTGCATGAGATGCGCGCGCTGTTGGGCACGGCCATCACCCGACGCGCGACGCTCGACATCAACGCGGAGTACGACCAGGCATGGGTCCAGGCCGACGCCACCCAGCTGCGGCAGATCATCATCAACCTGATCACGAATGCCTCCGACGCGCTCGCAGGCGAACACGGTCGCATCGTGCTACGTGCCGGTGTGCGGACGCTGGGCGCGGACCAGCTCGTGTCCACGCACGGACAATCGTCGCTCGCGCCGGGGCGCTACGCGGTGCTCGAGGTGAACGACACTGGACGCGGCATGAACCCGCGCACGCTGCCACGCATCTTCGACCCGTTCTTCACGACGAAGGATTCAGGCCACGGGCTCGGGCTGTCCGCCACGCTCGGCATCATCCGCGGCCACGGCGGCATCATCCAGGTCGATTCGACGCGGGGACAGGGATGTACGATGCGCGTCGTGCTGCCGCTGGTGGCAGCGCCGTCGCGCGGTGAGCCGGCGGCACGTGTGACACCGACGACCGGCCACAGTGGCACCGCGCTCCTGGTCGATGACGATGATGCGGTACGTAACGTGGCGCGCCGTACGCTCGAACGCGCGGGATTCACCGTGCATGAGGCGATCGATGGCGCACAGGGCGTGGCCCGATTCGAGGAGCTGCGCGGCACTGTCAGCATCGTGCTGCTCGATCTCACGATGCCCGTCATGAGTGGTGAGGAGGCACTGGGGCATATGCGCGAGCAGGATGCAGCAGTGCCGATCCTGCTCTCCAGCGGCTACAACGAGCAGGAGATCACCGGTCGGCTCAACGGCACGCACCATGTCGGCTTCATCCAGAAGCCATATACCGTCGCCGAATTGCTGGCCGCCGTGCAGGCACTGCTCGACCCGGACTAACCGGCGCTTTCGGTCAGCGCGCGCCGCACGGCGCCCAGCAGCACGTCGGCCGTGTATGGCTTGGGCACGAACGCAGCGACCCGTGCACCAGTGCTTCGTTCGATGCTCTCCGCGGTGGCGAGCCCGCTCGACCCGATCACGCGCACCGTGGGATCGAGCGCGCGCAATGCGGCAATCAGCGCCGGGCCATCCATGACGGGCATCGCCATGTCGGTGAGCACGAGGTCGATCTCCGAACCACGCTGGCGATAAAGCGCGATCGCCTCCACGCCGTCACCCGCCGTCAGCACGCGATAGCCGAAGCGCTCCAGCGTGCGCTGGGCAATGCGGCAGATCGGCGCTTCGTCATCGACCACCAGAATGAGTTCGCCGTTGCCGCGCTCCGGCGGCGGCGCCGCTCCCCGTGTTTCGCTGCCGCTCGGCACGCTCCTGTTCGCCGGCAGGTACACGAGAAACGTCGTGCCCATCCCCGGTTCGCTGAACAGCGATATGAACCCGCCATGACTGCGCACGATGGCCATGGTCGTGGACAATCCAAGCCCCGTCCCCTGACCAACTTCCTTGGTCGAGAAGAACGGTTCGAAGATGCGGTCCCGCACCTCCGCTCGAATGCCGCTGCCGGTATCGGACACTCGAATGACGGCGTAGTCGCCGGGGCGAGCATCCGGATTCTGTGCGGCGTAGACATCGTCCACCAGCGCGTGCTCCACCCGGATCGTGAGGTCGCCGCCGGCGGGCATCGCATCACGCGCGTTCACGCACAGGTTGAGCAGCACCTGATGCAGCTGGGTCGGATCGCCGAGCACCGACGAGATGTCCTCGGAGTGCGAGACCTGTACCCG
>DASQZA010000008.1:0-3181 GCA_035638935.1 Gemmatimonas sp. | reverse complement strand
CCGTCGCCCAATCCGGCTTGGCGCCTCGCTTCGTGCGCGGTGCGCCTTCCGGCGCCTCGATCCGCTCACGTGCCGGACGCGTCGGCCGATCACCGCGTGAGTCTCCACGCTCGCCGCCCCCACGATCCGAACGCGGACGCTCGGTGCGCGGTGCCGGCGGTGGGATGTCGGCCTCTTCTTCCGTATCCCGGCTCTCGAGCAACTTCACAGCGGCGGCCGCGATGTCCATGACGTCGAACTCGTCGGCGAGTGCCTCGACGATCGTGCGGAACGGATCGAGTCCGCCCTCGATGACCGCCTCCCGCAACGACGCACGGGCAAGTTCGAGACGGCGTGCCTTGAGATCCGCGACCGTCGGAACGGTGGCGATCTCGATGCGTTGCGTCGTGAGCCGCTCGATGTTGCGCAGCAGCCGGTGCTCGCGCGGCTCGGCGAACGTGATCGCCACGCCCTCACGGCCCGCGCGGCCAGTACGGCCGATGCGATGGACGTACGCTTCCGCGTCTGCCGGCACGTCGAAATTCACGACATGCGACACATGCTTCACGTCGAGACCGCGCGCCGCGACGTCCGTGGCGATGAGCAGGTCCGTCTTCTTCGTGCGGAACTTCGTCATCACCCGGTCGCGCTGGTCCTGGCTCAGACCGCCGTGCAGCGCGTCGGCACGCATGCCCCGCGCAGCGAGCGTTTCCGACAGTTCGTCCACTTCCGTGCGGGTGCGACAGAACACGATTGCCGACGTCGGCTGCTCGAGATCGAGCACGCGCGCGAGGGCTGCCATCTTGTGTGCGCGCGGCACCATGTACGCCACCTGGCGTACGCGAGCCGCTTCACCATGAGGAACGACTTCGCGGTCGATCGTGATCGTGATCGGGTTGCGCAACTGCCGACGTGCGATCGACGCAATGCGCGGAGGCAGTGTCGCCGAGAAGAGCGCCGTCTGCCGTTCCTTCGGCACCGCCTCGAGAATGGCTTCGAGATCCTCGGCGAAGCCCATGTCGAGCATTTCATCGGCTTCATCGAGCACGACCATCTTCACGGCCGACAGGTTGAGCGCCTTGCGCCGGATGAGATCGAGCGCGCGCCCTGGTGTGGCGATGACCACGTCCACACCGCGCTTGAGCGCGCGAATCTGATTCTCCATCGAGGCGCCGCCGTACACCGGCAATGCCTGAATGCCCATCGGCTTGCCGTAGCGGTGCACCGCTTCGGCAACCTGCATCGCGAGTTCGCGCGTTGGCACGAGAATCAGCGCTGCAGTGCGCGTACGGGCGTCGGCTTCAGGCGTAAGCCGATTGAGCAGCGGCAACGAGAACGCTGCCGTCTTGCCGGTGCCCGTGGCAGCCTGAGCGAGGACATCGCGCCCCTCGAGCAGCGGCGGGATGGCAGCACGCTGCACCGGGGTCGGCTCTTCGTAACCAAGCTTCGCCAGCGCGTTCGCAACTCGGGGATCCAGTCCGAGATCGGAGAACCCGCTCCCGGACATGCGATCTTCTTCTGTTTCGATCGGTACCTGAGTGCTCACGTGACTTCTAGGAGTTCGTCCATGAGCGTGAACACCGCGGCGCGCGCCTGCGGGTTCTTCATCGCGCCAAAACCGATGGCGAGCCGGTCGTCGCCCTCAAGGATCTCACGCGAGCATGCGTTGATGGCTTCGCGCGCCGACTCGAGGCGCTCGTTCGGCAGCACCGACGATGCACGTGGCAACAGCTCGATCTTGGGGCCAGTACCACGCATGGGCCGGGCGGCCCAGAAAACGACATTCGATCCAACACGCTGAAAGCTCACTACACCCTTCGTCGACTCATCGTCACGAAAACGCAGCTGCTCAGGTCTGGCTAGGCTCCACTCGATCATCGCATCGAGAACTGCAGTGTAACGGGGCCGATCTGAACCAGCGGTATCACGGTTCATGGCGGTAAGAAACGCGTCGCGGGCGACGGGCAGGGTGCGGCTCATAAGTACTCCTCCTTTGATACCTGAAAGGTAGTCGGTAGAGGCCGTCCTTGCTCCCGAAGGGAAACCGTGGCCGACCGCGTCAGGGCGCTCCGGCCCGCACTATCTTGCAGCATGGCAACCACTGCGCTCCCGTTCGAAATCCGGCGCTCCGGCATTCAGGGACTCGGCGGATTCGCGACGCAGCACATCGCGCCCGGAGTCCGGCTGATCGAGTACGCAGGGCAGCGGCTCACGCCGGCTGAGGCCGAAGCGCGCTATCCGGAAAGCGGAGGTGAGCGGCACCACACCTACCTGTTCGCGATCGACGATGACGTGGTGGTCGATGCGGCCGTCGATGGAAACGAGGCCCGGTTCCTCAACCATTCCTGCGCTCCGAATTGCGACGCGGTGATCGAGGACGGGCGCATCTGGATCGATACGATCCAGGATATCGAGCCCGGCGAGGAGCTCGTGTACGACTATGCATACGTCCTGGCCGAACGGCACACTCCGGCTGCCAAGCGACGGTTTCCTTGCTCGTGTGGCGCCGTGACCTGCCGCGGGACGATTCTGGCGAGCAAGCGCGAGCGACGCTAAGTCGAGCGCGTACTGCCAACAAAATGTTCGATCAGTGGAAAGTGAGCGTGAGCACGCTGCCAGGCAGTGTGTCCCGCCAGGCAGAGTAGAGCGCGCCGATCGCCTCCCGTACCGCGGCGATCTGTTGTGCGCGCAGTGCAACCGGCTCGGCATGCCCGTGCTGCATCGCATACGACCGCATGGCCTCGTCGAACTCTTCGGGGGTCCATTCGACCCCGGTCGCACGCTCTTGCCCGAACAGCGCCACGAGCTGCTCCACCAGCACGCTACCCGCTGGCAACGGACCTCGCCCGCTCTTCCCCTCGGTTTCCGCAATGGACCAGCCCGCAGCGAGCAGGCCGAAGAATCCGTGGCGCAGGCCAAGCGTGCGTTCGACGCCGAGATGCGTGAGATCGTGGTGCGCAAAGAAGACGGCCCGCGCGCCCGTGTGTCGCTGCCATTCGGTGCTGCCATCATCGCGGGTACACCGCATGATGCAGTCGCCGTCCGCGCACCGCTCGAACGAGACGATCACGTGACGATCACATCGTCGAGTGAACGCGCCATGACGCGATCCGTCTGCAGGTCCGTACCGAGCAGGAATGGGTGTGATCCGACGTCGCGGAAGCCGCGTTTGTTGTAGAACCGGATGCCGCGCCGGTTCTCT
>DASQZA010000007.1:0-20797 GCA_035638935.1 Gemmatimonas sp. | reverse complement strand
GACCTCCGCATCCGCGGAGGTCTCCATCGAAACCGGCAGCGGTGGCATCAGCAGCGACTTTGCCATCGCAACCAACCGGCTCGAGCGCAATCGCATGCAGGGCCGGATTGGACGCGGCACCGGGCCCGGCACGGGGCGCATCACCGTCGAGACCGGCTCAGGGTCGGTGCGCTTGCTCAAGCGCTAGCAAGTCGCGCGCGAAGCTTCGTCAGGCACTGGGCTTGCTTCAATGCCACGGGTCGGCACCGTCGCCGGCCCCACGATGGAGTCAATCCCATGTCTGAGCGCGACAACAACAAGCCGGAACTCCCGACACACGAACCGGTGAATCCGGCCGACCGCGATGATTCTCAGTCCGTAAATCCAGCAGTGCGCTCGGGCCCCTCGCAACAAGGTTCGCAGAGCGGGCAGAACCAGGACCTCAATACGGAATACGATCCGACCAACGGAAAGCGTCACGACCAGATTCGGCGCAACGACAAGCGCGGACAGATGGGTGGCTGACGGAGGTTGAAGCACAAGGTTCTGGCAAACGCCGGGTGCAGTCGTGCATCCGGCGCGTTTGTTCGTGGTGAGGATACGCCGGTAACAGTGCCCACGTGCTCAGGGTCGTGGGGCGATGATTCCGTACGCGACAGGGGGCTGATCGAGCGAACCGACGAGGAACACTCGCCTCCCAAGTTCTGATTGCAGAGCGGACGGCATGTGCGGCGCTCGACGGAGCGAACCGTCGTTCAATCGAAGCGCGAAGCCTTGCGTGTCTCGCATCACGATGCCGTCGACCGCCTCCCTTCCCTCTGCAGCGCGGACGGTGAACGAGATCACATCGAAGACCGGGGTGCCCGCGCGTCTCCCTGCGGGTCTCCTTGTGGGGCCATCTGCGCCGGTGACAGCCGTGAGCCGGCCACGCACGACCACCTCGATTCCTTCGACCGCACCGAGCGATGGCATCGCCGCGCCCCGAAGCGTGAGATGCTCCGCGCTCGACGCTCGTGTGAGCACGAGAGCCGTCATGGGCTCCGCACCTGTGCGAAGCACGATGCCGCGAGCGGTGTCGAGCGACTCGCCGGCGTCGTTTTCACGCGTGGGATCAGGGACGGCATTCGGCGGTGCTGGTGCTGGTGCTGGTGCGGGTGCTGACGCCGACGGTGTCGACATCGCCGATGCACCGTTGCCCAGAGCACCAGAATCTGTCGCTGTGCGCTCCCGCGGTGCTCCGCATGCACCTGCCATCATGAGTGCCATCGCAACACCAGCCAGCGAGCCTGCGTCACACAGGCGCACGACGATCATTGCAGCCTCACGATCGCGACTCGCAGCAGCGACGACGGCACGCCACCACCCGGCGCCCGCACCCCCACGATCTGCTGAGGAAGCGCCGTCCCGGAAAGCTCGAAGTACGCGTGCGCTCCACCACGCATCCCATTGACGCGACTGGTGAATGCGCCGAACGACAGTGCCTGGGGTTGCAACGGGTACGGAGTCGGAAAGCGACCCGTCCAAGTCGGCAGCTGATTCAGGGAGCTGTAGATGTTCCGCAGATTCCAGGATGGGAACTGGACATCCGCATTGGTCGCCGGCAGTCCCGGATAGTCGTCGGCATACAACGAGAGTCCCCAGCCGCCGATGAGCTGATCGATCGGCACACCGGCTGCGCCGGCCAGGTTGGTGACGCCGGTCGACGGTGAGTTCATCAACGCTCTGTAGAACGCCGCATCGCTCGACGCGTAACGGTCGATCGTGTAGCGCACGAGCGACCACGCGGTCTGGTAGAACGTCGATCCGGTCTGACCTGTACCGTCGCCGTACGGCGAGTAGTTCGATGGAAAGAGAAGCTTTTCGCGGATCTCGTTGAAGTGCCGGCGCATTCCGAAGCCGGGCCGACGTAGCGCGTCCGCCGCAAGACATGCCGGGTCGGCTGGCAGAAAGTCGCAATACAATCCATTCGTTGCGGCCGTTCCGAACACATTGTTGGTCTTCCACTCAGTCTTGTGCAGCGACTCCCGCACCCACATCTCCTCCGCGTGTCGTGCCGTTCCTTCTTCCAGCCACGATACCTCGAAGCTTGCACCGTTCGCCACGCGCGCCGACTGCGACGCGATGTGCTTCACCTCATGAACGACGGTGCGTGCCATGAAGTTGAACCAGCCGTCGGGAAACGTCGTGCCGCTCAGATTCGAGCCTGCCTGCGTCGGTACGGAACCGTAGAAGAACTGCCCGTAGTTGCTTCCCGCGGACACCGACGTCGGCCCCTGGTCACAGGACGTGACGTAGGCGGCGGCGCCCGATCCGTTCAGCCGCTCCGAGAACACCATGTGCACGCGCTCGTCCGCATCGGTCACCGCATCACGCAACAGCGGATCACCGAAATTTCTCTTGACCGACTCGTACTGGTCGGTGTCGAAGATCTGGCCGAGTCGGGCGTAGTAGCCTGCCAGCGGAACGTTGTCTGCCGATTGCAACGTGTTCGCGGAGTCCTCCCAGATGATCGACCGGGAGCCGACGTAAATCGCCCGACCGCGCATGACGCGGGATACGTCCTGACAACCACCGGCGAAGGTGTAGAACAGTGAGCGGGTGTCGCCAATGGCGGGTACTGCCGCCGCCGCACGCGCGCTCGCCGACGAAACTGCTTTTGGGGCGGTGAGATCGACGCCCAACGCGCGCGCCCGCGCGCGCATGGCCTCGTACTCCCTTCGGTCGCGTTCGAGCATCGCCAGATGCGACGCATCCTGCGCCGCAGCCCGCAGTTCCTCTGCCGTGCGCGACGCATATGAAGGAGCCACGTTGACGCTCGATGCGCCGGCGGGGAGCAACGTGATCGGCGTCGTCGGCGACGTGTTCCCAACCAACTCGAAGTCGACGAGCGCATTCTGGCTCGTTGCGGAGCTGAACACCGTGATCAGATACCGCGCCGTCGGTGATCCGGTCATGAGCTCGTTGCATGTCGAAGATGTACCGGTCGTGAACACCATCGATTGCCCGACGGCGAGCGTACGCGCCGGAACAGTCACGGGTGCCTGCACCGCAGCACCCGCATTCCCGCGGCTCACCACGCGCACAGATGCCATCCCGCTCGGCACGCACGGCACGGACACCACCAGTTGTGTCGATGACGCGCTGATCATCGGCGCCTCCACACCGCGCACGGTGACCGTGTTGCTCGCCGCGGCCGGATCGAAACCGACGCCGGTGATCGTTGCCAGTGCTCCAGCAGCTAGCACGCCGGGAGCGATGCTCACGATGCGAGGCGCATCGAGCACCCCAGCCACCACAATTCTGAGCGTCGCGCTCTTGCCCTCGCTCGTCGCAATGACGTCGACGTCCCCGGCCGACACGGCAGTGAGGATGCCGCCGCCATCAATTGTCGCAATCAGCGGGTTGCTCGTCATCCAGACCACCGCTCGGCCGGGGAGTATCGCGCCGTTTGCTCCCGCGGTGGTGGCGGAGAGCGGCAGCAGATTGCCGACCGTCACCGTTGTCGCAGACGCAGACACTGTCACCGTCGCGACGGGCGGCGGCAGCACCGTGACCGGCAGGGTGCCCGTGCGCCCGTCCAGCGTCGCGATCACCATGACGGAGCCAGGTCCCACTGCCGTCAGCGTTCCCGTCGCACTCACCGTCGCCACGGATGCGTCGGTCGTGGACCAAGTCACGGTGCGGCCCACCAGAGCGCCCCGCGCATCTCGTGCCTCGGCGCTGAGCGCGACAGTGGTGCCGACCTGCAAGGGCCCGGCAATTGGCGCCACCACGACGGTCGCTACCGGTGCTGGTCCCGCCGGCTTCGGGGAATCACAGCCCGTCAAAACCAGGAGCGTTGCGCCAAACAGCGAGACAAGTGCCTTCCACATGGTGACCGGTCACGGATAAAGGGTCTCGCCAACTCTGCGACGCTGCAGTCCGGTTCGCAACAGGTGCCCCCTATTGCCGACGCGCCGTCCGTGCCGCCCGCTTCGCCGCCTTCTCCGCCAGGATGCGCTCCGCCTCCGCGATGGCAGCCTCACGGACCCTGATATCCTCGCTGCGATGCTCCCACTCCGCACGATCACGCGCCTCGGCTTCGCGTGTACGTCGCAGGCTCTCGGCATCGCGCCACGCAGTCACGCGCGCGTGATCACCGCCGATGAGCACGGGTGGCACCGTGAGTTCACGGTACTCCGCCGGCCGGGTATAGCTCGGCGCGCTGATACCCCGATTGAAGAACGAATCGCCGCGTGCACTGTCGAGGTCGCCCATCGCTCCGGGCAGGAGTCGCACGGTCGCGTCGATGATCGCAAGCGCCGCCGGTTCGCCTCCGCTCAACACGAAGTCGCCAAGCGACAACTCCTCGGTCGCCAGGTCACTCGCGACACGCTCATCCACATCCTTGTAATGGCCGCAGAGCAGCGTCAGCTCGGTTCCGGCGGAAAAGCGCACGGCGTCAGCATGGGCGAAACGGCGCCCGCGCGGCGACAGCAGGACGATCGGAGCCACGGCACCCACGGACTCGACGGCCTCGAAGAACGGGCCGGGCTTCATCACCATGCCGGGACCTCCGCCGAACGGATAGTCGTCGACCGTACGATGGCGGTCGTACGTGAACCGTCGCAGGTCGATGCAATGGTACTCGACTCCGCCCACACCCGCGGCGCGCGCAGGGATACTGAGACTCAACGGACCGCTGAAATAGTCGGGAAAGATCGTGACGATGTTGATGCGCAGCATGCGCTACTCGAGCAACCCTTCGAGCGGCTTGAGGACGATCGTGCGTGCACCCTCGTCGACGCTTTCGACGAGCTCCGGGCGCCACGGTACGAGCGGGCGCCCCGACGGCGTCTCGACCTCGATCAGCAGCCCCTGTGGCGCGTCGTAGACGTCTCTGACATGGCCGACCAGTCCCTGACCTTCCACTTCGACTCGCATGCCGATCAGGGAGAACACGTACACCTCGTCATCGTCAGGCTCCGGAAGCAACGTAGGATCGGCGAGGAGGTAGCGTCCGCGCCAGGTGTCGGCCACGTCGCGATCGCTCACCTCCGCGACCTTCACCAGCCATTCGCGATTCATCGGGCGCCCATCCTCGATGTGCAACGCTCCTTCGGCACTCGGTGCACCCTTCCGGTCGGCCGCGTAAACGACAGCGCCGGACGCGAAAATCACGTCCGGCGCATCGGTCAACGTTTCCACGGCAAAGGCACCGCGCACACCATGCGCGCGGCGCACGCGGCCGACAACGACGAGATCGCTCAGCTCAGGCCTCGCTGCGATCCGCGTCGTCCTGCAGCATCACGACCGGGCCCGGAGGCGGCGCGAGCTCACCCGAGGCAGCTGCAGCCGTTGCCTTGGTGCCCACCACGACACCCTTCGCTGCCAGGCGCTGCTCGTGACGGAGCTTGAGCACGCCCGCACGACGGAGCAATGAGCGAACGGTGTCCGTCGGCTGCGCACCCACGTTGAGCCAGTAATTCACGCGATCGACCTGAAGGTTGATCGCCGTGTCGCCAGAGAAACGCGGCTGGTACTGTCCGATGATTTCGATGAACCGGCCATCGCGCGGGCTCTGGGAATCGGCAACGACGATACGATACATCGGGGTCTTCTTCCGGCCTTCGCGGCGGAGACGAATCTTGACGGCCATGCTGGTCTCGAAATCGGGGAAACGGCCGGCGCTTTGGCGCCAGCGTGCCGAGCTCCTCGCGATCCCGGCGTTTCCGGGGCGCACTCGGGCGTCCAGACCGGTAAACGGTCGAGGACAGCCTCTAAGTATAGCTGAACAGCTTCACGGATTCCACCCCGGACGTCCGCGCAGGCGAGCCGATGCTTGAGGCCGCTGCTCAGGCATACATGTTGCACTCCGGCCCGCTACTGAGATGACTCTCGGTTCGGGCAACCGAAAACGCATCCACATCACGGAGATCGCAATGTCGGCAATCAACAAGTTGGGAACGGTGGCCCTTTTCGCGCTTCTGACCGCCTGTGGCAACACCGCGGACGGCGTCGCGAAGGATGCCGAGAACGCGGCCGAGAAGACGGCAGAAGTCGCCGCGGACGCAGGTACGGCCACTGCGGCGGCCAAGCAGACTGCTGACGTGAAGACGGCGCTCACGGCCGACACCCGCATCGACGCGAGCGAGATCAACGTCGACACGAACGGCGACACGAAGACCGTCACGTTGAACGGCACCGTTGCCACCGAAGAGCAGAAGACGCTCGCTGCAGACATTGCTCGCCCGAAGGCAGAAGGCTACACGATCGTGAACAACCTCACGGTCCGGAAGTAATTCAGCAGCAAGCGTGAATCGCGAAAGGGGCGCCGCATCTGCGGCGCCCCTTTCGTGTGTTCATACCGCTCAGCGCATGCCGAACATGCCACCACCGCCACCGAATGGCAGGCGAGGCATCCCGCCACCCCCTTTGCCTCCGGGGCCGGCGCCCATCTTCTTCATCATCTTCTGCATCTCGCGGAATTGCTCCAGCAACTTGTTGATCTCGTTGACCGGGCGGCCCGATCCCTTCGCGATACGCGCGCGCCGTGAGCCGTTGAGAAGCTCCGGCTTCTTGCGCTCCTGTGGCGTCATCGAGAGCACGATGGCCTCGATGTGCTTCAGACGCTTGGGATCCATCTTGACGTCCTTCAGCATCTTCGTGTTCACACCGGGGAGCAGCTTGAGCAGGTTCTCGAACGGACCAAGCTTCTGCATCTGGCGCATGGCCGAGAGAAAATCCTCGAGGTCCATGCCTTCCTTCCTCACCTTCTTCTCGAGCTTCTTCGCTTCGTCGGCGTCGAACGACTCCTGCGCCTTTTCGACGAGCGACACGATGTCACCCATTTGCAGGATGCGTCCGGCCATGCGCTCCGGATGGAACTCCTCCAGCGCGTCGACCTTCTCGCCCACGCCGATGTACTTGATCGGCTTCTTCAACACCCCGTAGATGGAGAGCGCGGCGCCGCCGCGTGCATCTCCATCGAGCTTGGTCAGAATCACGCCGGTCACGTCCAGCGCGTCGTTGAAGCCCTGTGCGATCTTCACGGCATCCTGACCCGTCATTCCGTCAGCGACGAACAGTATCTCGTCCGGCTTGATGGCTGCCTTCAGACGCTTGAGCTCGTCCATCATCTCGGCGTCGATTTGCAGTCGGCCAGCGGTATCGATGATGACGACGCGATCACGTCCGCGCACACCCTGGTCGATGCCGGCCTTTGCGATCTTCACGACATCCGTGGTCGTCCGATCGGCGTAGACAGGGACGTTGAGCGATCGGCCCAATGTTTCGAGCTGATCGATTGCAGCGGGCCGGTACACGTCTGCGGCGACGAGTCGCGTGCTCTTGCTTTCCGCCATCAGGCGCCGGGCAAGTTTAGCTGCGGACGTCGTCTTTCCCGATCCCTGGAGCCCCACCATCATGACGACCGTGGGAGGAACCGTGCTCATCTTGAGCCCTTCGCGCCGTTCGCCGAGCATGGCCGTGAGCTCGTCGTAGACGATCTTCACCAGCTGCTGGCCCGGCTGAACGCTCTTAAGCTGCAGTACCCCGACAGCCTTCTTGGCGACCGCGTCGGTGAACTGGCGCGTGAGCGCGAAGTTGACGTCGGCCTCGAGCAGCACGCGTCGGACTTCCTGCAGGCCTTCCTTGATGTCGGACTCGGTGAGCACGCCCTTGCCGCGCAGCTTCGCGAAGACGTTCCCGAGTTTATCTGATAGCTCGTCAAACATAGGCCGGAAAGCTAACGGCGGCGTGGCACGCCGCCAAACGCCGGATCCGGACAATGTGCGTCCGTTTCGTGATGAAATGTCACAAATGGACTCTCGTTGCCGGCATCCTGTCCCGCGCTAGATTGGCGTCACCGATGTTCCTGTTCCCTTCCTGATTCGAGTCCGTGTCGCGCTCCAACCCTCGCTTCCCGGCTATCTCCATGCCCCGGGGCCAGCAGAAGGAAGAAATCCTTCGCGCCGAGCTCCCGCCCGCGCTGCCACTGATGGCTCTGCGGTCCACGATCGTCTATCCCCTCGGCACGATCGCCGTGCAGATGGGTGCGCCTGAAAATCTGGCACTATTGCGCGCGCACGAAGAGTCAGGCCTCGTTGTCGCGCTCGTTGTGGCGTCGGGAGACAACGAGGATGCGATCGACCCGCACCGCTTCGTCGGCCGTGTCGGCGTTGCCGCACGCGTGCATGAGCGCATCAACCTGCCGGGCGAGACAGTGCAAATCACGCTGCAGGGGTTACGCCGCATCACGATCGACGCCATCGAGCAAACTGCGCCATTCGCGATTGCGCAGATCCAGGGAGCGAAGGAACTCCCGGCTGATCCCGCCGAGATCGACGAGCTCGTGGCGCGCACGGTTGCGGCCGCCGAGACCCTGGCCGAACTGGTGGACCGCATCCCGAGCGAAGTCCCGCAGATCCTCAAGATGAACGTGTCGGACCTGGGACGCTTTGCCGATCTCGCGGCCACGAACATGAACCTGCGGATTTCCGACAAGGAGGAGGTGCTGCAGCGCCTCGACATCGGACAGCGGATCCGATTCATCCTCTCCCGTCTGGAGCGCGAAGTCGCACGCGCCCGCGTCATGGAGGATGTGAAAAAGCAGACCGAGATCAAGATCGAGCAGCATCAGCGCGAGTTCTACCTGCGCCAGCAGCTCCGTGCGATCCAGTCCGAGCTTGGCGAAGCCGATCCGAACGAGAAGGAGTCGGTCGATCTGTTGCGCCGCATCGAGGAGGCCAAGCTTCCCGAGAAGGTTGCGTCGGAAGCACGGCGGGAGACGGAGCGCCTGCGCATGCTTTCGCCGGCGTCGAGCGAGTACCAGGTGCTGCGCACGTACCTCGATTGGGTGCTTGCACTTCCCTGGCATGCGCGGTCGGGCCACGATCAGGACATCACGCTCTCAACTGTCGAGGCAGCACTCGACGACCGGCACTACGGGCTCGACGAAGCGAAGGAACGCATCACGGAGTATCTCGCCGTCCGGAAGCTGCGTGGCGGCGATCCGACCGGGCCGATCCTTTGCTTCGTGGGCCCGCCGGGTACCGGAAAGACCTCGCTTGGCGAAGCGATCGCGAAGTCGATCGGGCGTGAGTTCTATCGAATTTCGGTGGGTGGAGTGCGCGACGAAGCAGAAATTCGCGGCCATCGTCGCACGTACGTCGGTGCGATGCCGGGCCTGCTGATCCAGGCTTTGCGGCGCGTGGCCGTGCGCGATCCGGTCATCATGATCGACGAGATCGACAAGATGTCGAATGGCGGCTCGTCCGGCGATCCCACGGCGGCCATGCTCGAAGTGCTCGACCCGTCGCAGAACACGAGCTTCGTCGATCACTACCTCAACCTTCCCTTCGACTTGTCGTCGGTGTTGTTCATCTGCACGGCGAACAACCTGTTCGACATTCCCGGGCCGTTGCGTGATCGACTCGAGGTGATCCGAATTGCCGGGTACACCATCGAGGAAAAGGTGGAGATCGCGACCCGCTACCTGCTGCCTCGCCTGCTCGCCGATCACGGTCTGACCGAGGAAGACATTCACTTGTCCGACAGTGTGCTGGGATTCGTGACGAGCCGTTACTCACGTGAAGCCGGACTTCGTACGTTCGAGCGCTCGATCGCCCGGCTGATGCGAAAGCGCGCGCGCGCGAAGGCGGACGGTGACGACAGCATGTGGGAGATCTCGAACGGTCGTGTCGAGGAGATTCTTGGCGCGCCGCGGTTCTCGACCGAGGAAGCGGAGAAGGAGCCGGAGATCGGTGCGGTGACCGGTCTGGCCTGGACGAGCACGGGCGGCGACCTGATGACGATCGAGGCACTGCGCATGCCGGGCAGCGGCAAGTTGACGGTGACGGGGCAACTGGGAGATGTCATGCGCGAGTCGGTCGACGCGGCGTACTCCTTCGTGCGCTCGCGTGCCGCCTCGATCGGTATCGACGACAAGGAATTCACCGAGGCGGACCTGCATCTGCACTTCCCTGCCGGTTCGATTCCGAAGGATGGTCCGTCTGCCGGCATCACCATCACCTTGGCGCTCGCGAGCGCACTCGCGCGGCGCCCGGTTCGCCGCGACCTGGCGTTGACCGGCGAAGTCACGCTGCGCGGCAAGGTGCTCGACATCGGCGGCGTGAAGGAGAAGGTGCTCGCCGCGTATCGCGCCGGCCTGCGCGAAGTGATCATGCCGAAGGGCAACGAAAAGGACGTGCGCGACGTGCCGGACGAAGTGCGCAAGAAGATGGCGTTCACGTTCGTGAGCACGATGGATGAGGTGCTGCTGCTCGCGTTGCTCCCGGCAGCGCTACCACAGGGGGCGCCGGCGCAGCTCGCCGACGTACCGCCGCGTGACGTACCGCCGCGCGACGCGCCGCGTCAGGATAGCGACGGCCGGTAACGGCCGTCGCTAGATGATCCGGGCGACGGCGTAGAGCAGCACCCCGACGAGACCGCCCACGATCGTTCCATTGATCCGGATGAACTGCAGATCGCGACCGATCTGCAGCTCGATTTTCTGGGATGTCGCATTTGCGTCCCACGCTTCCACTGTCGTCGCGATCAGCTTCGCGACCTCCTCGCGCGCCTGCTCGACCGCGTACGTCACGAGCTCCACGACCCACCCGTCCACCTTCGCCGACAGCTCCGGGTCGTCGAGCACCTTGCGACCGACGCCCGAGAGCCAGCGTTCGATCTGGTCCGGCTCACTTTCCGTGTCGCTGGTAAGACGATCCGCGTATCCGGTGATGCGCCCCTTCACGTCGGTCCATACGTCACGCGAGAAATCGCCGACCGCTGGATGCGACAGCAGTTCGAGCTTGAGCTTCTCCGCCTTGAGAATCACCTCGGGATCGTTGCGCAAAGACAGCACGAACCGGTCGACGGCCTCGTCGTAGCGCTGCCGCAGCGGATGATCGGGGTCGGTGGACACTTCGCCCAGCGTGCGCTCGACTCCCTTCACGATCTTGTCGCCGATCCGGTCCTCGACCGCGCTCGGCACCCACCACTTGCTCTCCGAGCGGATCCGCTCGCGGATCATGTCTTCGTTCTCCTCGACAAAGCGCGCGGCCAGCCGCAGCGCATCGTCGAGCAGCACCTGATGGCGACCGCCGCTCGTGAGCAGTTCGAACACGCGTGCCAGTACCGGTGCGACCTGCATCGTTCGAAGTCGCACGACGATGGCGCGCTCCGCAAGATCCTGCACATCCTCGTCCTTGAGGACATTCACCGCACCACAGAGTCCGCGCGCGACGTGCACGGCGAGTCGCCTGCTGTGCTCCGGCATCGCCAGCCAGGCGGCAGCGCGCTCGCCGAGATGCATGGCACCGAGCTTGGACTGCACGATCTCGCGCGTGAGGAAATTGCGCTGCACGAAATTGCCAAGTGCGGTGCCGATGCGGTCCTTTCGCGATGGAACGATCGCGGTGTGCGGAATCGGGATGCCGAGCGGATGCCTGAACAAGGCCGTCACCGCGAACCAGTCCGCGATACCGCCCACCATCGCCGCCTCGGCGAACGCGCGAATCCAGCCGAGCCATGGAAACTGGTGTTCGTACACCCGTGTGACGACGAACACGACGGCAACACCGACCAGCATGAGTGTAGCGGTGCGCTTCATGCTCGCCAGCCGCACGCGGCGAATCTCGTCGTCCGGCGTCAGTCGCAGCGCGGCTGGCAGCGTAACCGGTGCCGTGGCCGATGAGGTGGCTGGCGATACCGGTGGCAACGAGCCGGGCGGCGCGGACGGCTGCAGCGGGGTCGAATTCTGTGGTTCGGTCACGGTCATGCGGACACTACGGCAATGCCTGTTCCGAAGTTCGCGGTCGAGGGCACATCCCATACGGGATCCCGTATGGGATCCCGTATGAGATCACTTCCCGAAGGTGATGCGGGCGGGATCGATGAGTTTCGTGCCGGCGGCTGCAGGGGCATCCACGAAGATCACGACATCGCGTCCGTCGAGCTGGCGCAGTTCCAGACTGACACGCCGCGCGCCGCGTTGGCCCTTGGCTGGTGCGTCGAGCGTGCGTGACGTGGTGCCGGCGGGAATATCCTGTCGGCCGATCTCGTAGCGCCGGCGCATGGCGTCCCCGAACACGTCGAGGAAGTCGGCGGCATCCACCGACGAATCCCAGACCGAGACCCAGACGAGCGCCTCGCCCGTCGGTGTCCGGATCAGCGAGTAACGATCGCCGTCGATCCCGCTGGCCGCACGCCGTGCCAGTGGCTCGTCGCGAATGTGCTGAACGAGGATGAGCCGCGTCTCGAACTCTCCGAAGTTGTTCGAATATATGACCGTTCCGCTTGGCGGAGCGGGGAGCGTGACCGCAACCGGCACATTGCGCGCGCTCTTGTCCGCCGTGAAGTACGCCGCATCGTTGAGAATTTGTCGCGACGAAACCGGCAGATCTGTGAGGAGTTCTTTCTCCGGCCGCTTCTCGATGTAGCGACGCACGAAATCGGCGCCTCCGAGATACGGGAACAGCAGTCCTTCACGCACGGCACGCGGCGCGGACGAGAACACGGGCATGCCCGTCTGCTCGTCGCGCATGGCGTCCCGTATGCGGTCCCATCCCCCGGGCATCTTGAGCATCGGTCCGATGTTCGGGTCGATGCGGAGCTGCTGGAAGACAGCCTGTCCCTCCAGAATCGACTGCGCTGCCGACTGGCGATCGGCATCGTCCGTCATCTTCTGGATGGAGTCGATGGCGACGTACTGATCCTGCAGCGCGTGCACCAACTCGTGCGCGACCGTCTGCTCGAGCATCGCCTTCGGCGCACCATCGACGACGTACAGGACTTTCGTTGCCGGGTCGTAGTAGCCGATGATTTGCTCTTCGAGCAACCGCTGGAGCAAGCCACCGAGATCCATCGTGTCAGGAATGAGCCCGAGAATACGATAGATGCTCTGCTGTGCCCCGATCTGCGTCCGTCCGCGCTCGCTCGAAAGCTGCGCCATCACGAACTTTTTGACTTCATCCCGCGAGCGCGTCTCGATGCGAGGCGGCGTCTTGAACGGGAGTCCGAGCTGCTCCTCCAGTTGTGGCACCACTCGCGCCACGATCTCGCCGTACGGCGAGCCGTCGCTGGCGGCGCGGTCACCGCAGGCCGAAAGGACCGATGCGCCGGCGACGAGCGCCAGTACACAATTGGTGAGGGCAGTGTGTGCGCGACGGGACACAGTATGGTGCTGAAGGAAACGACAGGAGCCGGGGCCGGCCCTCACGAAGGGAAGGCGTGCTGCATGTATCGCACGATCGCCTGGTCTCCCCAAAGCAAGGCGAGCATCGCCGCTGGTGCAAGGAACACCCCGAACGGCACGTCGGGAAAGGCGAATTCCTCGCCGGTACGACGGCTGCGAATCCACACGACCGGCCCGACGAAGATCACGAAGAACACCGCACCGACCGCTGCACCGCCAACGATGGTCAGCAGTGCGCGTTCCGGGCCAAGCGCAGCCCCCACCACGGCCATCAGGGTCGTGTCCCCAAACCCCATGGCCTCGCGCTTCATGGCGACCTCGGCCAGCCATCCGATGATGGTGATGGCGCCGGCGCCCACGCACGCGCCGAGTATTGCCGGACCCGGCGTAGCGAAATGCGAGGATTCGCCGATGAAAAAGTTTGCGAGGGTTGCGACGAGTACCAGCACCAGACCCGTCACCGTGAAGCCGTCCGGAATCAGGTAGTGCTTCGCATCGGTCACCGCGATTCCGAGCAGCACCGTGCCGAAGACGGCGACGCGCAGCGCTTCGAAAGTCGGGCCGAAATAGAGCACACAGGTGACCCAGCCAAGTGCCACCAGCAACTCCACGGCCGGATACTGTATCGATATCGGCAGTTCGCACCCACGACACTTGCCACGCAGCAGCAGCCAGCCAACGACGGGGATGTTCTCGCTCCACGCGATCGGCCGCTCACACTTCGGACAGCGCGAGCGCGGCCGGATGACGCTCAGGTCCGCCGGCCAGCGCGCGATGCACACGTTGAGAAACGAACCGATCGATGCGCCGACCACGAAGGCCGGGAGCAGCAGCATCAGGAAGAAGTCGGCGGTGAGTGGCAGCATGGCGACGGCTGGGGGACAGGCAGCGAGGACGACTACACTACGACGGCCGGGCGGAATGCGTGTAACGCAATGCGTGCAACAGGATGCCGGTCGCCACTGCGACATTGAGCGACTCCACGCCCGGGGCCATGGCGACGGCCACGCGTTCCGCGGCGTTCGCCGCAACGACGGCGGAGATCCCGGCCCCTTCGTTGCCGACGACGAGGGCGAGCTGCGGGGGCAGTGTCAAGCCGGTCGCGCCATCGATCACCAGCCCGTCCGTGTCCGCTGTCCAGCATGGAATGCGGTGTGCAATGAGGAACGCGTGAAGCTCTTCCCAGGTAGCATGCAGGGAGGGGTGGGAAAATATCGCTCCCATCGTACCACGGACGACTTTCGCGTTCCAGAGGTCAACGGTTCCCGGCAGGGCAATCGTGGCGGTCACTCCCATGGCCGCGGCCGTGCGGATGATGGTGCCGACGTTGCCGGGGTCCTGCAGCGCGTCCAGGACGAGATAACGCGCGGGAGCCACGGAAGCAGTTGCGGTCGACGCAATCGCGTCGGGAGTCGCATGATCGGAAGGGACCGGGATACTTCGACCCGGGATCTTGCCGATGGCAAGCACGCCTTGCGGCGACTCGGTATCGGATGCGCTCTCGAGCTCCGCGTCGGTCACGTCCTGCACCGGGATCTCACGAGCCATCATCCGATCGAACAGAGCGGCGCCTCGCGGGTCTGATCGGAGAGCCGTCGTAACCAGCGCACCGGTCACGGCCAACGGCGAATCCAGGAGGCTCTCCACAGTGCGAACGCCTTCGGCGACGAACAATCCCTGCCGGTGACGCGCTTTCCTTCGCTGCAGGTCGCGAGCGAGCGTCAGTAGCTTCATGGGCACTTCACGGTCACGAGACTCACAGCGAGAAACATCATGCCCCTGCAATCGTTCGAGGATGGAGCTGGACAGCCGCTGCGCACCGCGACAACGAACGAAATGTCCGACGCGACGCGACGAGGCTCCAACAGCAATATGCCCACCCGACGGCCGCTGCGGGCGCTCGGCCGGAGTACTGTGCTGGGGTTGGCATTCGCGGCGTCGGGCTGCATGGCGTCGACACAGCAGGAAGTACAGATGGGTGCAGAGTACGCGGCACAGATCAACCGCGAGCTGCCACTGATTCGCGACCCGGAGGTCATGCGCTACATCAACGTGCTCGGAGACTCCATCGCCCGGGTCTCGGACGATCGCGATCTCGACTGGACCTTTCAGGTGGTCGACCAGCCCGATGTGAACGCGTTCGCGGTACCGGGTGGCTACATCTACATCTATCGGGGGCTAATCGAGAAGACCGCGAACATGTCCGAGCTTGCCGGCGTCGTTGGACACGAGATCGCCCATGTCACGAAGCGGCACAGCATGAAGCAGATGGCGTCCGGCCAGCGAGCGAACGCTGTGGTCGGCGGCGTCTGCATCTTTGCGCCGTCGTTCTGCGGAAGTGGCGCGGGCAACGCCGCCATTCAGGTCGGAGGTGGCGCGCTCTTCGCGAAGTTCAGTCGTGACGATGAAACGGAAGCAGATCGCGCAGGCGTGACGTACGTGACGCGCGCGGGCATCGACCCGCGAGGCATGCCGTCCATGTTCCGAACCCTGCTATCGCTCCGCTCCACCAGCCCGAGTTCGGTGGAAGGTTGGTTCTCCTCCCATCCGATCGAGGAAACCCGAGTTCGCGTCACCGAGCAGGAAATCGCGAAGATCAACCCGACCATCTTGCGGTCACTCACGAAGGATTCGCAAGCCTTTCGCAGCTTCAAGGCGCGGCTTGCATCGCTCCCGCGTACTGCGCGACGAGCGCAGTAGGCATTGACGCCATTGGCTTGGACGCCTGGCGTCAAAGCTTTCTCACGAACTCCGCGACCAGTGCCTCGAAACGGGGCGCAACCTGTTGTCCGATCTCCACCACTTCCTCGTGGTGGAGCGGCGCCAGCGACAGCCCGGCGGCCTTGTTCGTGATGCACGAAATCGCGGCAACGCGCATGCCGAGCGCGCGCGCGACGATCACTTCCGGCACGGTCGACATCCCGACCGCATCGGCTCCCATGCGCTCGAGCATGCGCACTTCTGCCGGCGTCTCGTACGTCGGGCCGAGCAGTCCGCAGTACACGCCATCCTCGAGGGGCACGCCCGTAGTGCGCCCAGCCTCGTGTATCAACGCGCGGAGCGCCGGGTCGTAAGGTTCGGACATGTCCGGGAAACGCTCGTCGCCTGCCTCGAGCGGGCCAGCGAGCGGGCTACGGAACATGAGGTTCATGTGATCCGCAATCACCATCAGGGTGCCGGGCGTGAAACTGCGTCGTACCCCGCCAGCGGCGTTCGACGCGAAGTAGACGGGCGCGCCCAGTGCATGCAGCACGCGCGCGGGGAACGCGGCAACACTCGCCTCGTGCCCCTCATACATGTGAAATCGGCCGGCCAGTGCCACGATCGGTCGGCCCGCGAGGGTGCCGACGATGACCTGTCCTGCGTGTCCTGCGACAGTCGCCTTGGGAAATCCGGGCACATGTGCGAACGGTATGCGCGTCGCCCGGTCGATCCGGTCAGCGAGCCCTCCGAGCCCCGAACCAAGCACGATGCCACAGACAGGTGTCGTCATCGAGGTCCCCACCCGAGCGCGGATCGCATCGGCTGCCTTGCGCGCCGCTGCCGTGCCCGTAATCGACTGCGGTGAGTCCGGCACCGCCGTTCCCGACTCGGCGGTTCCCGATTGGGACGTTCCGGCCTGGGGAGGGCCGGACAATGGAGTGGTGCTCGCGGTCGTCATGGCGGGTTCGTGTAGGTCGAGCCGTTAAACAGCGAGGCGATATCGGTGGCCGCCCGTGCACGAAGGGTGCGTCGCACGGAAAGATCGACGAACGCAGCGTCGAACGACGCCAATGCCAGTGCACCGAGCATCGCGAGGTCGAACCCGAAATGCATCGCGCATCGATGGTACTCGTCGGTCAGGGAGACTCCGCTCATGAGGCGGTTGTCCGTGTTGATCGTGACGAGGGCGCCAAGGCTCGCATAGCGGCGAAGCGGATGCTCGGCGAACGTCGGTGCGACGCGCGTCTGCACGTTGCTCGTCGGACATACCTCGAGCGGGATCTGCCGGTCGACGACGTACGCTTCGAGTGACGGGTCCTCGAACAATCGGGTGCCATGACCGATGCGATTCGCGCCGCAATCGTGCACGGCCTGCCGGATGGACTCCGCGCCGTCGCCTTCGCCGGCATGGACGGTGACCGCGAGGTCGTGCCGGCGTGCGTGAGCGAACGCCTCGGCATGGTCGCGGGCCGGATTGCCGGCTTCCCCACCCGCGAGATCGAACGCAACCACCCCGCGACCACGGTACGCAACCGCCAACTCCGCCATTCGCTGGGAGTGTGGGGCCGCGAAGCTGCGCAGTGCACACACGATGACGCGCGCCACCGTTCCGGTTATTCCCTCACCGCGCGCGAGCCCCGAGTGCACGGCGTCGAGCGCAGCTTCGGCAGTCAACCCACCTCGCGTGTTGAGGTCGGGACAGAATCGTACCTCGATGTACCGCACACCGTCGGCGGCAGCGTCGAGCACCAATTCGGCCGCGATGCGCTCGAGCGACGCGGCGTCCTGCATCACGGCAAGCGTCACCTCGAACCGCGCCAGATAATCCGCGAGATTCCGCGCGTCGTCCACGCGCATCCAGTCGGCGAGCGCATCTGCGCTATCTACAGGAAGCGGCTTTCCCTGTTGTGCCGACAGCTCGAGCAGCGTCGCGGGGCGCAGCGATCCATCCAGGTGACAGTGCAATTCCGCTTTCGGCAGGCGTCGGAGAGTTTCCGCGAGGGGGGAGCTACCACCCATCACGCGTGCTCCTCCTGCCCGCCTGCATCGAGTGCGCGTGTGGACTCACGCACGGGAAGCACCCGAAGAATGAGTCCGCCATGTACGAGCGTGGTGTGGGGAATGGGGAGTCCGCGGCTGTCGGTCAGCCGCGCGCGTCCGGCCCGCACGTCGGCCCCCAGCTCCGCCGACATCAGGTCCACCGCATCCGCTGCGGTCGTGCCGCGCGGGACCGACACGCCGTGCTCGTTCACGTACACTCTCACCACAGCCGCCGCCAACAGGTCGTCGTTCATCGGCGTGTTCTCCATCATCGATTGCCGCCCTCGCTGATGTCCCGGAATCGCGCGTCGGTCGGAGCGCGGACCGGTTGCGGCAGCGTGCGCAGGTAGCCCGCAAGGGAGTCGCTGTCCCGGATCGTCAGAATCTCCGTCGACACCGCACGGATAGCCGCCATGCTCGCCGCGTCGTCGATCATGAAGTCGTTGATGATCAGGGTGTAGATGCGATCGTCGTCGAGCGTTGCACCCTTGCTGTCCAAAACGCGCACGACACGCGCGCCGGCTGGCTTACTCCGATCGTACTCGACCACGAGCCCGCTGATGTGCACATCGGGCGAACTCCCTCGCACCCACGACTCGGCGACCTGACGAACGTCGCGGCCACGCAGTCGAACCCGAACCAGCAGATTGCCGAACGGGGAGACTTCATGCACGGCGCCGAACTGCAGCGGCCCGCCCTGCATGTCGGCGCGAATGCCGCCGTTGTTCCACGCGGCCATATCGCCGCGACCGCGCACGCGCGCTGCATCGGCAATCAGGTGCCCCAGCCCGTACTGAGTTCCGCGGCGCTGAAGCGGCTCCGCAATGGTCGCCACGGGCTGTTCCAGTCGCGCGCGCACCCCGGTGAGCGACGCGCGCACGATCGAGTCGACCTGCCGGCTTGCACCTGCGGTCGAGTCGCCATACACCTGGCGGACCTCCGTGCGCGCCTGCCCTCCGTCGAGCGGTACGTCGACCACGATGATTGCGCGGCCGCTGGAGGACGGCTCGACCACCGGCATGGAGCCGACGCGAATGTCTGCGTTGACGTGCGCGTGACCCATCACGAACACGTCTGGTCGGTCCGTGAGCGCTCGCGCAACATCCAGCCCCCCGCCCCGGCAATCGTCCGGGCGATCCCGCTCGCAGCGCACGCCGTCGTGTATGATACCGACGACGACCTGCGCCCCCGCAGCGCGGAGTGCGCGAACGCGCGCGCTGATCAGCGGGGCCGGGTCGAGGAAGCGAAGCGTCCGCACGTTTCTCAACTTCGTCGACGTCGGTGTGTGGGTTCCTGCCGCACCGACGATGCCGATCTTCACTGGGCCACGCTGCACCACCGTATCGGAGCGCAGCCACGCCGGAAGCTGGCCATACGGGCCGCGCACATTCACGCCGAGCAATGCGTGACGGAGATCGCGCAGCCGCGCTCGCAGTGTGTCCTGGCCGAAGTCGAACTCGTGGTTGCCGATCGCACCCGCGGCAATGTCGAGTGAGTTCATCACGTTGACGGTCGGCCGCCCCGCAGCCCAGTCAGACGCGGGAGAACCGGTGAACAGATCCCCCGCATCGACGACCACGCTGACGCATTCACCTGTGCATTCGGCCTGGGCTTTTCGAACCGCGGCCGACAGCGCGACTGCGCCCCCCTGCAGCCGTCCCGACGCGTCGGGACGTGCCGCGAGCGCCCCATGGAAGTCACTCATGGCGATCACACGCACGTTACGCCCCCGCACCTCACCGCTCGCTCCCGAGGCACGCGCGGATTGCGGCGGCCGACTCGCCGGGATACCGGTCGCCGCTCCACCCACAGGGGCGCTGTCACCGGCCTCGCGCGCGTGTCCCCGATTCTGTTCGGCATACGCCGCAGCGCGCGCGATCGCCGGCTCGAGCCGCCAGTTGCGCGCCGCGTACGTGCGTGGATCGATCTCCCCGACGCGCGCGACCTCGTCGATCACGAGCTGGCGGATGTCGACATCCTTCTCGTACACGACCGGAGCGCCCGCGAGCATCGCAAACCCTCCGCCTCCACCCTGTCGGTAGTTGTTGACCGCGAGCGTGAAACTGTCGGTTGTTTGCACGGAACGCCCCCGAAACTCCAAGCGCGTGATGCGCTGACCCAGCGGGCGTGCCAGGTCGATCGTATAGTCGACGCCGGAGATCACGTCGAAGTTGTACCCAGGCACGGCATTGTCGACGATGCCTGCGGCCGGCACAGCTCCGTTTGCGTCGAGCGAGCGATAGTACCGCGCGGAATGCTCGAGGAAGGCGCGCACCGCTGCGCCGTTCACGCGAACCGCGCGCAACGTATTGTCGTATGGATAGAGCCGCGCGAGCTGAGCACGCGTGATGGACCCCGCGGGAAGCGCGGCATCCAGCGAGAACGCCGCTGACGCAGCCAGGTCGGCGCCTGTCTCACGCCGCATGATCTCCGTGATGAGGTCGGTGATCGGCATGTCGGCAACCCGCGCGCTGTCGGCGGTCCACGCAACGGCCGTCCGCCCGAGCGCTTCCGTGGCCCACGCGACCGAGGCTGCATGCGTGCTCACACTCGCTGCGAGCACCTGCGGAGATTCCGCGTGCCCGGCCACCGCCACTGATGAACCCCGCCGCGATACTACGCGCCACCGACGGTCGTGCCGTTCCATGGTCAGCGTCGCGACGCCCACCGACGCAGCCCAGTTGCGAGGCTGGATCAGCAGTGCACCGTTGATCGTGCTGTCGACCAGTTCACGATGAGAATGGCCATAGACCACCACGTCGATGCCGTCGATCTCGCGGGGCACGCGCGCCGCCACGTTCTCCGAAGGCAACCCGGTCGTGACGGTATCATATGACGCAGGCCCGGAGAGCCCCGAGTGCAACAGCACCACGATCACATCGGCGCGGGCTCGCCGGG
>DASQZA010000006.1:0-2200 GCA_035638935.1 Gemmatimonas sp. | reverse complement strand
CGACTTCGACAACACCATGAGCTCCGCCATCTCGGAGCCGTTCGATCCGTTCACGCTACTCGCTGGCGCCGTCGTCCTGGTCACCACGTATGCCGCATCGCCAAGCAGGGTCACGCGCAGTACGACACGCGTGCGCTTTGCGCGTTGTCCCGCTTTCATGTCCGCCGCCAGGTGATGGCCGACGTAGTCGGCGCGCGACTCGATCATACCACTCTCGAGGATCAGGGCATCGCTCGCCAGCAGCGAGACCGCGCCAACCGAGTCTCGCGCCGACAGCGCATCGTGGAAATGGGTGACGGTTGCCACAGCCGCCGCGGAATCGGTCCGCACTGGCTGCGCGCGGAGGGACGGTGCAAGGCCGACAAGACCAAGCGCGAGCGCGATGACACGCGCGGGTCGGGAGAGGCTGGCGGGCACGAGAGGGGGGAGTGGGGGTAGGGCAGAACCGCTGCTCCTTGGACTTTACGCTGAGTAAAGCATCGGAGCAAGCTGCGCGGTTCCGGGTGAAACAGTCGGCTTTACAGTGCATAAAATCCGACGTATGCTCCGGCGTGCCTCTCTGCCCGCCGCACCGGGTGGCGCGCTCTCCCCATGATCCTCAAGGACTCGAATGCCTCGTCTCGTCGCGCGCACGCCTCGCATCGGTCGTCTTGTTGTGTTCACCGCCGCGCTCAGCCTCGGTGCAGTATCAACCGCGGTCGCGCACGACCACTGGCTGATTCCTGACATGTTTGCGTTCGGACCGAATGCGACCCTGCACATCAACGCGCGGCAGGGGACACGCTTTCCGGCGGGTCGCGCCGTCGAACCGCCACGTGTGGTTGATGCTCGGGTGATCGGTGCAACGGGCGCGGCCAAGGTGACAGAGATGACCGTCGAAGGGCCGTCGCTGCGCCTGCACTACAAGCCGGCCGCCGAAGGGCAGTACCTCATCGCGCTGGCCCTCGCACCCCGCACGTTTCGCCAGACGCCTGAGGGCGTGCTGCGGTTCCTGCGTGCCGAAGGTGGCGCTCTTGAAGCGGCACGGTTGGAGCGGGAAGGTACCCTGGCGCGCATGGACAGCGTCGTCTTCGACGCGGCATCCTACGCGTCGACCATCGTCGACGTCGGCCGTGGTGGTCCTCGTGCCTTCACAAAGCAGGCGGGATTCCTGTTGGAGTTCGTACCGGTGAACGATCCTGCGCACGTGCACGTGGGCGACACGCTTCACGTGACGGTGTTCGGGGCCGGGAAGCCGGTGCCGGGCATCGGTGTCGATGCCATGCCAGCACTGGACACTGTCACTGCGGGCGCGCCGGCTACCGGCGCGGCACCGGCGGGCACCTCGCCAAGCAGCGCAACGATTGACCGGGTCACGTTGCACGCAGACGCGAACGGTGTCGTGCATCTACCGCTCACGAAGGCCGGGGCGTGGATGCTGCGCGGAGCATTTTTGAGTCGGAAACTTGCTACTGAGTCGTCTGACTGGAACCTTTCACGCACGACATATGTCGTGCGTGTCGGTGCTTCGCACTAAACGGAGTCTCACTGCGTGGCCAATTCCAGAAAACCGCTGCCGTCATCGACTTCGACCGTCAAGCGAAGCACACCGCGCTCAACCGATCCCAAGCTGCACGATACCGTCCGACTTTCCGCTGACGGGCTTGCCAAGGTGCTCGGTGACCTCGAGGCGCGGGTGATGGCGGCGGTGTGGAGCTTGGACGATCCGTCACCAGCGCGTGCGGTGCACACGGTCGTCTCTCGCACCCACACCGTTGCCCCGCTCACGGTCATCACGGTGCTGAACAAGCTGGTCGCAAAGCGACTGTTGGTGCGCAAGACGCAGGACGGCCTCCTGCATTACGCAGCGGTGATGACAGAGCCGGAGTTCATGGCGCATGCGTCGCGCCGAGTGGTGGAAGGTATCCTGTCGTTTGGCCCGGAGGCGGTTGCGGCGTCGCTCGTCGATGTGCTCGCGGAGCAGGACCCCGAGCAACTCGAGGATCTCGCGCGGCTCATTCGCCGTCGCTTGAAAGGCTGAGGGGAGGCCATCATGACGCGCGGCAATCGCGGGCATCTGGTCGGCGACACCAGAGTGCGCGAGGAGCGGCATCGACGATGGGTGCTGTTCACCACGGGTGTGCTCATCCTGTTGGGCACAAGCCCTGTGCTCGTGCATCACGTCGGGTCAGAGCTCGGCCAGCAAGCAGCTGGTCGAGCT
>DASQZA010000005.1:0-4751 GCA_035638935.1 Gemmatimonas sp. | reverse complement strand
GGAAGTGGGTTGCACCGGCGCACCTGGAGCAGAGTGCTGCGCGCTGCAGCATGTTGAATGCTTCGTTGTTTCCGATTCCCACCGCAGCCCGAAGACCTGTGCCTGACACGCTCCCGGTATTGCAGGCGATCGCCGGTTTCGAAAGCAGCAATGCGCCGGGTGTCCCTAGACTGGGCAACTTACCGCCCGAGCTCCGGTCGTTCGTGATCAGCGAGCAGCTGGGCCAACAGGTTTCCCGCGACGCGTTCGATCCACGGCTGATCGGTGATGAGCTGCAGTACCTCGACAACGGCCGTGCGTCCGATACGCTTGTGGTCTACCTCTCGCGTTGGTGTGTCGACCCGACGGGCGGCGTCGATCTGCTGCGGCCGACGCCGTATCGCGCGGTTGCGCCTTCGCTATTCGGCTTCAATGCGGAGCGCCGGTATCGGATCGACATGCAGATCGCCGATCACCTGGTGTTGCTCGCGGGGCTCGTGCGCGAACTCGTGGCGACGACCGGCGCTCTTCATCCGCAGAGTCAACGAGGCGGCATCATCACTTCAGGATTGGTTGGACATCAATGAGTATCTCGTCCGGTTGATCAAGCGCTTTCGCGCGGACATGCCGATTCTGAAGAATTTCGCGCAAGGAATCGTGGCGCCGTTCGCCGCCGCGCCCCTCGCGCCATTCGTCGAGTGGTATCAGGCGTCGACCGGACTCGCACGGCGTGTGCGCTGCGTCTTCGAGGACGGTGGCGTGTATGGCGGACTAGTTCGCGAACTGCAGGTCGGACAGCGAGACGCGGAGATGCCGGGGCCCGCCTACCAGGCCGGATCGCTGGTGATCGAGCCCGGAACCGGACATTTCGACCTCGAGTCTCCCGCCGTGTTCGCGCGACACCTGGATCCGCTCGTCACCATACTTCGCAGCGATGTGACATGACGTCAGACGCTGCAGACGGTTGCCCTCGCACCGCGCGCTACTTCGAAACGCGAACGGCCCGGGCGACGAGCGGACCCACGGCTGGCACGCTGGCACAGTCGGCCCGCGTCCGCACGGCGCCGTCGGTCGGCGCGGTTTCGGGGCCGTGCACCCGCCATCCGTCGACGCGCCCCGCCGCACCGCGCTCCAGGACGACCGCGCCCGGCTCTCCATCGATCATGAAGGTGTCATTGCCGAGATAGGTGAAAGGGCTTCGATCACCACCCATTTCGAAGTACATGCGTCCGCCATCGACGCCGATGCGTACCGCCGAGTTCGGCCTGCGACCGCCGGTCACCAAGCGATATTCGCCGACGACCCGGTCGCGTACGGCGTTCGGTAAAGCGCGGGGGGTTCGTATCACGGCAAGCGTAGGCAGCATCATCTCGGCGATCCTCGGCGCGAGGTTCCACGAGTCCACTTCGGGCGACGGCCCACCAAGGTTGGTAAGCACGATGACCGTCAGGGTGTCGGCCGGAAATCTGACCATCTCCGTACCCGTGAGCCCCGTGTGCTGGTGCACGGGACGCCCCGCCTGGCAGGAGACGAACCAGCCGGCGCCGTAGGGGAACACGTTGCCGTCGATCAGCCGTGCCGGCGTCCACGTGCTGGTGAGGCTCGCCTCTCGCAGCAGACGGTTGTCGTACAGGGCCGCATCCCACTTCGTCAGGTCCGTGAGGTTGGAGAAAATGCCGGCGTGGGACGGCAATTCGACCTGATACACGCGCCGGATGTTCACCACCTCGCCCCTGCGAAGCGTGTATCCGCGCGCCTCGTTGCGGTGAATGTGCTCCAGGTCCATCACGTAGCTGTCCTTCATGCCGAGCGGCTCGAGGATGCGCGAACGAACGAAGTCCCTCCACGGCGTGCCGCTCGCCTTCTCCGTGATCATCCCGAGCAGGACGTACCCGACATCGCTGTAAGTGTGCGTCGCCCCAGGACGCGACGAGAGCGTGTCTCCCCGCGCCGCTTCGTACACGACCTTCGTCGACATGTCGAGCGGCCACGGAATGGTGCGTGACCGGAATGCCTCTCCAATCCGGGGGAGGCCCGAGGTGTGGTAGAGGAGGTGACGTGTGGTCACGCCGGCCCAGTTCGCGGGTGCGTCGGATAGGTATTCCGAGATCGGGGCGTCGAGATCGACCTTCCCATCCTCGACCAGCAGCATGATCCCGGCAGCCGTGAACGCCTTGGTGAGCGACGCCAACTCGAAGCGCGTCGCGGTGTTCACCGGCACCTGGTTCTGCAGGTCGGCGAACCCGTACGCGCGCGTCGTGACCACCTCCCCGGCGCGTACGATGGCCAGCGCCAGTCCCGGAATATGTCGCCGCTCCATCTCGCGCCTGATCCACGCGTCGAGCGTGTCCGGTACGGTGAGGTGCGGCGGAGCGGCACTTTGCCTGGAAGGCTGCGCAGACAAGTCGGTGGAGAACGGCAGCGCTGCCGGTGCGACAACGCGACAGCGCGGACCCGCCTCATGGCGGTTGCCATCGAACGCAGACAATGATGCACGCGTGATCGTGGTGGCGCGAGTTCCTGCTCCGTGAGTCGGTCTCTTGAGTTGTTGTGCTGGACGATAGAGGGTTGGGTGAGAGGCGTCGTACAAGAATCGACGCGCGAGCATATTCGCTGCCTCAGAATCTATGAGTGACGTCGCAGTAGGCTCCGCGCAGTACGGCAAGCTGCTCAATCATGCGGACGGTGTCGACCTGCCCTGAACAAGTGCACGTGTTCCCACGGCATCGACCGGTGCGCGTGATCGCGGCAACGAGTGCAGACGGGCCGGCACCCTTGCGGCGCCGACCCGTCACGGCTTACGCGTTGGCGAGCTACGGGAGAACGATATACGGTCCCGAGAAGCCCACGAACGTCAACGTGTACACATACCCTGTGAGCACGGCGGTTCCCGAGCGGACTTGCTTTGTCCAGTTTCCGTTGGGGCACGTTGCACTGCTCTCGAACGTGCTGTTCGATGGCGCGGCGCCGCTCGTGAGGGCGGGTACGCTCATTCTGCCGTTCTTCGGCTCGAGCAGGCCGGTGGACACCGACGCAGCTTTGACCTGAGATTTTACGGCGACGACCTTCCCACCATGGTTCCTGCAGTCGACAGTCGCGGAATAGTCCGCGGTGAGGGCCGCAGCAGCGTTCGCGTTTCCGACTCCGGCGAGCTGGTACGAGGTGCACGAGATCGTGAGCCCAACCAGTGAGCAGCTGGCCGATGTGCCCGCTTGGAAGTGGGTCCCGTTGGGAGCATTCGCCGCATACAGCGTCCGCGCGCTCTCAGCCTCTGCCGGGATTGCCGAGGTGGGAAGGTTCGCGCCGTCGGTGCAGGCGGTAGCGAGGACGAGTGTGGCGGCGGCGATTGAAAGCAAACTCCTGCTTAACATTGGGACCTCCATGGTCCAGCTGGCACTCACGCCAGCGATGCCCCCATGCGAGCCAGTTCGCGAAGTGCCCGGCAATGCAGGAGAGGAGACCACGTTAGTGATGCCTATTCGCCGTCGCATGGGCAGTTCTGCCCACACGACGACTCGATTTGAACATTTTTGCATCATCAATGCCGCGTTTGCTCGCGGACCGCGGTCCAGCGCGAAATGCGATTCGGCATGCAGCGGCGTTGCGCGTCGCGATGTCCATGTTGAGCGCGACGCTGATCATCTGGCGGCAACCGTGCCGAACAGTCGGCGGCACATGCAATTGCCGAGACATCCAAATGCCCAGCCGTCTCGGCTACACCACGTTCATGACGACGACTACGCGTCGCGCGGGTTGCTCGAATGGATTCGGAGTGGTCACTGCAGGCGGTTACCGTGGTGCGAGCGCGGGTTGGTAGCACGTGAGAGTGTACCTGTGTGCTCGGTACGCGCTCCGAATACGACCGCGATGTACGGGTGCTTTTGTTGACGTGGGCACCAGTTTCATCGGACCACCATTCTTCCGATGCATCGGGCGCGCCGAGCGGCTGCTTCGCGGATACGCTCACTGACTCAGTCGCGCGGGGGCCGTGGATCGGGCAGCGTTCATGCGCGGTGCGAGCTTTCGATCAATCTGGGAACTGTACGGCGAATCGCACCATTCGTATCAGCGAGGCATAGCTGATCAACACACCGTACATTTTCTCAGGATTTCTACACATGCATGACATCATCGATACCGCGGTCGCCGCTGGTTCGTTCAAGACGCTTGCCGCCGCCGTCGGCGCCGCGGGTCTCGTCGATACACTCAAGGGTCCGGGACCGTTTACGGTGTTCGCACCGACGGACGAAGCCTTCGCGAAGCTGCCGGCTGGTACTGTCGACGCGTTGCTCGCCGACATTCCGCAGCTCACGAAGATCCTGACTTATCATGTCGTGTCCGGCACCGTGAAGGCGGCCGATGTGATCAAGCTGGATGGACAGTCCGTGGCGACCGTGAACGGCGCAACGGTCGCGATCGGCGCGAAGGACGGCGTCAGCCTCAACGGCACCGCGAACGTCACGCAGGCCGATGTCGAATGCACCAACGGCGTCATTCACATCATCGACACGGTGATTCTGCCGCCTGCCTGAATGGTCGCTGGATGACGAAACGCATCCGACATCATCACGCGAGTGATGATGTCGGATGCGTTCGCGCGTGCGGGGTGCCGATGGACAAGACTGCTGCGTTCAGCGTCCCGCTGGACGCGGCAGTGCCGTCGGCGGCAGAATGTTGTTGAGCCGCATGTAGTTCGCGAGCTGGCTGTAGTGGTCGGCGTTGTCGAGGGCGTGCCCGAGCACCATCGCAATGCGGGTGGCGTTGCGCGTCTG
>DASQZA010000004.1:0-16459 GCA_035638935.1 Gemmatimonas sp. | reverse complement strand
CACCTCTTCCATGCCACCCTCGCTCACCCAGCCGCGAGCGTCCTGCAGCATCCACAGGGCGGGCAGGAGTGCTGCCTGCTTGCTCGGATAGCGGGCAAGGATGCGATCGAGCTCAGCACGCCGTTCACCAGTGAAGACCGGCTCGTGCGGTGCCTCGTGCCCCCCGTGCTGCGGAACCGCGACGAGCGCGCCGCCCTGTGCCGACGGACCGTGACTCACCGGTCGATCTCTCCCATCACGATGTCGATGCTCGCGTTGATCGCGATCACGTCGGACAGCAGGTGTCCTTCCACCAGCTTCGGGATCGCAGACAGATTCACGAACGACGGCGGCCTGATGCGCCAACGCACCGGCTTCGATGTCCCGTCGCTCACCATGTAATAGCCCTTCTCACCCTTCGGACTTTCCACCGGCACGTAGCACTCGCCAACCGGCGGACGCGGGCCTTCCATCACCAACTTGAAGTGATGGATCATCGATTCCATCTCGCTCGTCGCCTTGTGCTTCGCCGGAAGAATGAGACGCGGGTCGTCGATGTTCACCTGGCCATCAGGCAGCCGCTGCACCGCCTGTTCGAGAATGCGGATGCTCTGCCGCATCTCCTCGACACGCACGAGGAAGCGATCGTAGACGTCGCCGGTGGTACCGACCGGCACGTCGAAATCGTAGGTCTCGTAGTCGAGATACGGGAAATCACGCCGCACGTCGTAGGGCACGCCGGATGCGCGCAGCATCGGCCCGGAGAGCCCCGAGTTGATCGCTTCGGCGGGGCCGATCGCGCCAAGGCCCACCGTGCGGCCAGCCCAGATCGCGTTCGTCTCGAGCATGCCGACGCACTCGTCGAGCGTCTTCGGGAATCCCTTGATGAACGCGCGCAGCCCGTCGAGCCATCCGTCGGGAATGTCCGCGGCCATGCCACCGACGCGCGTGATGCTCGTGGTGAGCCTCGCGCCGCACCAGCCTTCGAGCAGGTTGTAAACGTTCTCGCGCTCCTGGTACAGCCACAGGAAAGGCGTGAACGCACCGATGTCCACCGACGTCGTGCCAAGCCAGACCACGTGCGAGATGATGCGCGACAGCTCCATCAGAATGACGCGCAACACCGTGCAACGCTCGGTGACCTCGACTCCGAACAGGCGCTCGGCGCCCAGGGCAAATGCGACGTTGTTCCCCGGCGAGTTCAGGTAGTCCTCCCGGTCGGTCCACGGGATGATCTGGTTGTACTGCCGGTACTCGCCGATCTTCTCGAAGCCGCAGTGCAAGTAGCCGATGTGGGGAATGCAGCGGACAACGGTTTCGCCGTCGAGCTCCAGCACGAGCCGCAGCACGCCGTGCGTTGCCGGATGCTGCGGGCCGATGTTGATCAGCATGTGATCCGACTCGAGTTCCGGCTCGTGACGCGACATGCCGGGTTCGAGCGCCACCGCACTCCCGCCTTGCACGACAAGCGGCGCGCGCAGCGGCAGTCCTTGTGCATCGAGCCCACTCGTGCCCAGCGCGACCTCGATCGTGCGACGCCCGGTCAACGCTTCGGTTCCCGATCCATGTCGCGATGCGACATCCTTGAACACGTCCGTCATTCGCCCGTGCGCCCCGCATCGCCGCTCGCATCGCGGTGCGCGAGGCGTTCGCGCATGTCGAGCGGCAGTGACTCGAAGGCCTGCGCGATCGACAGCTCTTCCATCGAGTACCGAGCTTCCGGATCGGCCGCGAGTGCCTGCTTCAGCTGCTCGGCGCGGCTGAATCGTCCGCGCAACGGAAAGTCTTTCCGAAGCGGATGTCCCTCGCGGTAGCCCTCCCAGAGGAGAATGCGTCGCATGTCGGGATGTCCTTCGAAGCGCACGCCAAACATGTCGAAGCACTCGCGCTCGAGCCAGTCAGCGCCGCTGTAGATGTCGATCACGGACGGTACGACCAACGCACCGCGCTTCGGCAGCTGCACCTTCAAGCGCAGGAACCGGCGATGCACCAGCGAGCGCAGATGCCACACCACTTCGAGCGGCCGGTCGAAATCGCGATACTCGACCGCCGTCACGTCGGAGAGATACTCATAGCGTTCCGCCGGGTCGGCTGCGAGCCACGCAACGATGTCATGCAGGCTCGCGGCCTGCACGACCACCGTCGTTTCGCCCCACACGACGTCGACGCGCGCGATGGCCGCGCCGAAGTGTGCCAGCAACGCTGCCGCCGACGGATTCTCCGCGCCTCCGCGATGCGGAACGCCGCGCATCGTCGTCGGCGCCACTGTTCCTGCAGCGTCGGTCATCGGGGCGAGGGCCGTGCCTGCCACCTGATCCGTCATGGGTTCGAACGGGTCTGGTGCACCGAGTTGCCGAACGGCTCCGACAGTTCGTCGATGCGGCTTGGCGGGATGTACAACTGGCTGTTCGTGTCGGGCTCGATTTCCACGTGCCGGGTGCGGTCGCGCATCCGCTCCGTCATCACCTTTTTCTGGAGCATCATGATGCCGTGCATCAACGCTTCCGGACGTGGTGGGCATCCCGGCACGTACACGTCCACTGGAATGATCGTGTCGATGCCCTGCACGACGGCGTAGTTGTCGAACATGCCCCCCGTGGAAGCGCATGCGCCCATCGAGATCACCCACTTGGGCTGCGGCATCTGCTGGTAGATGCGTCGGAGCACGGGAGCGAGCTTGAACGGAACGCGGCCGGCGCAGATCAGGACATCGGCCTGCCGTGGCGAGTAGGCAAGACGTTCCATGCCGAAGCGCGCAAGGTCGAAGCGGCTGGCTGCCGTCGACATGAACTCGATGGCGCAGCAGGCCGTACCGAACGGCATCGGCCACATCGAACCCGCACGTGCCCAGTTCACGGCAAAGTCGAGACGCGTGGTGAACCAGCCGTCCTGGGACCCGGCACCGGGCCCCGCATCGGTAGCCACCACGCGACGTTCAGACGCGGGGGTCAGTCCCACGAGAGTGCTCCTTTCTTCCAGACGTACACGAACCCGACGACGAGAATGGCCATGAAGACCAGCATCTCACCGAGCCCGAAAAACGAGAGTTGGCCGGCCGGACAAGCACCGGAGACCATGGGGACGGCGCACGAGAGCTGCCGGTAGTGAAGTCCCCACGGGATCATGAACACCGTCTCGATGTCGAAGACGATGAACAGCATGGCAACGAGATAGAACTTGACGGAGAACCGGTCGCGGGCATCACCCAACGGGGCCATGCCGGACTCGTACGCCTGCAGCTTCACCGCGGTCGGCTGGGATCGCACGGTCAGGTGCGCGATGCCAATAATGACGATCGCGTTGAAGGTCACGAAGCCGAACAGCAACAGGATCGGCAGATAGTTGCGAAGCATCGAGGACCAGACCGCGCGTGCGCGCGCCTACTTCGTGAAAGAATTCACAATCGCGTACTGGAGAAGTTAGCAACGGGACCGGCCGCACTCAACGCCTTTGACAAGGGCATTGGACGCCCGTTCCTACACCCTGTCACGGCGCGCTCGCCGGTAACCCGCGTAGCCTTTTGCACGGCTCGTCCATACCTTCCGCAGCCGCCGCCTCGACCCTCCTCACCCTTTCGCCCTCCCGGATACCATGGGGCTCTGCTCCGACCGCTGGATCACGCGCATGGCGCGCGAACATGGCATGATCGAACCGTTCGAGGATCGTCAGGTTCGCGAGGGCGTGATCTCGTACGGCGTCAGCTCGTACGGATACGACATGCGCGTCGCACGCGAGTTCAAGATCTTCACGAACGTCCTCAGTTCGATCGTCGACCCGAAGCACTTCGACCCCAACAGTTTCGTCGAATTCGACGGCGACGTGTGCATCGTGCCTCCCAACTCGTTCGCCCTCGCGCGCAGTGTCGAGTATTTCCGCATTCCGCGGAATGTGCTGACGCTGACCGTGGGCAAGAGCACGTATGCCCGTTGCGGCATCATCACGAACGTGACGCCGTTCGAGCCGGAGTGGGAAGGCTACGTGACGCTCGAGATCTCCAACACGACCCCGCTACCCGCCCGCATTTACGCGAACGAGGGTATTGCGCAGGTCGTGTTCTTCACCGGCGACGAGGAGCCCGAGGTCAGCTATCGCGACAAGAAGGGCAAGTATCAGGGGCAGCACGGGGTCACACTGCCCCGTATCTGAGTGGTCTGCCGGAGTGCGCTCACGCGCCACCGTACACGTAGCGGCAGCCGAGGTCCTGCGCTTGCTGCAGCGTCACGATCATCGCAGGCACGGTCTCCGCGCCAGCGATGAGGTTAGCCGCTGCCTCCTGTGCGAAAGCACTCCGCGCTGACGCATCACCCCGCGCTGCATCGGGAAGGAAACGTTGTCCGCTGAGGCGAAGCGAGTTCTGGCACACGAGCAGGATGGCTCCACGCGCTACGAGCGCCGCAATCTCGTTGGAACCGGCTGGCCCGGCCGGGTTGATGCTACCCGGCATCCCGAGCGTTGCGCCGATCGGGTACTTGGCCCACATGTGGTCGTTGAATAGCAGGCCGATAGCTTTTCCGTTCAGGCCAACGACCACGGTGCTGTCGGAGTCGGTGAGCGCGTAGGAAGATTTCTGGGTGTCGAGAAACGTTTTCGCCCAGCGCAAGGATATCCCGCCGGTGGGCTCATGCGAGTGGAAGATGACGCGGTGTTTTCCCCGCACTCGCTTGGTCCATGCGTCCTCGATCAGCCCTACCGCGCGAGGCTCTGCCGCTGCAGCAACCGCAGAAGGGGCACCAAGCCCGCCGGCGATCGCCAGGAGTCGGCCAAGAAACCCGCGTCGCGGTGAGGAGTCGTTGATCATGGCAGACGTCTCGGAAGAAGGGGGCGCAGCGGCGGCTGCTCGCGCCCAGCCAGACCAGCGGCATCGGTAGGGTACGCAACGTCGGCCGGAGGGTCACCTTTTGGCCAGTCGAGCTCCTTCCCGACGAAGTCCTGCCTGGGCTGCTGCAGGATGTACGCGGCGACGTCTGCCGCCTGCTCTGCCGTCAAGGTGCCTGCGCGATCCTGCGGCATGTTGTGGCGGACGAAGGTCGCCAGCACCGACTGTCGGGACATCCCCGCTCCCACCGAGTAGCTCGCGCTGCCCCAGACCGCAGGTGCGCTCAGTCCGCCACCCTGCCCGCCGTGGCATCGGGCGCACTGCGCGCCGTACACCAGTTCGCCGTTGCCTGCGCTGCCGGCAAGCTTCACAGTGTCGACCGCTGGGGGCCGAGGCAGATCGCGTGTCGTCTCGAAGAACGCGAGCATGTCGCGCATCGCATTGCTCGTGTCCGGAAGCGGACGCCCGGCCAGACTCCGCACGATGCACTCGTTGATGCGCTGCGTAAGGTTCTCCTCGGATCCACGGCGTGCGCGATAACGCGGATAGCGTGACGCCACCCCATGCCAGGACATTGCCGTGGCCCGCGTCCCGTTTTCGAGGTGACAGCTCGTACAGCGCAGGTCGTTCCCACTGTTCGCCGGCAACGAGTCGCGAAACGCCGCGAGCAACGAGAGCCCACGGTGTTCAGAAGGCGACAACGGTGCCAGCCCGGTGACGGCGCCGGGGGTGACTCGCGCACCCATCAGTGATTCACGCGCGGATCGCGCGCGAGCAAGCAGCACGATCGCCAGCACCACGACGACGCCGAGTGCCAGGACCATCACGCGCGCGCCAGCACGTGCCCCGGCAGCACTCATCAGCTGGAACCAGCGACGGCGCGGGGCTCCTCTCGCTTGACACTGGCAACGATGTAATCGCGGTTCATGCGCTTGATGACATCGATGCTGATCTCCTTCGGACACGCCTCCTGGCATTCCCCGACGAGCGTGCAGTGTCCGAAGCCTTCGATGTCCATCTGGTCCACCATCGCGAGCGCGCGCTTGTCGCGCTCGGGCTGACCCTGCGGGAGGTCACCTAGGTGCGTGATCTTGGCGCCGGTGAACAGTGCCGCTGACGCGTTCGGGCATGCGGCCACGCACGCTCCGCACGCAATGCATGCGGCGGCGTCCATTGCATGCTCGACGATGTCCTTGCCGATCAGGATCTCGTTCGCGTCGCGCGCTCCACCGGTATTGACCGAGATGTATCCGCCGGCCTGGATGATCCGGTCGAACGAGCCACGATTGACCGCGAGGTCCTTGATGATCGGAAACGCCGTCGCGCGCCATGGCTCGACGACGATCTCGTCGCCGTCCTTGAATGCCCGCATGTGCAGCTGGCACGCCGCAGCACCTTTCCAGGGGCCATGGGCTTGGCCGTTGATCATCATCGCGCACGAGCCGCAGATCCCTTCACGGCAGTCGTGCTGGAACGCGACCGGATCCCCACCAGACAGGGTGAGCTGGTCGTTCAGCATGTCGAACATCTCCAGAAACGACATGTCTTCCTCCACACCATCCACCACATGGGACTCGAGCGCACCCGGCGCATTCGGACCCGCCTGCCGCCACACCTTCAAGGTCAGCTTCATTACTTGTAGCTCCGGGTCGACAGGTGCACGGTTTCGTACACCAGCGGCTCCTTGTTGAGAATCGGCGTCGCGTTCGGACCGGCGTACTCCCACGCGGCCACGTACGCGAACTCGTCGTCGTTGCGCTTCGCCTCGCCGTCTTCCTGATACTCCACGCGGAAGTGGCCACCGCATGACTCCTCGCGATGCAGTGCGTCGCGGCACATCAGCTCGCCCAGCTCCAGGAAGTCCGCGACGCGACCAGCTTTCTCCAGCGACTGGTTGAGCGTGTCACCACTCCCTGGCACGTTGACGTTGCTCCAGAACTCTTCGCGCAGCGCCGGGATCAGCTGCAACGCCTGCTGCAGCCCTTCGCGCGAGCGCGCCATGCCGCAGTTGTTCCACATGATCTGTCCGAGCTCCTTGTGGATCGAGTCGACCGTGCGCTTTCCGCGAATGTTGAGCAGGGTCTGCTGCCGCGCGCGCACCTCGGCTTCCGCCGACGTGAACTCTGCCTGCCCCACATCGACCGGTGCCATCTTGTTGCTCGCGATGTAATCGCCGATGGTGTACGGGAGCACGAAGTAGCCGTCCGCCAGGCCCTGCATGAGCGCCGACGCGCCAAGGCGATTCGCACCGTGGTCGGAGAAATTTGCCTCGCCGGCCACGTGCAACCCCGGAATGGTGCTCATGAGGTTGTAGTCGACCCACAAGCCACCCATCGTGTAGTGCACGGCGGGATAGATGCGCATGGGCTGCTTGTACGGGTCTTCGTCCGTGATGCGCTGATACATGTCGAACAGATTGCCATAGCGTTCGGCAACAGTCTGCTGCCCAAGGCGTTTGATGGCGTCCGCGAAGTCGAGGTACACACCGAGCCCGCCGGGCCCGACGCCCCGACCGTCGTCGCACGCTTCCTTCGCCGCTCGGGAAGCAATGTCACGCGGCGCCAGGTTGCCGAAGCTCGGATACTTGCGCTCGAGGAAGTAGTCCCGCTCCGCCTCCGGAATCGCGCTCGCCGCTCGGTTGTCCGCTCGCGCGATCGGCACCCAGACGCGACCGTCGTTGCGCAGCGACTCGGACATCAGTGTGAGCTTCGACTGGTGCTCGCCACTCACCGGGATACACGTCGGATGGATCTGCGTGTAGCACGGGTTCGCGAACGCCGCACCCTTCTTGTGCGCGCGCCAGATGGCCGTCGTGTTGCAGAGCAGCGCGTTGGTACTGAGGTAGAACACGTTGCCATAGCCACCCGTGGCGAGCACCACCGCGTCGGCGGCGTGGGACGTGATCTTCCCGGTCTGCAGGTTCCGCGTCACGATGCCGCGCGCACGCCCGTCGACGATCACGAGGTCGAGCATTTCCTCCAGCGTGTGCTGCTGCACGTTTCCGAGCGCCACCTGGCGCTCGAGCGAGTGATACGCACCGATGAGGAGCTGCTGCCCCGTCTGTCCCCGCGCGTAGAACGTGCGGGAAACCTGAGCGCCGCCGAACGACCGGTTGGCGAGCAACCCGCCATATTCGCGCGCGAACGGCACACCTTGCGCCACGCACTGATCGATGATGTTCACGGAGACCTGTGCCAGCCGATACACGTTGGCCTCGCGCGCACGGAAGTCGCCGCCCTTCACCGTGTCGTAGAACAGGCGTTTGACACTGTCGCCGTCGTTCTGGTAGTTCTTGGCGGCGTTGATGCCACCCTGCGCCGCGATGGAGTGGGCGCGGCGCGGCGAGTCGTGGTACACGAAGCACGACACGCGATACCCGAGCTCCGCCATCGACGCCGATGCGGAGGCGCCCGCGAGGCCAGCGCCAACGACGATCACGTGATGACGGCGCTTGTTCGCCGGGTTGACGAGCTTCATCGAAAAGCGATGCTGGTCCCACTTCTCTTCCAGCGGACCGGCGGGAACCTTGGCGTTCAGATCGAGCATGTCAGTGACTCTCCGGAGACGCCGTGACCGTTCCGATCTGCGCCGTCTCGTTCGGCTCGACGATCGGAGCGGCGGGCGCAAAGACACCCATCAGGGCTGCGATGGGAATGATCATGAAGCCCACGGTGACGATCAGCGCGATACCGAGCGCGATCTTCCGTTTGAGCGGCTGCGTCGAGGGCCGGGCTGCACCCAGCGTCCGAACCGCAGACCATGCGCCGTGATACAGGTGCAGTCCGACAGCCGCCATGGCGAGCAGGTAGAACCCTGCGACGAGTGGATTCGACAACCCGATGCGGACGTTGTTGTACGGATCGAGGTGCGTGAAGTCCGGGTGTACCACACCGAGTGTCAGGTCAAGGATGTGATACACGATGAACGCGAGGAGGATCACGCCACCCCAGCGGATCGTGCGTGCCGCGAACGTCGTCACCTGCGGTCGTCGCATTGCGTAATCCGCAGGACGCGCAGCGCGCGCCAGCATCGTGAGCTGATATGCCGCCACCGCATGGAGCACCACTGCGAGGACGAGGACCACGCGCACCGCGTACAGCAGCGGCATGCTGGTGCGCAGCAGCACTGCATACTCGTGCATCGGCCCCTGCCCCTTGAACATGAGGAGGTTGCCGGTCATGTGGCCGAGCACGAAAAGGATCCCGATGATCCCCGTGATGGCCATGACCACCTTCTTGCCAACTGTGCTGCGCCAGAATCTCGTGAGACCGAACATAAGCGGGATAAAGGAAGAACCGGCGCGAGCCTCGAAAGGTTCGCGCCGGTTGAATTCAGATGGAGAGAACCGACATTGGTTCGCGGACGGCCTGAGCAGACTTCTCGAGAGCTGCGCGCTCGTCGCCGGTAAGCTCGATCTCGAGAATCTGCTCGAGCCCGTTGCGCCCGAGCTTGCAGGGGACGCCGAGGAACAGGTCGCTCAGCCCGTATTCACCCTGCAGCCATGCTGCACATGGGAGAATGCGCTTTCGGTCGTGGACGATGGCCTCGACCATCTCGACTGCGCCGGCCGAGGGTGCGTAGTAGGCGGAGCCGGTCTTGAGATGCTTCACGATTTCAGCGCCTCCGTCGCGTGCTCGCTGCACAATGGCATCGAGCTGGGCGCGCGGCATCAGCTGCGTGACCGGGATACCGCTCACGGTCGTGTAGGAAATCAACGGCACCATCGTGTCGCCATGACCACCGAGCACCATCGCCTGAATGTCGCGCACCGACACGTCGAGCGCCTCGGCCAGGAACGAGCGGTAGCGGGCCGTGTCCAGCACACCGGCCATGCCGATCACGCGCTCTCGCGGGAAGCCGGTGATCTTCTTGGCCACGTAGCACATCACGTCGAGCGGATTGGAGACGACGATCACGATCGCGTTCGGCGACGTCGCCTTCACCTGCTCGGACACCGCCTTGACGATGCCGGCGTTGGTGTTGAGCAGATCATCCCGCGTCATGCCAGGCTTGCGTGCAATGCCGGCGGTGATCACCACGATGTCGGAGCCAGCGGTCTCGTCGTAACCGTTCGTGCCGATGACCCGACTGTCGAAGCCTTCAATCGGCGCTGATTCCCACTGATCGAGCGCCTTGCCCTGCGGGATGCCCTCCACCACGTCGACCATCACCACGGTCCGACCAAGCGACTTTTCCGCAATACGCTGCGCCGTCGTGGCGCCCACGTTTCCCGCACCAACCACCGTGATCTTGTTGACCATGTCAGCCGCTTCCTTGGACGGATGTCAGCGCGGCGCACCGCGGCCGGAGCAGCGTGCGGCGCAGCGTGTGCTGTAAACCTTTGGGGCTCGCCCGACGCACAACAGGGCAAGCCATCGCAACATAGGCCGCTGCACAGGAGCGAGCAACGCACGCGCCGCATCGGTCACACAACGCCACCTCGTGTCACGATGCGGGTCGACGAGAGTCGATGTGATCGAACACCGTGCTGCGAAGGCTTCATCCGCCAACCTGGCTCAACGCACGCAACCCGCCGGTTTGCATCTGCAGCAGCGCATGCTCACGCGGCTTGTCGGCCAGCGCCTGACGGAAGAGCGGTTCCATCGGCTCGCCTCGCCGCAGCGCGTCACGCAGCGGCACCTCATGATCACCGAACAGACACGTGCGCAGCCGCCCATCCGCCGTGAGCCGCACCCGGTTGCAGGTGTCGCAGTACGTGTGCGTCATCGGCGTGATCACACCGATCGTGCCGGGAGCGCCATCGAGCCGCCAGTAGGCCGCAGGCCCATTGCCGCGCGATGGACCGGAATCGCGTGCCAACGTGCCCAACCGCCGAACTCGCGCAAGCACCTCTTCGCTTGGCACGACATGATCCCATGTGAGTTCGCGCAGCTCTCCGACCGGCATGAGCTCGATGAACCGCACGTGCCACGGGTGCTCGCGCGTGAGTGCCGCAAAATCCTCGACTTCGTCATCGTTGATCCCGCGCATCACGACGACGTTGATCTTGATCGGCCCGAGTCCGGCCCGCTCCGCAGCGATCGCGGAGTGCACGAGGTCGAACCCGAGATCCCTCCGTGCGATGGCGACGACCCGATCCGGCCGCAAGGAATCGGCGCTGATGTTCACGCGATCGAGCCCGGCCGCGACCAGCGCAGGCGCCAGTTCGGGCAGACGAACCCCATTCGTCGACAACGCAATGTCTTCGACACCGGGCACCGCCTTGAGCATGGCCACGAGACGGTCGAGTTGCGGCCTGATCGTCGGCTCGCCCCCCGTGATCCGAAGTCGCCGCAGGCCGAGTGGCGCGAGTTGGCCGACGAGAGAAGCGATCTCCTCGTAGCTGAGGATGCCATCCTTCGGCAGCCACGGCAGCCCCTCCGCAGGCATGCAGTAGCGGCAACGAAAATTGCAGCGATCGGTGATGGAGATCCGCAGATACTCGATCTTTCGCCCGAACTGATCGCGCGACTCGGTGCCGGTCGACGCTGCGAGGGCGACCACGGATGGCCCGGTCACGACGTCTCTCGGGCGGGCACAGACTGGGGCACCTGTCGGGACGCGGTCGGGTCGATCCAGACTCGCTCGCCGTCCAGATAGTGCTCCTTCTTCCAGATGGGCACGCGGGACTTCAGTTCGTCGATGATGCGACGTGTCGCGTCCATGGCGGGACCGCGATGCGGGTGCGCGCAAGCGATCGCGACGCTGACGTCACCGATCGCAAGGGTGCCAATGCGATGCTCGACCGCAACCACCAGCTCCGGGTCGGGCGCGCAGGCCTCGCGAGCGATTGCGCGTAGTTCCGAGTCGGCCATGCCCACATACGCTTCGTATTCCATCCCCGACACGGCGCGACCGTCGTTGAGGTCACGCACGGTCCCAAGAAACAGCGAAACGGCACCGATGCCCGCGTGTTGTACCCGGCTCGCGAGATTTGCCGGATCGATCGGATCGTGCACGATGGCTACGTGCAAAACGCCCGACGCCATGCGCTCATCCACCCGCGACAGGCGGTATGAGCGCGACTTCGTCGCCTTGGTTGACGATCTCGTCGAGGTCGATCCAGCTCTGATTCAGCGCCAGCAGCGGAACGTCGGGCAAGCGAGCGCCGCCCGGCATCGCGCGCATTGCTTCGACGATATCGCGAGCGCGGCACGGCATCTCGACTGGCACACGAATCTGGCGCGCCCCGAACGCGTCGGCGTACGAAGCGAAAAGGAACACCGGTATGCCGGTTGGATGGCTGATCGAGGTAGTCATGCTGGTAGCAAGATAGCGCGTCGCCGGCGCTGTAGTTCCCACCACGAATGCGAGCGCCCTGCGAAGCAACGCAACGCAGGGCGCACAAACAGATCGGCAGCCAGCACTTATCCGCGTGTACCTCTACGCTTCGTAGAGCTCCTCGGCATCCTCGTCATCAAAGGCGCTGATGTCGAGGCCAGCCACCATTGCACGCAATTCCTTCGAGGGCTTGAACACGGGCACCGGGCGTGCAGAAACCTCGACTGGCGAACCGGTCCGTGGGTTGCGAGCCATGCGCGTCTTGCGCTGGCGGATCTTGAACGTACCGAAGCCGCGGACTTCGATGTTCTTCTGTTCCTGCAGCGCATCCTTGATGGCATCCAGGAACGCATCGACGACGCGGGCGCAGTCTTTCTTGGAAATGGTTGGGCCGGCGGTCCGCGCGATGCGCGCCGTGACGTTCTCAACCAGATCGGCTTTCGTCATGGAGTCTACCAAGGGATGCCGCGCACGTCCCGGAAAGTCGAGACGCATCGGGTCCAAAGGTCGAACGTACGACCTTAGTGCTTATGAGTCAAGCGTTTGGCTCGCCTGACCCCGCCTGGATCTCAGGGCCTCGAGAAACTGGTCGAACAGCGGAACCGCGTCGTGAGGGCCTGGCGCAGCCTCAGGATGGTACTGTACGGCAAAGATCGGAAGCGAGCGGTGCCGCAGCCCTTCGACCGTGCCGTCGTTGAGGTTGATGTGCGTTACGGCCAGGTCTGGCGCGCCGTCTACCCCGTCGACCGACCCGGCAACCGAGAAGCCGTGATTCTGCGAGGTGATAAGCACCTGCCCGGTGGCCAGATCCTTCACGGGCTGATTTCCGCCGCGATGCCCATACGGCATTTTTTCGGTGCGACCGCCGAACGAGAGACCGAGCAGCTGGTGGCCGAGGCAGATGCCGAACATTGGGGTCTTGGTCGCGGCGATCGCGCGAATCGTGTCCGGCGCGTAGAGCACCGCGGCCGGATCCCCGGGACCGTTCGAGAGGAACACGCCGTCCGGGTTCAGGGCCGCCACCGCTTCCGCCGTCGTGTCCGAGGGCACGACAGTGACGCGGCAATCGTGGGCCTCGAGGAGGCGCAGGATATTGCGCTTGATGCCATAGTCGTACGCCACGACGTGATACGCTGCCTGTGCATTCCCCCAGGCGTACGGGGCGCGCGTCGACACTTCCGTCGCGAGGTCGAGCCCGTCCATGCTGGGACACGCATCCAGGGCGGCCAGCGCCTCTTTGGTGGGCGAGGTGCCGGCCGCGATCACACCGCGCATGACGCCGCGTGATCGCAGATGCTTGGTCAGGCGACGCGTGTCGACCTCCGTGAGCGCCGGGACTCCGCCTGCCTCGAGCCACTCCGGCAATCCACCGGTCGCACGCCAGTTCGAATACGTGGGCGACAGTTCGCGCACGACGATGCCCGCGACCTGAGGCCGAGCTGACTCCGGATCTGCACCGTTGATCCCGTAGTTGCCGATCTGCGGCGCCGTCATGACCACGATCTGGCCGCGGTACGACGGGTCGGTGAACACTTCCTGATAGCCGGTCATGTTCGTTGTGAACACGACCTCGGCCACGGTCGGCAGTTCGCCACCGACGAGCCGACCAAGAAAAAGGGTTCCGTCCTCGAGGAGGAGGAACCCTTGGGGAGCAATCGTTGCCACGCCTTACTGCTCGTTTGGCGGCGCTGCCGGCGGTACCGCCGGAGCCGTCGTGGGCGGCGTCGAAGCCGGTGCGGCAGCAGGAGATCCGGCTGGCTGCGTGGTGAGCGGAGCAGCCGGGGCCGGCGCGTTCGCCCCTGCCGGAGCTGCCGGCGACGACTGCGCGGGCGTTGCCAGCTGATCGAGCACGGACTTCGGAGCGGCCGACCGCGACGACATCAGCTGCAGGATGAACGACAGGGTCAGAAACACGCCACCGCACCACCAGCTCGCCTTCGTGAGAAGATTACCGGCCTGGCGCGTGCCGATCACCGAGTCCGAGGACGAGCTCGCGCCTCCGAAATTCGCGGCGAGCCCGCCACCCTTCCCGGACTGGAGCAGGACGGCAGCACCGAGGACCAGCGCGTCGATGATGAGCAGTGTGAGCAGGAACGTGTACATGGTGCGAAGCCTGTGGACAAGGAATGCAGATCGTCAGCCTTGAAACATCACGGCTTGGCGAACCGGATTCAAGTGCAAGGATGCCAACTCATGGCGAACTGTCAGCTGCGGACGATGCTGCTCCAGCCATCAGGGTCCAGTGAGGCGCCGCCGACCAGCAGCCCGTCGACATCCGACGACGACAGCAGCGTCGCGGCGTTACCGCGGTTGACCGATCCGCCGTAGAGAATCGGGATCGCGGCGGCTGCCTTGTCGCCCAGCCGCGTCGCCAGCGCACGACGAAGCACGCCATGAATGTCGCTGGCGTCGTCGGGCGTTGCCGTCCGGCCCGTACCAATCGCCCACACCGGCTCGTACGCCAGCATCATGGTCGCGACCTGGCCATCCTCGAGTTCCGCGATTCCCGCCGCAAGCTGCCGTTCCACGACGGATGCAGTCGCACCCGCCTCGCGCTCCTCGAGCGTCTCGCCGACGCAGAGCATCGGACAGAGTCGCGCCTGTGCCACCATTGCACACTTCTTCGTCGTCATGGCGTCCGTCTCACCGAATACGTGACGTCGCTCGGAGTGGCCAACGAGGACGACGCGTGCGCCAATGTCACGAACCATGAGGACGGAGTTCTCGCCGGTGAACGCGCCCTGTGCCTCGCCGCTCACGTTCTGCACCCCGACCCAGAGATCGGGACGATCGCGCAGCATGTCCACGACCGTGTGCACCGTCAACGCCGACGGAAAGAAGATCACCGTGCGATCCTGCTGCCGCGGCGTCTGCGCGAGGAAGCGCTGCAGGAACGACCGCGCATCGGTCGGGCCATGATTCAACTTCCAGTTCGCCGCGATGACTGGCTTGCGATGCATGGGGGTCGGTTACGGGTGAGTGACGAAGAGGGTGAGCGACGAGCGTCAGAGCCGATCGAGTGCATCCACGCCCGGCAACGGCTTGCCTTCCAGGAATTCGAGCGAGGCGCCGCCACCGGTGGAAACGTGCGACATGCGAGTTTCGAGGCCCGCATCCGTGACTGCCGCAGCGGAATCGCCGCCGCCAATGATCGTCGTGGCACCGAGATCGGTTGCCTCCGCCAGCGCGGCCGCAAGGATCATCGTGCCCGCATCGAACGGTGGCTTCTCGAAGACACCCATCGGGCCGTTCCAGAGTACCGTGCGCGCGGACTTCACGAGTTCGCGGTAGCGATGAATGGTGGCCGGGCCGATGTCGAACATCGCCTGATCAGCGGGAATCTCGTTGCGGGAGACCACCTGCATCACGCCGCCGTTCATGTCGGCCGCCGCAGCCGCGTCGCTGGGCAGCACGAGCTTTGCACCGGCGCGCGACATGAGATCCTTCGCCATCTCGACCCGGTCGGGTTCGACGAGCGACTTGCCCGTCTCGAGTCCCATGGCTCGGAAAAAGGTGCACGCCATCGCGCCACCGATCAGCAGATGATCGACTTTCGGTAGCAACGCTTCCACGACGTCGATCTTGCCCGAGATTTTCGAGCCGCCGAGGATCGCCACGAACGGTCGCTGGGGTTCGGCAAGCGCGCCGCCGAGGTACGCGAGCTCTTTCTCCATGAGCAGTCCGGCGACGGCGGGCCGGCAGAACTCCGCCACGCCCGCGGTGCTCGCATGCGCGCGGTGTGCCGCGCCGAACGCGTCGTTCACGTAGACGTCTCCTAGCGCGGCAAGCTGCTGCGACAGCTCACGGCTGTTCTGCTCTTCGCCTGCGAGAAATCGTGTGTTCTCGAGCAGCAGTGTTTCTCCATCCTTCAACGCGTGCGTCGTCGCCACCGCGGTGTCCCCCACCGTTTCGCCGAAGAACTGCACCGGACGACCGAGCAGCTCGCGCAGTCGGTCGGCAACCGGCGCCAGCGTGTACTTCGGATCCGGCGCGCCCTTGGGACGACCGAAGTGTGCGAGGAGCACCACGCGCGCGCCACGATCCAGCAGCGTCGTGATCGTCGGGAGCGCCGCCACTATGCGCGTGTCGTCGGTGACCTGCCCCGCATCGTCGACCGGCACGTTGAAGTCGACCCGAACGAGTGCGCGCTTGCCCGCGAGATCGGCGTCGTGCAGGTCGCGGATGGTACGTGTGGTCATGACGGAAGTCGGGAGCATCAAGGAGAGGTGCGCACGAGCCCCGGCACACGTGTACCGGGGCTCGTGCAGAGATCAGGAGGCAGGCGGTCGGCGCGACGCTGGAGCCTAGAGCCGCGCACCCATGAAGCGCAGCAAGTCGACGCAGCGCGACGAATAGCCCCATTCGTTGTCGTACCAGCCCGAC
>DASQZA010000003.1:0-5626 GCA_035638935.1 Gemmatimonas sp. | reverse complement strand
GATTCGGCGGCCGCCATTGCTGCCATCGTCACCGGCAGTGCACCGGTCGCGGTGCTGCAGTGCGACGGGATCCTTCCCGTCTCGCGCGGGTCCCTCGACGGAATTCTGGTGCAGCATGGAGACCCGCGCTACATGGCGGCGGCGACGGTCGCCCTCCGTGCACTGGGCCGGCTGGTGGCACCATCGCAGGCTGCAGTACCCAGCGGAATCGTCGAACTGGCGCGAGACGACCTGCACTGGGTCGGCGAACGCAGCGCCGACAGCAGCGACGAAATCACCGACGTTGCGGGCAACGCACCGCTGGTGCAGCTGCGGCGCCGCCGCTGATTGTCCGCGCTACGCGGTCACGTCACGCGCCGGCGCTACTCCGCGCTCGCGTACAGTGAATCGATCAGCGACTTGTAGCTCTTGTCGACGACACGCCGCTTGACGCTCAGCTTCGGCGTCAGCTCGCCGCGCTCGATGCTGAAATCGTGCTCCAGCAGGGCCACCTTCTTGGGGGTTTCGAAGTGCGCGAGGCCCGTGAGCTGCGACATCACTTCCTTTTCGACCTTCGCGTTGATCGTCGGCATCGCTACCAGTTCGGCGCGGCTGGTCCACACGATGTTCTGCGACGCAGCCCATTTCTCGAGCTGATCCCAGTCCGGCACGATCAGGACCACCGGGAACTTGCGCTTGTCGCCGATCATCACTGCCTGCGACACGTACTTGTTGTTCTTGATCAACGTCTCGATCGGCTGTGGCGCGATGTTCTTGCCGCCGGCCGTCACGATGATGTCCTTCTTGCGGTCGGTGATGCGCAGGAATCCATCGACCAGCTCGCCGATGTCGCCGGTGTGAAACCAGCCACCGTCGTCGATCGCCTCCGCCGTCGCGGCGAGATTGTTGTAGTAGCCCTTCATCACATGGGGCCCGCGCGTCAGTATCTCGCCATCGGGCGCGATCATGACTTCAACGCCGCGAATCGGCATGCCGACGGTGGTCAGCCGGTAATTTTCGAACGAACTCGCGGTGATCACCGGTGACGTTTCGGTGAGTCCGTACCCCTCGAGAATCGTCAGTCCGGCGGCGTAGAAGAACTTTGCAATCTCGGCCGAGAGGGGAGCACCGCCACTCACGAACACCCGCATGCTGCCCCCGGTGCGTTCCTTGAGCTTCGAGAACACGAGCTTGTGTGCCATGCCGTACTGCCACGCGAGTAGTCCGCCCGGAGTCCGCCCGGCAAGCTTTTCGTCCGCCCATCGCTCGCCGACCCCACGCGCCCAGAAGAAGATGCGTTTCTTGAGACCGCCCGCCGCGACGGCATTCTCCAGCACGCGCGCAAAGATCTTCTCGTACAGCCGCGGCACGGAGAGCATGACGCTCGGGTGTACCTCGGACATGTTCACTGGCACCGTGTCGATCGACTCCGCGTACGCGATCGTGACGCCCTTTCCGAACAGGTAGTACGCGCCCATTCGCTCGAAGATGTGGCTGAGCGGAAGAAAGCTGAGCGCCGTGTCGTTTCCCGACAGCGGAATCATGGAGTCGGCCGCCGCGCAGTTGGACGCGACGTTGTCGTGCGTGAGCATCACGCCTTTCGGATTGCCGGTCGTGCCCGATGTGTAGATCAGCGTCAGCAACGCCTCCGGCGGCACTGCGAGCGCATCGCGCTTGAAGCGCTCCGCTTCCGCCGGTGAATCCACCCCGGCACCCATCGCCTCGACCTCGGCGAGCGTGAGGTCGCAGCCATCCTCCCGGGTCGCGGCGAACCCGATCACGTGCGTAATCGACGGCATCGACGCGCGCACCGACGCCACCTTTCGCGCCTGCTCGCTCGTTGACACGAACAGCAGCTTCGCACCGGAGTCGTTGAGGATGTACGGCATCTGCTCGGCAGGCAGCGTCGGGTAGATCGGGACGTCGGTGATGCCGCTCAGTACGCAGGCGTAGTCGGCAATGGCCCACTCCGGCCTGTTCTCGGACAGAATCGCGACACGATCCGCTGCTACGACGCCGAGTTTCGCGAGTCCGAACGCCGTCCGCCGAACGCGCTCCAACAGGGTGCGATCGGAGATCGGCTCCCACACCCCACGCGATTTGAACAGCAGCGCGTTCGGACGATCGAAGCGCTCGACGGCATTGAAAAACAGCCGATTGATCGTGCTCGGCGCTGGCCTCGGGCCGCCGGTCGCGTAGCGCGAGGGCGACGGGATGGAGGACTGCGTCAGTTCGAGGGCGGGATTGCCCCCGCGCGCGACGGAAGTCATCGCGATCTCCAGCGAGGAGAGAAGGGAACGGCGGAAGGAAGTTGCAAGTTGTCCCGCCGAGCGGCCCGGCGCGAGTGCCTCAGCGGGCGCGGCGGACGTTCAGGAGGAGGGTCACGGGTGACCCGGTGACTGGCCTGCCCCGGTAGGTCGTCGTGGCGCGTACCCGAATTTCGGACGTCGTGGTATCCATCGGCAACAGCGATGCACGAATCCTCACCCGGCGCCCGGCCGTGCCGCTGGCGTCGGTGGTGTCGGTCACCGAGGCACGGCCGTTGTCGTTCACGAGCCAGGCGAGCGCCGTGGTGTCGTTGCTCGCGTTGGCCGGCTGCACCACTTCGAATCGGACGGTCCAGGCATTCACCTCGGTCACTGTCACCGGCGTCGCGTTCGACGCTGGTTCGACGTGTCGCACGCGCACCTGCAGCGGCTCCGAGCGGTTGGATGCTGACTCGGTCGCGGCCACGTTGAGCAAGGGTGTCGTGGTGCTCACCGCCACAATCGAATCCGGGCGGGTCGTCACCACGAGCGGACGCAGGATCTGCAACGCGCCACCGATCTGCGCTATGACGTTGCCCTCGCCGGTGGCGGGCTTCGCCGCGCGGAGTGCACGAACGAGTCCGGTCACCGAGTCGATCGCAAGCGCGGAGTCCCGGGCGAACTCGGCGTAGAGATAGCGAACCGGCACACCGGTGATGACGTCGCCTTTCGCGTTGCGCACGATCACGCCGATCCGGGCAATGGCGCCTGTCGCGTCACGCAGCGTGTCACCCAGGACCACCGACGGCACGTCGAGCGGTGCGAACTCGACCGACGCGACATCCTCGGGGCCCGTGCCCACATCGGCGCACGACATCACTGCCAGCGCGAGCGAGACGACGCCTGCGGCAGCCACCCCACGCCGCTGCCACTGCTCTCGCGTCCGCCCGGTCACTCGCTACCGCCGTTCATGCGAAGCGCTCGGCCAGTCGCGTTGCGAGGTTGACGTACGCCTGGCTGGCCGCATCTGCCGGCACGCGAAGCACGACCGGCTGCCCCGCCGCAAATGCATCGGCGGTTGCCGGCGTGCGAGGAATCGGTGTGTCGAACACGAGATGCTGCGGCAGGTGTTCGCGTACGTAGCGCACCACGCGCTGCGTGGCCGGATTCCCCTCCTCGTACATCGTCAGCAGAATGCCCTCGAGCGTGAGCTCTTCGTTCTCTGCGACCATGTCCTGAATCGCACGGAGAATCTGCGGAGTCGTCTGCAGCGCGAGCGGCTCGCATTGCAGCGGAACCACCACATGCTGGCTGGCGGCGAGCACCCGTCGAGTGATCGTGCCGAGACCGGGCGGCGTATCCACCACGACCACATGACACCGCTCGCGTGAGAGCTGCAGTAGTTCGGCCAGCGCATTGCTTTCCCCGATACGCCGCTGAAAGCCCGAATGATCTGCCTGTTCGCTGACGCTACCGGCGAGGATGACGCGCATCCAGGGGAGCGCGGTCGGAAGAATGACCTCGCGCAGCGAGCGTTCCCCGCGCAGGTAGTCGTCGAACCCCACCGTTGGGTGCCCGCGACGAAGGCCGACGCCATAGCGCACCGCACCCTGCGGGTCGGTGTCGATCAGCAGCGTCTTGAGGCCACGCCGCGCGAACGCCGCTGCGAGGTTGACTGCCGTGGTGGTCTTGCCAACGCCGCCTTTCTGGCTGACGATCGAGAGCACACGCCCCACTTCAGACCTCGGAGTCGTGATGCGGCGAACGGTTCGCCGGGCGGTCGGTCGGGTTCGGCGCTCTCAGCCCGTCGGCCGGCATGTCCTGCTCCATGGCGTCGCCATCCATCATGTCCGCCGGCATTTCGCTCGGCGGCAGGCCGCGCAGTTCGTCGAGCGTCTTCTGCGCATGTGCACGGAAACGCGCCGACCGGCCGTCGGTCTCGTTGCTGTTGCGCAGGAACGACTCGAGATGCATGCCCGCGTGTGCCGTATCGTTGCGCTTGAGCAGCAGGAAGGCGAGCCCGTAGTGCGCACCGGCGAGTTCGGGATCGAGCTGCAGGGCTCGCCGGTAGGTGCGAATCGCTTCCTCAGGCTGGTTGGTCTTCGAGAAGGCGATCGCGATGTTCTGCAGCACACGCAGATCATCGGGCCGCTCGCGCAGGGCCAGGCGATACGACGTCAACGCATTCGAATAGTCGCCGCGCGCCTCGAGCTCGAGCGCTTCAGCGAGAAAATCCGTGGGGCGTTTGCTCTGCCCGGACGTACCGCCGACAAGGCGGCGCCACCAAGTCATGCGCTCGCAGTCGTTCTGAAGGGGAAGTGATGCACCGACGGCCTAAGCTATCGGGCGGTTGCGATGGCAACAAGGCGCGCCGACGGCTACAATGCAGACACGCCAACCCCTTCGAATGCCGACAAGAGCCCCATACGCGCCGGATCCGTCCAAGGGAGTGCTGCTCGTCGACTGGCCACTGTTCGGTGAGCTGTCGCGCGCGCTCGCACTCAAGGTGGCGCGCTCCTACCGCCCCGACATTGTTGTCGGCATCGCGACCGCGGGCGTCGTGCCGGGAGCGGCAATCGCCGCAATCCTGGATGTCCCGTTTCACTCGATCCTGGTCTCGCGCCGGTACAGCTCCGAGCGCATCCGCGAGACGCCGGCTGTGTTCGGCGCGGCCCCGATCGAGGTGCGCGGAAAGCGTGCACTCGTGGTCGACGAAACCTGCGACTCGGGCGATACAATGCGCCTCGCCGTGAGCGCGATCGTGAACGCAGGTGCCAAGGACGTTCGGACAGCCGTGAGCTTCCGCACGGGAACGTTCGAGCCGGACTTCCACGGCCTCGCAACGGACAGCGCAATCGTGCTGCCCTGGGACCGCGAGATCCTCATTGACGACGAGTTGCGGCCTAACCCGAAGTACGCGGGGTTGGTCCCGGAGGCGTAGGCTCAGACGCCCAGGTCGATCACACCCAGGCGCCTGACGTCTGGCGCCTGGCGTCTAAGCTAGGCTGAAGCCGCCGCGCGCTCATACGGAATGCCGCGCCCCATGGCCTCGTGGACGTAACCCAGCACGTCGATCGAACCCAGCAGGAACCGGCACCGGTCGCAGCTGCCGTCCCGGCATTCCACTTCGAGCACGGCAATCGGTGCGTCGGCGAGTCGCCCGAAGAACCCGGCGAACAGGCCGGTCGACACCATGCAGCCATTGCCGGTCCCGTCTGCCTCGCTCCAGGAGTCGGTATCGAGCGCCATCACCGCATCGCTCAGCGGCGTGAACGTCAGTGCACCCCAGCCGAGTTCAGCGAAGAATTCACTGGCGAGTGCAACGAAGCGGTGGTGCGGCAACGCGTCCGGATCGGGCTCGCCGCGGTCGAGTGTCCAGTCGGCGAATGCTTCGAAGAGCG
>DASQZA010000002.1:0-9561 GCA_035638935.1 Gemmatimonas sp. | reverse complement strand
CGCTCTCCGTGATCGATCGCGGTGATGCATATCCCGCGGAGGTTGCGTCGTCGGTCAGTCGCGTGCAGCAGGCGACGGGCGTGTCGAATCCGTACGTGTTGACGTATCAGTCCGACGTCGGGCCGGTGCGGTGGCTCGGTGCCGCCACGGAAACCGTGATTCGCCAGTTGGCGGCGCAAGGGCGCAAGAACATGATGGCGGTGCCGATCGCGTTCACCAGCGACCACATCGAGACGCTTTCCGAAATCGACATCGAGTACGCAGAACTCGCGCACTCGCTCGGCATGACGGGCTTCAAGCGGTCGCCATCGCTCAATGCGCGTCCGGAATTTCTCGACGCGCTCGCCCGCATCGTCGTCGACCATATGCACGCGGGCAAGCCGTACAGCACGCAGTACACGACCAAGTGCGCGGGCTGCATCAATCCGATGTGTCGCCCCGTGCCGGCTCGCGTGGCGTGCGCGCCCAGCAAGTCGGTACCGGATGCTGCAGTCGTGCACGCCGGCATCGGCTGAACGACAACAACGTGTTCACGCTCCCGTTCCACGTCGTCGGCTGTTCGCATGAGAGCACCGACGTCGGTATCATCGGCCGCCTCGCCATTGCGGAAGGCGAGCGTGCCGCGCTCTCGCGCGATGTCCTCGCGGCCGGCATTCCGTGCGTGCTGCTCAGCACGTGCAACCGCACGGAGCTTTACTGGTGGGGGCCGCTCGACGCCGCCCCGATCTTTCGCGCCTGGGTGACGGGCCGTCTGGGCACCGTGCCGCCCCGTGCCATCGAGCGGCGCGATGCCGACCTTGCGGTGCGACATCTGTTCGCCGTGGCGGCGGGGTTGCGTTCGCAACGCCTCGGTGAGCCGGAAATTCTTGGGCAGGTACGACGTGCGTGGATCGAGGCCCGCGACGGCGGAACCACGGTGAATGCACTCGATGCCGTATTTCAGCGTGGCATACAGGCTGCGCGCCGGATTCGTACGCGAGCCGGCGAGTTCGACTGGGGCCAGTCCCTGGGCGACGCGTCGGCGGCGTTCATCGGCGCGCAGCTCGAGCGTGAAACCTTGTGGGCAAATCAGCGGGTGCTGATCGTCGGCACCGGCGCAGCCGCCGAAAGTGCGGCGATCGCGATCGCGCGACGGTCACCAGGTGCGATGACGGTCATCAGTCGCACGGATGACCGGGCGGCCGCACTCGCCGCCACCATCGGCGCGGAAGCGCGCTCGTGGGAAAACCGCCACGAGGCGCTCGTCGGCGCCGACGTCGTCGTGTTCGCCACGCGGAGCAAGACGCCCGTGCTGCGCGGTGGAGAAGCGTGCGGCATCATGACCGCACGCGCCGCCAAGCCAGCCGTGTGGCTCGATCTCGGCGTGCCGCGCAATGTCGAAGCCGGTGCAACGGCCGCGGGATTGCAGCTCTTCGCGTTGCATGACCTACCGCAGGATGTCGACGTGACCGCCGAAGCGGCCGCGATTGCGCACAGCGCATTGCAGCACGAACTCGCGCGGTTCGCAACGGAATTGCATCGTCGTTCGCTTGCCGAACGACTCCCTGCGATGGAAAGCATCGCCGGCGAAGTGGCGCGCGCAACGGTGCAGCAGCTGCGCAACTCGATTGGATTGTCGATGGGCGTATCATCGGCGGAACGCGACCTCACGCCCGAGCTCGATGCGGCAGCGCTCGAGGTTGCGCGCCGAATGACGCGACTGCTGCTGCGCGAGATGGGTGCAACCGAACGCTCGGCGATCAACAGTCGCGTCACGATCGTCGCCTGAGCGTGTTGCACGAGTGTCGGACAAGACGCTCGATCTTTACAGCCTCGAGCGAACTCGGGTGCGATGGGTAGCATGAAGGTTGCGTCAGCGTGGAATGGAATATCCCCAGGCCTTCCACCCGACTACCACGATGCGCTCCATGTCCAGCCGTACTGCGACCAGACTCGCAGTTGCACTGTCTCTCGCTGCGCTCTCTCCCGCAACGGCTGAGTCGCAGCTGTTCCGTCCACCACCGGCAACGTTGACCGGGGCTGGGCTTTTCGATTCGCCGAACTTCGGGTCGCCGCCGACCACGACCGCAGGCTTCGGGAACGTGTTCTTCTTCAGCACGTACACGTTCACTGTGTCCACGGCGGGCCTGTACTCGTTCAACACCGCGTCGGCTTTCGCGCCCGCGCTGTTTCTGTATCAGGGTTCGTTCAATCCGACCGCTCCGCTGGCGAATATTCTCTTTGGTGCCTCGTCGGAAGCATTCGAAGGCAACCCGGGCCTCCCGTTTTCGTTCGCACTCTCGCCGGCGCTGACCTACGTCCTTGTCACCTCGACGTTCCTCGAGGGTCTGGACGTCGCCGGCGGGTTCACCAATGAGTTCGGTTGTCCGTCCCAAGGCAGTCAGATGGGATGCGCCGTTGGCCAGATCCGGCCCGTCGTCGACGTCAACGTGGTTCCCGAACCTGCGAGCGTTGCGCTGTGCGCGCTCGGACTGCTGGCGCTGGGCGGAGTGGTGCATCGTCGACAATCGCGCGCATGACTGCAGCATGACGGCGGATGCACGGAACGAGGGGCCTCCCACAGTAGTGGGAGGCCCCTTATCGCGGCGCCAGCGGCGGGCTCCGTGCCATCTGAACCCGGCGCTCCATGTTGACAAGTTCCGGGCAGGGCGGGAGCATTGCGCAAGCTGCGCGCAAAATGCACGGGCCCGGTACGGGCCACCTGAGGGCATGTGGCGAACTCGCTGCCGCAGTCGCGCCCCGTCTCCCGCCAATTCCTCCAATGACGCTGCAGATCGATCGGCTCTCGAAGACTTATGCGAACGGCGTTCGCGCGCTGAACGGGATCTCGCTGACCATTCCGCCCGGCATGTTCGGACTGTTGGGGCCCAACGGAGCAGGAAAATCGACGCTGATGCGCACGATTGCGACGCTGCAGCCGCCGGACAGTGGGAGCATACGCTTCCGCGACATCGATGTCCTCACACAACCCGACCGCCTTCGCGAAACGCTCGGCTACCTGCCGCAGGAGTTCGGCTTGTATCCGAACATGCCCGCCGAGGCGGTCCTCGATCACTTCGCCGTGCTGAAGGGCGTGACCGACAACGGAGAACGTCGCGATCTCGTGAGCTCACTGCTCCAGCAGGTGAACCTGTACGAGGTGCGCAAGAAGAGCGCTGGCGGCTACTCTGGCGGCATGAAGCAGCGGCTCGGCATCGCGATCGCACTCGCTGGCCGGCCGAAGCTGCTGATCGTGGACGAGCCGACCGCCGGTCTCGATCCGGCCGAGCGCAATCGCTTTCTCAATCTTCTCGCCGACATCGGCGAGGACGTCGTCGTGATCCTCTCCACGCACATCGTCGAGGACGTGCGCGAACTGTGCTCGCACATGGCGATCATCAACAAGGGCGAAGTGGTCGTGCAGGGAGAGCCGGAGCGCATTCTCGACGAGGTGCGCGGACGCATCTGGCGGCGGACGATCCCGCGGCAGCAGGCCGCGGATTACCGGGAGCGCTATCAGGTCATCTCCAGCAAGCTCGCCGCGGGCAACACGGTACTGCACGTGTACGCCGACGGCGATCCCGGAGATGGATTTGTCGCCGTCGAGCCCGATCTCGAGGACGTCTACTTTCACCGGCTCGCGCAGTCCTCCGGCGGCCGCGTTCCCGTGGAGGCCTGATGTTCAGCGCAATCCCCGCGACATCAGGAAAGCGATCCTGAATCGAGGAGCCATCGGCCCTACACCCCGACCAACTCTTCCTTGTCCACGTCGGCGGACACACGTCCGCCGTCCACGAGGGCAATGGCCAGCACCTGACGAAGCGTCTCCACGGGATGGAAGGTGAGCTGCGCGCGCACCTCTTCCGGAATGTCCTCGATGTCCGCCTCATTGGCTTTCGGGATGATCACGTGCTTGATGCCTGCGCGATGCGCACCGAGCGCCTTCTCCTTGAGGCCACCGATCGGGAGCACGCGCCCGCGTAGCGTGATCTCCCCAGTCATGGAGACGTCGCGCCGCACCTTGCGGTTCGACATCTCGCTCACGAGCGCGGTCGCGATGGAGATACCGGCACTCGGACCGTCCTTCGGGATCGCGCCAGCGGGCACGTGGATGTGTGCTTCGCTGGCCGAGTTCACGCGGTCGTGGGGTATGCCCAGCGCTTCCGCATTGTTCGTCGCGTAAGTGAGCGCGGCGCGTGCACTCTCCTTCATGACATCGCCAAGCTGGCCGGTGAGGATCAGCGCGATCGGGCCGACGCGAACGACTTCGGCGTCGTCGTCCTTGATCGCCGCCGCGCGCCCGCGGCGGATGCTGGCCTCGACGAACATGATGTCACCACCCATCGGCGTGTAGTACATGCCGGTGCTGATGCCCACCTCGTCCGCCTCGCCGACACGCTCGGGGTGCACTTTCGGGCGCCCGAGCAGATCGCGCACTTCGGCGATGTCGATGACCTTGTCGTCGATCGTGCGCGTGTCGCCCGTTGCCACGCGACGCGCGACCTTGCGCGCGACCGCGCCAAGCTGACGCTCGAGCTGACGCACGCCGCTCTCGCGCGTGTACTGCGTAATGATGCTCATCACCGCGTCGTCGTCGAAGGCAAGGTCGCGACCACCCAGTCCTGACTCCTCGAGCTGGCGCGGAATGAGGTACTTCTTCGCAATCTCGGCCTTCTCCTGCTCGGTGTAGCCCGTGAAGTCGACCACTTCCATGCGGTCGAGCAGCGGCCCCGGAATGTTCTGGATGAAGTTAGACGTGGCGATGAAGAGCACCTCGCTCAGGTCGAACGGCACGCCGAGGTAGTGATCCGTGAACGAGTCGTTCTGCGCCGGGTCGAGCACTTCGAGAAGCGCGCTCGATGGATCACCCTGGTACGACGTGCCGAGCTTGTCGACCTCGTCCAAGAGGAACACCGGGTTCTTGCTCCCCGCCTGCTTCATGCCCTGGATGATGCGACCGGGCATCGCACCGACATACGTGCGCCGGTGACCGCGAATGTCCGCTTCGTCGCGCGCACCGCCCAAGGCGACACGCACGTACTCGCGGCCTAACGCGCGGGCGATCGACTTGGCGATGCTGGTCTTGCCGACACCCGGGGGACCGTTGAACAGCAGGATCGGGCCACGGGCCATCGCACGCGCCTTCGCCTCGCGCTTGTCGGTGATCTGGCGGTCTTCGTCGCCCACACTCAACGACGGTGTTGCATCCGTCGCTTCACCCTTGAGCTTGGACACGGGGAATTCGCCGGTGTTCTCGAGCTCCTCGGCGATCTGCTCCGCGCGCAGCTGGCGCACGGCAAGGAACTCGAGCACGCGATCCTTCACATCCTTGAGACCATAGTGGTCTTCGTCGAGGATCGTGCTGGCGCCGGACAGGTCGAGCTGATCGTCGGAACGCGTATTCCAGGGCAGCTCGGCGATCCACTCGAGATAGGTGCGGATGACCTGCGCCTCCATCGACTCGCGCCCCGCACGCTCGAGGCGTCCGAGCTCACGCTCGACTTCGGCGCGCGCCTCCTTCGAGAGCTCGAGCTTCGTGAGCTTCTCGCGAAGTTCAGTGATCTCCTTGCTCTGATCGTCGTCGCCGAGCTCCTTCTGGATCGCCTTCAGCTGCTCGCGCAGGAACATCTCCCGCTGACGCTCGCCCAGCTCCTCCTGAACCTGAGACTTGATGTCCTCCTGCGCTTCCAGCAGTCCGATCTGACGCTGCACGTGCACGAGCACGCGACGCAGGCGCTCTTCGACAGACAACGTCTCGAGCAGCCCCTGCTTTTCCGGCACCGTCAGTTCGATGTAGCCCGCGACGAGATCGGAGAACCGGCCGGCGTCATCGACGGAATCGAGCACCTGATGCACGACCTCCTCCGGCAGCCCGCGCTTCTCTCCGAGCTCCGCGGCACGTTCGCGCGTTTCCTTATGAAGTGCCTCGAACGCCGGATCCTTCGGATCGAGCGGCATCATCTCTTCGGCGGGCACGATCACCGCCGTGAGGTAGCCGTCGACCTCTGCATACTGCAGCGCCGTCGCGCGCTGTTCTCCCTGCAGGAGCAGCTGGACACCGCCCAGGCCGCGCTGGATCTGCCCGATGCGGGCGATGACGCCCGTCGTGAACAGAATGTCGGACGTCGGCTCCTCCGTGTTGTCGCGCTGGGCGACGGCGAAGACGAGTCGGTCGCCCTTGAGGGCGGTTTCGATGGCCCGGAGAGTGCCGGGACGTCCCGCCGCAATGGGAGCCGTGATCCCGGGGAAGATCACGGTGCCGCGAAGCGGAAGAACGGGAAGAGTTTGGCGCTGGCCCATACGGTCAATCCTTGTCGAGGATGAAGATGGCCTTTGACTTGGCATGATCCACACCGCGGTGATTACGCCATCGCGGCAGGGTTTGCCAGTTCCTGTGCGCGCCAGGACGCCTGATGGGCAGAAGCATGACACCATGACCTGCTTCCCGGGTTCGAACCGGCGGTGCAACTTTCTGCGGCCTATCCCACGTAGTGACAGCGGCTTCTGCTATTTCGCCTCTGCTTTTCCGCGTCTGCACCTCAGCTTCTGCTTTTCAGCTTCTCCCCGTGGTGCTACACTACGGGGTACAGCCACCCTCATACTACCTAGTGCCCGATAACGCAGCCCCGTCTGTCCAGGACGACGAACTTCGCGCGCATGTCGAACAGGCGCTGAGCGCCACCTACGAGGTGGAGCAGGAGATCGGGCGCGGCGGCATGGGTATCGTGTATCGAGCCCGTGACAAGCGCTTGAAGCGGCATGTCGCCATCAAGCTGCTGCCGCCTGAACTGTCGTTTCGGCGTGACATCCGCTCGCGCTTCCTTCGCGAAGCCGAGACCGCGGCCCAGCTGAGTCATCCGAACATCGTCCCGATCTACTCCGTCGACGATGTCGGGAATCTCGTGTTCTTCGTCATGGCGTGCATCGAAGGTGACAACCTCGCGGTGCGCCTCAAGAAGCGTGGTCCATGCCCCGTCGACGACGTACGGCGCTGGCTCACGGAAGTCGGGGACGCGCTGGCCTACGCGCACTCCCGCGGGGTGATTCACCGCGACATCAAGCCGGACAACATCCTGCTCGATGGCATCGACGGCCGCGCGCTGGTCACCGATTTCGGTATAGCCCGCGCAGCGATGGACAGCGGGGAAGCGTCGCGGCTCACGGCGACCGGCATGGCGATCGGCACGCCGGCGTACATGTCGCCCGAGCAGGCGTCCGGCGACCGCGATCTCGACGCGCGCAGCGATCTCTATTCCCTCGGCATCGTGGCGTACCAGATGCTCGTGGGCGAGCCGCCATTCGTCGGCAACACCACGCCCGCATTGCTGGTGAAGCACCTCGCCGAAGCGCCGGTGCCCGTGGCGGAACGGCGGGCCGATGTGCCGCCGGATCTCTCCGCGATCGTGATGCGGCTGCTCGAGAAGTCGCCGGACCAGCGTTTCCAGACGGGTGGCGAACTGGTGCAGGCGCTCCGGTCAGGCATCGTCCCGCCGACGCCAATGCCGGTACGCACCGCCAGCAACCTCGGTGTGTCCGTCGATTTCCGCGGCCCGCTTGCGCCACTCGGCGGCATGAAGCTGGGGAGCCCCGGAGCGTCTGAGGCCGCTTCATCCGGTGGCGCCGCACCGTACCGGCAGTCCACGCAGTATCCGCTCAAGGTGACGTACCCCGAGCCGCGCGGACCGCGGCACGGCGTGCAGCAGGAGGGGGAAGCAGCTCCGATCAGTTCCGAGGAGGAGCAGCGGTGGGAGCACCCCATGGTGAAGAAGTTTCGCACGCAGTTCGCGATCTACCTCTTCGTCAACGTGCCCATCACGCTGATCAGCATCTTCGGCGGGAACGGGATGGGTGGCATTACCGTCCTCTGGACGATCTTCATCGCGTGGAAATACGCGAAACTCTGGTCGGAGAGCTACGACTGGCGGGACGTGTTGCGCCAGCCGCACGACCGCATGTTCGGCGAACTCGTCTCGGATGTCTGTGACAACGTGATCGCCGTGTTCAGCGCGAAGAAACGCGCCGAGCTCCGGGCACAGGGGCGCCATGACCGTCTCCGCGGCGCGCTTTCCAACAAGCCGTCGGCGACGCGCACGCTCGCATCCGCGCCGGGCGCGTCGACGCCGACCGGTCGTTCAGGGCCCGCGCGTGACGACGAACTCGGCCGGTATCTCGATCTGGTGCGTCATGCGCGCACCGACCGCGATGAGATCGTGCGACTGCTGAACACGATTCCACAGGCGGAGCGCTCGCGCATTCCGGCCGTTCAGGGAACGGCGGTCGAACTCGTGGGCAAGATCGAGATCATTGCGGCCGACCTCGCACGTTTCGAGCTGGCGCAGGGTTCCGGCAATCTGGAGTCCATCGACTCCGAGATCTCTACGCTCGAGGCCGAAGCAAATCCGCTGGAGACGGCGCGCAGCGAGACGCGCGTGCGACGGCTCGCCCAGCTGCGTCGTGACCGCCGGGCGATGGTCGATGCATCGCGCAAGCTCGAGACACGCCGCGGGCAACTCGAAAGCTGCCGCATCGCTCTCGAGAATGTGCGACTCGACCTGGTGCGGCTCCGCACCGGCAACAGTTCGGTGCAGAGCGTCACGCTCGTCGCCGAGCAGGCGATGGCGCTTGCGCGCGATGTGGACATTGCGGTGTCGGCAGCTGGTGAAGTGCGGGACGCCACACGTGGCGGACTCGCAGCGCGCGCGCTCGGATAAGCAGATGCGCGACGTCACGCCGGTCGCCGGTCGACGGTTCGGCAGCCAGAACGCAGCGGAGCGTGCCGCCGAGGACGCGCGCGATGCCGGCATGCTGCGCGACCGCGTGACCGCGGCTTTTGGTGACGTCTACCTGGTCGGCAACGAGGTCGGACGGGGTGGCATGGCCGTCGTGTACTCGGCCACCGACGTTCGGCTGCAGCGGACCGTCGCGCTCAAGGTGCTGCCACCCGATCTCGCATTCCGCGCCGAGGTGCGTGAACGGTTCGTGCGCGAGGCGCAGACGTCGGCGCGCCTCAACCACCCGCACATCGTACCGATTTACGCGGTGCATGAAGGACAAGGACTCGTCTGCTTTGCGATGTCACTGGTGCGCGGCGAGAGTCTGGGCGCGCTCCTGCTGCGCGAGCCGCGGCCTGCGTTCGAGTACGTGGCGACGGTGCTCGAGCAAGCAGCCGACGCGCTGGCCTATGCGCACGCCGCCGGTGTCGTGCACCGGGACATCAAGCCCGACAACATTCTGCTGGACAGCGAGTCGGGCCGTGTGATGGTCACGGACTTCGGTATCGCGCGGGCGGCGGAGAGCGGCTCCCGCTTGACGCAGACCGGCATTGCCGTCGGCACCCCAGCCTTCATGAGTCCGGAACAGGCGACGGGTGAACGCGAGGTCGATGGTCGCAGCGATGTGTATTCGCTGGGGGTCGTCGGTTACCTGATGCTCGCGGGGCGGCTGCCGTTCGAGGCAGCGACGACACCGGCGATGCTGGTGAAGCACCTGAGTGAAACGCCGCCACCGATCTGGCAGACGCGCCCCGATGCACCGCGCATGCTCGTGGACATTCTCGAGCGGTGCCTGGCGAAACGCCCGGAA
>DASQZA010000001.1:0-4305 GCA_035638935.1 Gemmatimonas sp. | reverse complement strand
CCCGTGGTTTCCCCTGTCGACACAGGGGCGCTGGCTCGCGTTTACCTGACTGTGCACGAGGTTTCGCCCGATGGGTTCACGCTGTTCGAACCCGTTCGCGACGGGGGCGGCCGGATTGTGGACTTCGTCTACGCCTACGTGAACCCGGCGGGCGCTTCGATGGTGGGCCGCACGCCGCAGGAGCTGATCGGACAGCGCATGTGCATGCTCTTTCCCTCGGTGGTCGAGCTGGGCGTGTTCGACGGGTACGCCGCGACCTGCGAAACGGGGATGCCGTGGCAGTACGAGATGCACTACGACCGGGATGGAATCGACTGCGGCTTCCGGTTGGTGGCCGTCCGGACGACCAGCGGCAACGGCTCCGGTGGGGCCGTTGCCGTGCAATACGCGGACATCAGCGCGCGCTTGCTTGCCGAGCGTGAGCGGGATGCGTTGCTGCTCCGCGCGGCGCAACTGCAACGTGTGACGGCGGCGCTCGCGGCGGCAGCCTCGGAGCAGGACGTGGCGACGCTCGTCGCCGAGCACGTGACCGAAATGGTCGGCGCGCGACATGTGTCGATTCTCGTCGCCACCGATCCCGACGCGCCACTCCGCTTCCTCGCCGTGAACCGATTCCCGCAGCATCTCGTTGCCATGGTCGAGGAAATTCCTCGGAGCCGCGGATGGCCAGCAGCGGAGGCGTTCCGCACCGGTCAGCCGGTCATCGTGAGTTCACTCGCGGAGATGCTGGCCCGATTCCCGGCCGTCGTCGACGTGGCAACGCAGCTTGGCGTCAGCGCAACGGTTTCTTTGCCATTGCGCGTCAACGACACGGTGCTCGGGGTCATGCCCGTGGACTTCGCCACGGCAGGCGTGCCGGATGCCGATCGCCTCTCCCTGCTGACCGAGATAGCGGCGCAGTGTGCGGTTGCACTGGAGCGACTGCGACTGCAGGCGCGTGACGTCGCCGCGCGAACGAAGCTCGAGGCGGCGCTCGCAACGGTCGCGCGGTTGTCGCACGAGAAGAGCGCGTTTCTCGCCGAAGTCAGTCACGAGGTGCGAACGCCATTGCAGTCCATTGCGTCGTATTCGGAACTGCTGACCCACGGTGCGATGGGTGCGCTCACGGACGCGCAACAGGATGCCCTGCGCCGTATCGAGATCGGCACCGATCGCATTCGTCACTTGATCGACGACGTGCTCGAGTTTGCGCAGTTGGAAGGCGGGCACGTGGCCCTTGCTGCCGACGTCATCGATGTCGCGGAGGCTGTACGCACCGCGGAATCGTTGCTCACGGCACGGCGCATGGATGCGGGATTGACCTTTGCGCTTGCAGTGGAAACCAGCGACCCGGTTCTCGCGGTCGCCGATGCGCGCCGGTTGCAGCAGATCGTGCTGAACGTGCTCACCAATGCCATCAAGTACACGCCGCGCGATGGCCACATTTCGGTGTCGGTGTCCCGGAGTGTCGTACCACCGGCTGCAGACACCATTGCCCCGGAAATCGACGGATGGATCACGGTGGCCGTGCGCGATACCGGGCCGGGAATTCCGGCCGATCAGTTCGATGCCGTGTTTCAGCCGTTCATGCAGCTCGAACGCGCCCGCGCGCAGGGGCGCGGCGCCCAGGATGGCGTAGGCCTTGGACTGCCGATCAGCCGCGAACTCGCGCGCCGGATGGGCGGCGACCTGACTGTCGCCAGCACCGTCGGCGAGGGTGCCACGTTCACCCTCACGTTGCCCGCCGCGGTATAGTCGGCGCGGGGCAGTCGCGCTTACCGCTTCATCCGCGCGCGCAATTCGGTTAACCAGTTCTCGGCGATCACGACCGACGTGGCGGTGCCCGCACTGCCAGCACGTGCGCGGGCCATGATGAACCGGCCGTCGGCGGCAACGTCCCACGGTGTGTAGAATGTGTATTCCACCTTGAGCAGTTCGTCGGCAATGCGAAAGAGCGGCGCGGGCGGCGCGATGGAGATCGATACGCCGGCGGTGACGCGTGCCGACATCATGTCGGCCGCCGGGCTCACGAAGAACAGCTCGCGCGCATCGCGCGACCAGAGTGGCGCCGTGCTACCACCGTTCGAGACCTGATGCTTGAACGCGCTCGTGTTCGGGAACGCGCGAACGAACACCTCGGTGCGTCCTGTCTCGTCGGACTGGTAGGCGATCCACCGACCGTCGGGAGAAAGCGCAATCGCTTCCTCGTCGAACGGCGTGACGATGAGCGGGACGCGCGCGGTGTCGGCGCCGCGCCGTATACCGACGATGTCGCGACCGCCCCTGACGGCTCCCAGCGCACCCGTGCGGAGCACGAGCCATTCGCCGTCGGGCGCCAGGACCGCTTCGTCGATAACGCCTGGCTTGAGCAAGGAATCGCCGCCTAGCCCATCGGCGCGACGCTGCAGCACTCCTGGTCGAGCCGAGATGAACGAGACAAGGCGCCCATCGGCGTTCCATCTCGGGCGCATCTCCGGCGCCGGGTCGAAGCTGATGCGAGACACTGGCCCACGCGGAAGCTGCTTGATCCAGATGTCGTCACCCGCATCGGTGTGCAGACCGATCGCGAGGCGCGAGCCATCGGGTGAGAGCGCCCATCCGTGGTCGGCGACATAGCGCGTGATGTCGAACGTCCATGCGGAATCGACGGGCGTCGCGCGCCCGCTGCGATCGACCCACATCATCTCGTATGCGCCGACTCCGCTGGTGCTCTCCTGACGCGTAACGAGGGTTCCCGACCGCGAGAGTTCGAACGGCAGGTCGCCACGCGAAATGCTATCGGCGAGTACAGTCGGCCGGCCATGCACGGCAAAGGTGCGGCGATCGACCTCGTCCGCCATCAGCCGCCCGTCCAGCGCATACACGAGATGACCGGTCTCGGCGTAGCGCGCCGACTTGACGCCCTTGAGGACGAGCGTGGCCTCGGTCGCGCCAAGCTCCCCGGCCCAGAGATCGCATGCGGAGCGTGTCACCCCGCAACGATAGAACAACACAGCGCGAGTGCCTGGTATGCCGGCCACCACAGTCGCACGCGCAGAGTCGCTTGCCCATTCCGGAGTGGAGGCGCCCCCGTTCGAGGATACGCTTGCTATGGATAGCCGCGAATCACGCACGCGCGCATACACCACCGTTCCGTCATCGAGCCACGCGATCCCGGAGTATCCGTCGGCCTGATCATCGACGAGCGTCACCGACGCTCCGCCCACGACAGGCATCTTCATGACCTTCGTGCTGGCCACGAACGCGAGCCAGGTGCCGTCGGGCGAGAGCGTGAACGCCTGCGCGTCCAACGTGCCGGCAATCGGTACGGCGGACCGGCTCTCGCGGCGTTTGAGCCAGAGCTGCGAACCCGCGAGCCTCCCGGCACCGGGCCGTAGAACACGATGAACGACCCGTCCGGTGACGGTACGGGCACGTTCTCCTGACCCGCGGTACCGGTGAACACCGGTGGCAGCTGCATGTCGTACCGCAGCACACCAGCTGTCGGTGCAGGACGGAACCATCCGAGCGCGCCCACCGCGATGGCCACCAGCGCAACGGCACCAGCGATCTAGGTCGCGCGGCGGCTGGCGCGCGATGTGGTTGCGACGGGTCGCGGGTCACTGCCGTTAATGGTGCTGTGCCCGGTGCTGGCAGTCGTGGCGCTACCAAGTGCAGCGCTGAACTCGGCGGCGGTCGCGAAACGGTCGGCCGGCAATTTGGCCAATGCGTTGAACACGGCCTGCTCCACATGGGCGGGCACAGTGTCGCGGAGTACGCGCAGCGAGGTGGGCTTCTCGCTCAGCACCTTTGCCACGATCGCCTGCACGCTGCTGCCCGTGAACGGTGCATCGCCGGCCAGCATCTCGTACGTGACGGCACCCAGCGCGTAGATGTCGCTGCGTGCGTCGATTGTGCGCTCGCCCATGGCCTGCTCGGGGCTCATGTACTGCGGCGTGCCGAGACTCAATCCGGTCTGTGTCATGCGCGCGCCACCGGCGCTCTGCACCGCCAACGCAATGCCGAAGTCCGCGACGATGGCCTGCCCATCGTGCAGGAGAATGTTCTCCGGCTTGATGTCGCGATGAATGACGTGCTGCCGATGCGCGTAGTCGAGCGCACTCGCGACTTCACGTGCAATGCGCACCGCGTCGGCGATGGGTAGTTGCCGCTCGCGCTCCAGTCGCACGCGCAGCGTCTCGCCCGTGACGAGAGGCATCACGTAGTACAGCAGGCCATCGGCTTCCCCGCTGTCGAGCAACGGCAGGATGTGCGGATGCTGCAACCGCACCGTGGTGCGAATCTCCGTGAGAAACCGCTCGCCGCCGAGTGCGGCGCCAAGGTCCG